>NZ_WEII01000001.1:0-307610 GCF_009183805.1 Bacillus sp. B2-WWTP-C-10-Post-4 | reverse complement strand
AGATTTCCCATAGCGTAAGCTAGTAAGATCCCTGAAAGATGATCAGGTTGATAGGTTCGAGGTGGAAGCATGGTGACATGTGGAGCTGACGAATACTAATAGATCGAGGACTTAACCATATAATATGAAGCAATGTTATCTAGTTTTGAAAGAATATAAAAAACTTGTTGACTTTAAAAGTTAAATAAGTTACAATGATTCTTGTCTTAAATGAATACAGTCTGGTAATGATGGCAGAGAGGTCACACCCGTTCCCATACCGAACACGGAAGTTAAGCTCTCTAGCGCCGATGGTAGTTGGGACCTTGTCCCTGTGAGAGTAGGACGTTGCCAGGCAAAATGGAGGATTAGCTCAGCTGGGAGAGCACCTGCCTTACAAGCAGGGGGTCGGCGGTTCGATCCCGTCATCCTCCACCATATATGTCGGAGGGGTAGCGAAGTGGCTAAACGCGGCGGACTGTAAATCCGCTCCTTCGGGTTCGGCAGTTCGAATCTGCCCCCCTCCACCATTCTTAATTAATGGGCTATAGCCAAGCGGTAAGGCAACGGACTTTGACTCCGTCATGCGCTGGTTCGAATCCAGCTAGCCCAGCCATTAAGAGCCATTAGCTCAGTTGGTAGAGCATCTGACTTTTAATCAGAGGGTCGAAGGTTCGAGTCCTTCATGGCTCACCATTTTAATGAAATATGCGGGTGTGGCGGAATTGGCAGACGCACTAGACTTAGGATCTAGCGCCTTTGGCGTGGGGGTTCGACTCCCTTCACCCGCACTTTTAATAAAATAACTCATACATGTCTTGCGGAAGTAGTTCAGTGGTAGAATACAACCTTGCCAAGGTTGGGGTCGCGGGTTCGAATCCCGTCTTCCGCTCCAATTTTCAATATGACATGCCGGGGTGGCGGAACAGGCAGACGCACAGGACTTAAAATCCTGCGGTGGGTGACCACCGTGCGGGTTCGACCCCCGCCCTCGGCACCATATGCGCCCGTAGCTCAATTGGATAGAGCGTTTGACTACGGATCAAGAGGTTAGGGGTTCGACTCCTCTCGGGCGCGCTTTTATTAACGGGAAGTGGCTCAGCTTGGTAGAGCACCTGGTTTGGGACCAGGGGGTCGCAGGTTCAAATCCTGTCTTCCCGATATTCCAAAAAACATGGGGCCTTAGCTCAGCTGGGAGAGCGCCTGCCTTGCACGCAGGAGGTCAGCGGTTCGATCCCGCTAGGCTCCACTTATATTAATATCATTTATGGCGGTGTAGCTCAGCTGGCTAGAGCGTACGGTTCATACCCGTGAGGTCGGGGGTTCGATCCCCTCCGCCGCTACCATAAAGGACCTTTAGCTCAGCTGGTTAGAGCAGACGGCTCATAACCGTCCGGTCGTAGGTTCGAGTCCTACAAGGTCCACCATTAGACGTATATATCTCGGAGGTATACCCAAGTTCGGCTGAAGGGATCGGTCTTGAAAACCGACAGGCGGCGAGAGTCGCGCGGGGGTTCGAATCCCTCTACCTCCTCCATTTTTTCTAAAGTGAATATTTTATCATCGCGGGGTGGAGCAGCACGGTAGCTCGTCGGGCTCATAACCCGAAGGTCGCAGGTTCAAATCCTGTCCCCGCAACCAAATGGTCCCGTGGTGTAGTGGTTAACATGCCTGCCTGTCACGCAGGAGATCGCCGGTTCGACCCCGGTCGGGACCGCCATTTTTTACATAAAGGCTCGGTAGCTCAGTCGGTAGAGCAGAGGACTGAAAATCCTCGTGTCGGCGGTTCGATTCCGTCCCGAGCCACCATTTTGAAATCACGAGCCGACTTAGCTCAATTGGTAGAGCAACTGACTTGTAATCAGTAGGTTGGGGGTTCAAGTCCTCTAGTCGGCACCACTTTCAAAATGAGCCATTAGCTCAGTTGGTAGAGCATCTGACTTTTAATCAGAGGGTCGAAGGTTCGAGTCCTTCATGGCTCACCATTTACAATTTAATGCGGGTGTAGTTTAGTGGTAAAACAAGAGCCTTCCAAGCTCTGGTCGAGAGTTCGATTCTCTTCACCCGCTTTTCAATTATGGGCCTATAGCTCAGCTGGTTAGAGCGCACGCCTGATAAGCGTGAGGTCGATGGTTCGAGTCCATTTAGGCCCACCATAATTGTTCCGCAGTAGCTCAGTGGTAGAGCTATCGGCTGTTAACCGATCGGTCGTAGGTTCGAGTCCTACCTGCGGAGCCATATTTATAGAGAAGTACCCAAGTGGCTCAAGGGGCTCCCCTGCTAAGGGAGTAGATCGCGAACGCGGTGCGAGGGTTCGAATCCCTTCTTCTCTGCCAGAACTGGCCCGTTGGTCAAGTGGTTAAGACACCGCCCTTTCACGGCGGTAACACGGGTTCGAATCCCGTACGGGTCATACTAAAAGAGATAGCATAATCTGCTATCTCTTTTTTGTTGTATAAAAGTGAACTTTGGATAGTCTGCTTTTTTATGCAATAGAAGAAATATGAAGTATGGGCTGTTGCAGTTGGGTATATAGAGCGGTAAATACAATCATGTTGTTTATTTGGGCCTGTATGAATATGAAGGAACTATCTATCTAAAATGATACCTCAAGTTGAACTTTTACCCCAGCTGTATGGCTGTAGCCTCCTACACTTGGAGAAACGGATGAAAATAAATAATATATAGAAGAAGCTGCTTCTTTCAACAGGTGTGATCTACTGGAGACAGCTTTTTTATGTTGTCATTATTGTCGAGTTTTGTCGGTAAGTCGATATATTGCAAAAATCGCTGATATAATTTGAGTTACGATCGATAAATTTTAATAATCGCTGATATATTTGGAGTTACGGTCGATATATTCTAAAAATCGCCGATATAATTTCACTTACCGACGAAAAACACAAGAAAATCCCTTTCACAATCTAAAGAAAACGCCTCCATTGAAATGGATTCCACACCTATTCCAATAACTTTACACTCTATGTGAAAAAGTTCACAAATAGGTCATAATTTGTGAAGTAATTCACAATAATACGTGCTACAATATGAATGTAAAGAAGTTAAACAACATTAAATTAGTATTTTAATTAATTACTTAAACAATCATAAAAAAATATATGTGAACAATAGAGAGGGGAAATTACCATGAAAAAAGGTATCAATCGTGTAGTATTAGTAGGAACAGGAGCTGTAGGTTGTAGTTACGCTTACTCAATGATCAACCAAGGTGTAGCTGAAGAATTCGTATTAGTAGATGTTAATGAAGCAAAAGCAGAAGGGGAAGCAATGGACTTAAGCCATGCGGTACCATTCTCTCCATCACCAACAAAAGTTTGGAGCGGTAGCTATGCAGATTGTAAAGATGCAGATTTAGTTGTTATCACTGCTGGGTTACCACAAAAGCCAGGTGAAACTCGTTTAGACTTAGTTGAGAAAAATACAAAGATCTTTAAACAAATCGTTCGCGGCATTATGGATAGCGGATTCGATGGAATCTTCTTAATCGCAACTAACCCAGTTGATATTTTAACTTACGTAACTTGGAAAGAATCTGGTTTACCGAAAGAGCGCGTAATCGGTTCTGGTACTACTTTAGACTCTGCTCGTTTCCGTTACATGTTAGGTGACTACTTAGATGTAGATCCACGTAACGTTCATGCTTACATCGTTGGTGAACACGGTGACACTGAACTTCCAGTATGGAGCCACGCTACTATTGGTGTACAAAAATTAGAAACAATCTTAGCTAACAACGAACAGTACAAACAAGAAGACTTAGACAAAATCTTCGAAAACGTACGTGATGCAGCTTACCATATCATCGAGCGTAAAGGTGCAACTTACTACGGAATCGGTATGTCACTACTTCGTGTAACTAAAGCAATCTTAAACAACGAGAACAGCGTATTAACTGTATCTGCATACCTTGAAGGTCAATACGGCGAGAAAGATGCTTACGTAGGTGTTCCAGCTGTAATTAACCGCGAAGGTGTACGTGAAATCGTAGAACTTGAGCTAAATGAAGAGGAAAAAGTGAAGTTCGCTCATTCTGTAAAAGTATTAAAAGAAACAATGGCACCAGTACTATAATAATTGCTAAATAATTCAGAGGTGGGAAACTGCTTCTTACCTCTGAACTTATATAATTTAATATAAATTCCTTTTCCGGTTTCCCTTGTATATCCCCAATATACCCCTTTTGCTGGATAAGGGTCGTTTATAGAAAAGAGCACTCTATTTTACGTAGAGTGCTCTTTATTATTCCGCTATTTGTCGGGCAGTAAAAACCCACTGATTAAAGTTTCAATTTATTATTTTTTAGGTGTTAATCCTAAATTCTTTAAAATATCTGCCAGTGTACCGCTTTTGGATTTTTCTACAGGTGTTTGTGATTTAGATGCATCTGGACCTTTTTTCAAGAAGTTCCTTTCAACGAAGCGAATATCTTTTTCGTCGACAATACCATCTTTATTAAGGTCTCCGTCTTTTACAGTTAGTTCTTTTTTACCATAGTTGCTAGCGATAATTTCAGCATCTTTAATATCGATTACTTTATCACCATTTACATCGCCGGCAAGGTTTTCGTCAGGTCTTGCATAATAATATTGGCCAAGCAGCTTACCGTCTTTTTCAGTACCAAGTTTCGTTGTTAGGCGGCTTGTTAAATGTCCTGGCATCTCTACATATAAGTTATTGTCGCGTTTATTAACTGGAAGTCCATTTAGTTTGAAGTATCCGTATTTATCTAGTGAGCCTTCAAACTTATGACGGTAAGAATCAGTCGCATATACTTTTACGCCAAGCTTTGTATAATCGAACTTTTCATCTAAATATTCGCGTTCATTTAAGAACGCACCAGGTTTAATATTTCCTTCTACTAGTGAGTTTAAGGACATAACTGAGAATGTTTGATCTTGAAGTACACGCATTCTATTTGGTTCTGATTCACCTTGTTTCCAGTAAACAAAAATTGGTGACTCTAATTGAGCGTTTGCTTCATAAAATTCATCATTTTCTACTTTGAAAATTACATCAATGAACGGGAAATCACCATCTAATCCAGCAAAGTTTTTGTCATCGATAGCGCCGCCAACTGTAACAGAATCTGCCTCTAGTTTCGGTTCATTTACTTTTGCGGTTACTCCTTTTTCGGAAAGTAGCTTTTCAAAAGCAGGATTAAATTTCGCATTTCAATAACATTGTGACAAAAAATATTGAGAAACATTTTTTTATGACAGATTATTTTGTTTTGATTTTGAGTGGAAAATAGCATGAAAAATAGGATAAACATAATAAAATAAAGGTTGAGAAAAAATAATTGGTAAAAATATAGAAGAATAATAAAGCGTTTTCAATGAATATTCGTCAAAATTCGATATTTTACACGGAAATGTGAAGAAAAACTAACATTTTTAAGAAAAAAACGAATGTTTTTTATAAATTAACAAGGATATTGCAGTTTTTCGCAGAAATAGTTAAAGTATAAAAAATTCTGTCATCTAAGTGAGGTGAGCATATTGAGTGTAATAAATTGTGAAGAAGTGAAACGAGATGAGTTTCATACAGAAAAGTACTATGAAAGTTATAACATCTTTGGCGCACATGTTGTGACGGAAGATGAGATTCAAGGGGTACGATTTACAGTCTGGGCTCCTCATGCGAAAGCAATGAGTGTTGTTGGAGATTTTAATGAGTGGGATTATGAGCAACATAAGATGCTACAAGTGACAGAAGAAGGGATTTGGTCCTTATTTATACCGCATATTGAAGAAGGAGAAATATATAAATATGCGATTGAAACGTTGGCTGGTGACGTCATTTTAAAGGCAGATCCGTATGCTATATATGCAGAAGTAAGACCGAATACGGCATCTGTAGTTTTTGATATAAAAGGATATGAATGGAATGATAAAAACTGGAATCGTAAGAAAAAGAAAAAACCGATTTATAAAGAAGCGATGACAGTTTATGAATTACATTTTGGTTCTTGGAAAAAGAAAGAAGATGGAACACTATATTCTTACAGGGAAATGGCAGAAGAACTCATTCCGTATGTGGTGGAACATCAATTTACACATATTGAAATTATGCCGCTTGTTGAGCATCCATATGATCGTTCTTGGGGATATCAAGGAACGGGATATTATGCAGCGACGAGTAGATTTGGTACACCGCATGATTTAATGTATTTTGTCGACGAATGTCATAAATATGGAATCGGTGTCATTTTAGATTGGGTACCGGGGCATTTTTGTAAAGATGCTCACGGTTTATATTTGTTTGATGGCACACCGACCTATGAATATAAAGATAAAGATGTACAAGAAAATCTAGTATGGGGAACTGTCAATTTTGATTTAGGAAAGAGAGAGGTACGTAATTTCTTAATTTCAAATGCGTTATTTTGGATGAGATATTTCCATATTGATGGTTTCAGAGTAGATGCAGTTGCGAACATGTTGTACTGGAATAAAGAAGGACAAGAGCAAAGTAATGAGTACGCTGTGTCATTTTTACGGGAGTTAAATGAAGCAGTGTTTGCAGAGGATGAAGATTTTCTTATGACGGCAGAGGATTCAACAGCTTGGCCACTTGTAACAGCACCAACGTATGAAGGTGGGCTTGGATTCAATTACAAATGGAATATGGGCTGGATGAATGACGTGCTGAAATATATGGAGTGTGCGCCAGAGTACAGAAAATATATTCATGAGAAAATGACGTTCTCTTTACTATATGCTTACTCTGAAAACTTCATATTACCCCTTTCTCATGATGAAGTCGTTCATGGGAAAAAGTCGTTATTAAATAAAATGCCAGGTAATTACTGGGATAAGTTTGCTCAGCTTCGTTTATTATATGGATATTTCTTTACTCACCCAGGAAAGAAATTAATTTTCATGGGAGGAGAATTCGGGCAGTTTGATGAGTGGAAAGACCTTGAAGATTTAGATTGGAATTTACATGATTTTGAAATGCATCGTTATATGCATGATTACTTTAAAGAGCTCATAGCATTGTATAAGCGCTCAAAACCACTTTGGCAGCTTGATCATTCGCCTGAAGGTTTTCAGTGGATTGATGCTAATAATAACGAGCAAAGTATTTTCTCGTTTATCCGCCAAGGGGATAAACAAGAAGATGCGTTAGTTATCGTATGTAATTTTACGAAAGCTACATATGAAAACTATAAAGTAGGTGTACCAGATTTCGAGTATTATAACGAGATTTTAAACAGTGATGCACAGCAATATGGAGGTTCGGGACAAGTGAATAAGAAACGTCTTAAGACGATTCTAGAACCGTACCATAATCAAGCAGCACATGTAGAGATTACAATTCCACCATTTGGCGTATCCATATTACGACCAGTGAAGACGAGAAAGGGGAGCAAAAAACAAGATGGCTCAAAAACAAAAGTGCGTAGCAATGTTACTAGCAGGGGGAAAAGGTAGTCGTTTAAGTGCATTAACAAAGAATTTAGCCAAGCCAGCTGTTCCATTTGGTGGTAAATATCGCATTATTGATTTTACGCTAAGTAACTGTGCGAATTCTGGTATTGAAACGGTTGGGATTTTAACGCAATATCAACCACTCGAACTTCATAATTATATCGGAATCGGAAATGCGTGGGATTTAGACCGAGTAAACGGTGGGGTCACAGTCTTACCTCCTTATGCGGAGTCTTCAGGGGTTAAGTGGTATACAGGTACGGCAAGTGCCATTTATCAAAACTTAAACTATTTAAGTCAGTATGAACCGGAGTATGTTCTCATTTTATCAGGCGACCATATTTATAAAATGGATTACAGTAAGATGCTAGATTACCATATTGAGAAAGAATCGGACGTATCCATTTCTGTTATTGAAGTACCTTGGGATGAAGCAAGTCGCTTTGGCATTATGAATACAAATGAAGAAATGGAGATTGTTGAGTTTGAAGAGAAACCGCAATTTCCAAGAAGTAATCTTGCATCAATGGGAATCTATATTTTTAATTGGTCAATTTTGAAAGAGTATTTAGAGATGGATGCAAGAAATCCTGAATCTAGTAACGATTTCGGAAAAGACGTACTTCCGCTTTTATTGGATGAAGGGAAGAAGCTAATGGCGTATCCGTTTGAAGGATATTGGAAAGATGTTGGAACGGTGAAGAGCTTATGGGAAGCGAATATGGATTTGCTTCGCGATGAAACATCACTGAATTTAAACGATCGTAATTGGCGTATTTACTCTGTCAATCCAAACGAACCGCCTCAATATATTGCTGAAAAGGCGAAAGTAGAAGAATCGCTTATTAACGAAGGGTGCGTCATTGAAGGGGACGTGAAGCATTCTGTGTTATTCCAAGGAGTGACGGTGGAAGAAGGAAGTATGGTGATTGATTCTGTCGTTATGCCAGGGGCTAAGATTGGTAAAAATGTTGTGATTGAAAGAGCGATTGTTGGATCAGAAATGGTTATCGAAGATGGAACAATCATTCGTCCAGAAAAGAATGTTGACGATGTAGTATTAATTGCTGAAGGGAAATAGAAAAGGGGGATGAAATGAATGGGAGAAAAAATGTTAGGAATTATTAATGCAACGGGAAGTTTTCCTTCCTTAAAGAAAGTAACAGGGCATCGTTCACTAGCGGCGTTACCGTTTGGGGGCCGTTATCGACTCATTGATTTCATGCTTTCAAATATGGTGAATTCTAGTATTCATAGTGTGGCAGTTTTTACAAGCCATAAAAATCGTTCGTTAATGGACCATGTTGGTTCAGGAAAACAGTGGGATTTAGATAGAAAACGAGACGGACTATTTTTATTCCCGCCAAACTGCCAATGTGACCAAGATGAATTTGGGTCTTTTGCACACTTTAGAAGACATATTGATTATTTTCTAAGAAGCAGAGAAGAGTACGTTGTTATTACGAATAGCCATCTCGTAACAGCATTAAATTTTCAAGCGGTGTTAGAGCGACATATACATACGGCAGCTGATATTACGGAAGTTTGCCATGAAGGGGGTTCGCTTCAAACATACGTGTTAAAGAAACAATTATTGTTAGACTTATTTGAGTCATATAAAGGTGTGGAACAATACAGTTTATTTGATGTAGTGAGAGAAAAGCGCGGGAAATCATTACACATTGCTACATATGAACATACTGGATATGTAGCAATTATTGACTCGATTGAAAGTTACTATAAACATAGCTTAGAAATTTTGCAACCTGCTATTTGGAAGCAATTATTTAAGAAAGAAGCACCGATCTTTACGAAAGTAAAAGATGAGCCACCAACTCGTTATCTAAAGGGTGCAGTCGTGAAAAATACAATGATTGCAAACGGTAGTATTATTGAAGGGGAAGTCGAAAACAGTGTTGTTTCCCGTTCAGTTAAAATTGGAAAAGGTTCAATTATTCGTAACAGTATTATTATGCAAAAGAGCCAAATTGGAGATAACTGTATAATAGACGGTGTTATTATTGATAAAGACGTGAAAATTGGTGACGGTGTCGTATTAAAAGGAAACGCCGATGGGCCGTATGTTGTAGAAAAAGGAAGCGTACAAAACAGTACGATTAATAGTTATTCCTAAAGAATCAGTGGGGGCTTTTTCCTCCACTGATTAAAGTTTTAATTTAAATGAAAACTCGAAGGGAGGAAGCTGCAAGAGGAGTAATAAAAACTTTTCGCGCAGTGGGACAACAAGTGAATATTTTATTTGCAGTATCAGAATGTGTACCGTTTGTGAAATCGGGAGGATTAGCTGATGTAGCGGGTGCGCTCCCAAAAGAGCTGAAAAAATTAGGAGTGGACGTTCGTATTATACTTCCAAATTATAGTCTCATTCCGCAAAAGTTAAGAGATGGATGTACGTTACATAAAGTAATTAACGTCCCGCTTGGGTGGAGAAATCAATATTGTGGAATTTTAAAAGGTGAGCAAGACGGAATTACGTATTACTTAATAGATAATGAATATTATTTTAAGAGAGATTCTCTGTATGGTCATTATGATGACGGAGAGCGTTTTTCTTATTTCTCAAAAGCGGTGTTAGAGTGTATTTCGCACCTTGATTTTGAAGTGGATATTCTTCATAGCCACGATTGGCATACGGCTATGGTTAATTTCTTACTTCGTGAAAAGTATCAAGATAACCCGTTATATGAGCGTATTAAAACGGTATATACAATTCATAACTTACAGTTCCAAGGTGTATTTCCTCCTGAAGTAATGTACGACTTGTTAGAACTTGGTGATGAATATTTCCACAGTGAGCAGTTAGAGTTTTATGGGAATGTGAACTTTATGAAGGGCGGTATTATAGCTTCAGATCAAATTACAGCAGTTAGCCCGACATATAAAGAAGAAATTCAATATGAGTTTTTCGGTGAGAAGTTAGATGGGTTGTTACGCAAATATAATGATAAGCTTAGCGGCATTGTAAATGGAATTGATACGAGCGTATATAATCCAGAGACGGATTCGTATATTAAGGCTCAGTATGATGCAGAGTCATTATATGAAAAGAGTGAAAATAAACGCGCCTTGCAGCGTTATTTTGGTTTGCCAGAAAAAGAGGATACACCAATTATTTCAATGGTAACGAGATTAACGAAGCAAAAAGGTCTTGATTTAGTACGTACTGTATTCCGCGAAATAATGGAAGAAGATGTACAATGTATTATTTTAGGATCAGGTGATTCGGAATATGAGCAATTCTTTGAATGGATGGCATATGAGTATCCGGAGAAGGTAAAAGTTTATATCGGATTTAATGAAGAATTAGCTCATCAAGTGTATGCAGGAAGTGATTTATTCTTAATGCCATCGCTGTTTGAACCGTGTGGACTTGGACAACTTATCGCATTAGCATACGGTACGATTCCAATTGTAAGAGAAACAGGTGGATTAAACGATACGGTACATTCTTATGATGAAGAAACTGGAGAAGGAAATGGTTTTAGTTTCACGAATTTTAATGCACATGACATGCTGCATACGATCCATCGTGCAATTGAATTTTATCACGATAAACCGGTATGGGAGCAGCTTGTAAAGCAAGCGATGACGGAAGATTATAGCTGGGAGAAGTCAGCTCTTGCTTATAAGAAATTGTATAAAAGTCTCATGGAATAACATGTAGGTGGTGAAGAAATGTTTACTCATGTTGAAAGTTTCAAATCAGCTTTTCTAGAAAAGTTAGAGACGATGTATGGTAAAAGTTTCAAAGATTCTACAACTCGTGATCAATATAATACGCTCGGCCATATGGTGCGTGAATATATGAATGGTCAATGGATTGCAACGAACGAGAGTTATCGATCCGGAGAGCAAAAGCAAATGTATTACTTGTCTATTGAGTTTTTGCTTGGACGTTTGCTTGGAAGTAACATCTTGAATTTAGGTATTCGAGATGTATGCGAGCAGGGGTTATCTGAACTAGGGATTTCGTTACAAGAGTTAGAAGAAGTGGAAGCAGATGCAGGCCTTGGTAATGGTGGGCTTGGACGCTTAGCAGCCTGTTTTCTCGATTCACTTGCATCTTTAAACTTGCCAGGACACGGCTGTGGAATTCGTTATAAACATGGTTTGTTTGATCAGAAAATTGTTGATGGTTATCAAGTTGAATTTCCAGAACAGTGGCTTCTTCATGAAAACGTATGGGAAGTAAGAAGGCATGATCAAGCTGTAGAAGTAAGTTATTTCGGCAGTGTTGAACCGCTAGAAATTGACGGGCGTTTAGAGTTTAGGCATACAAATGCAGAAATCATTATGGCCGTGCCATATGATGTGCCGGTAGTTGGCTATGAGACGAGTACTGTAAATACACTTAGACTTTGGAATGCTGAACCAGTTCCTTTCCCGCAAAACTGCAAAGATATTTTGAAATATAAGCGTGAAACAGAGGCTGTATCGGAGTTTTTATATCCAGATGATACGCATGATGAGGGAAAAATACTTCGTTTAAAACAACAGTATTTCCTCGTATCAGCAAGTTTGCAAAATATCGTTCGAATGCATAGAGAAAGATATGGTGACCTTCGTCAACTACATGAAAAAATTGCGATCCACATTAACGATACACATCCGGTTTTAGCAATTCCGGAACTGATGCGCATTTTACTAGACGAAGAAAAGTTAGCATGGGAAGAAGCTTGGCACATAACGACGCAGACGATTTCTTATACGAATCATACAACGTTATCAGAAGCGCTCGAAAAGTGGCCAATTCACATTTTTAAACCGTTATTACCGAGAATTTATATGATTATTGAAGAGATTAATGAACGTTTCTGTCATGAACTTTGGGAACAGTATCCGTATGAGTGGGATCGTATTGAAGCAATGGCGATTATTGCACATGACCTTGTGAAAATGGCTCATTTAGCGATTGTCGGTAGCCATAGCGTAAATGGTGTAGCGAAAATTCATACGGAAATATTAAAGCAGCGGGAAATGCGATTGTTTTATGAATTTTATCCAGATAAGTTTAATAATAAGACGAATGGAATTGCTCATAGGCGCTGGCTTATGAAAGCAAATCCACAGTTAACAAATCTCATTTCAGAGGCGATTGGAACAGAGTGGAAGAAAGAACCGATTAAGCTTCAAGAGCTACAATTAGTTCAATATGATGCGAGTTTCCAAGAGAAATTTGCAGAGGTAAAACAAGAGCGTAAAGAGATTTTAGCGGAGCGTATTCATAATACAATGGGGATTACCATTGATCCAAATTCTATTTTTGATGTGCAAGTGAAAAGATTACATGCTTATAAACGACAATTATTAAATGTTCTTCATATTTTATATTTGTATAACCGTTTGAAAGAGGATGCTAGTTTTACATTTTATCCGCGTACTTTTATTTTTGGAGCGAAAGCATCACCTGGCTATTATTACGCGAAAAAAATTATTAAATTAATAAATGAACTCGCAAGAAAAGTAAATAATGACCCGTATGTCAGTCAATATATGAAAGTTATCTTTCTAGAAAACTATCGAGTTTCTTTAGCAGAAGATATATTCCCAGCGGCGGATGTAAGTGAACAAATTTCAACGGCGAGTAAAGAAGCATCGGGAACAGGTAATATGAAATTTATGATGAATGGTGCGATTACACTCGGAACGCTAGACGGTGCTAACGTTGAAATAAAAGACCGGGTCGGTGATGATAACTGTTTCATTTTCGGTTTAACAGCCGAAGAGGTTCTTCATTACTATCAAAATGGTGGATATCGTGCAAGTGATTATTATCACCACAATGGGCACATTAAAAAGGTAGTAGATCAGTTAACGAATGGTTTCTTTGCACAGTCGGGAGCCGAATTTGAAGCAATTTACGATTCTCTCGTTATTCAAAATGATGAATATTTCGTTCTGCGAGATTTTGGTCCATATGCTGAAAGACAAGAAGCTGTCGGTAGAGCTTATGAGAACCGAACGAAGTGGCTAGAAATGTCGATTTTAAATATTGCACAGTCTGGTCATTTTGCGAGCGATCGAACGATTTTGCAGTACAGTAATGAAATTTGGGGTATTGGTAATGCAGTTAAACAGTTTTAAAGAGGTTGCTATATTGGGAGATATATTATCGATTTACCAACAGAAATGGATATTAATAAATAAAACGTGCTTAATAAAATTAAGCTCGTTTTATTTATTTTGCTTAAGAAAGAAATGGAACAGTGGTATATATGATACCTGCCCCATCATACTCTCCTGTCGCAAAGTATGAAAATGTAAAGAAACCTGTAACCGTAAAAATTATAATAAGGAAAAATGCGAAGATAAATTTTAACATGTAAGGTCCCCTCATCCAAAAATAACTTCATAGATTATTATAGTATACGAATATTTTATTTCCAATTGTTTACTGGTTAAAAATGAGAAGTCAGACATGTTTTGTATGTTGTAATGGAATGATTATTTGTAATGGATTTTGTGTTTTTTGTAAATGTCATGTTGTGATGGACGTGTGCATACTCCCAATCATGATCATTAAAATTTATGTTTCGGGGAGGGAGAAGTGGGACGACATCGAATAAGTTGACGAAACGAAAGCTACTAGCTACTTGTAGTTTATAATAATTTCGAAAAGCGATATCTCCTACTTTTGGAGAAGCGAATGTATAAAGTCCATACTGTGCGAAGGCAGTATTTATACGTGCATCTAATATGTGTAATGTGGCAAGCGCGCCACCTAGACTATGCCCAGTAGCTAGCAGTTTTTTATGTGCTGGCAATGATACGAGCATATCCATAATAGAATCACGACAAGACTCATAAATAGAGAGAAAACCGTTATGGACATTTCCGCCATTTAAAGCATAAGGATAAGGTTTTTGATTGACGAGAGAATCAATAATCCAATCTGGATCTGTTTGAGTGCCTCTGAAGGCAACGATAATTGTATCCTCAGATTCTAATATAAATCCGAACCATTCTGTTGTTTGAATGGCCTTTCCTTGAAAACCTTGTACATATTGAAAACCATCTGGTATTTCGAAAATACCATTTTGTTTATATTGTTCATACGTTAACTCACAACAAGAAGCTAACAGTATGGCAGTGTCTTTATCAAAGGATAAAGGAGTACGCATTAAGGAAGCCCTCCTTAAGAAAAGGTATAGTTTAATATATGCGGTGAGGAACTTGATTCATTCTTTTGGAGGTGGAGAATAGCTTGTATCGCTTACCTAAATCAGTGGAGGAAATTATAATGTCAAAATAAAACAGTGCCTGATAAGGACACTGTTTACTCTTTTTCATCTCAAGGAATCGACTTTTTTAGTTATTCTTAATGAACTGACGCATGCGTTAGTTGCATAAGTAAGAGGTTTGAAAAAATAGCCTGTATATATTTGAATGATGAATAACTTACCTATTTTCTTGTGTTTGTTTGCGTTACATACAGAAAAAATTCGGAAAATAAAACATATTATTTATCTGTTTGTTTTTGCTTCTTTTTCAAATACTCCGTACGCAATTTTTCAAGTTGCTGCTTTTTATCAAATTTGGCAGGCTTCTGTTTTTCATGGAACTTTGCCACAGCTACCTGACTTTTGGAATCCAATTGATATTTTCCCACTTTGTTCACCTACTTTTCTTGTCTCTAAAGAGAATCTACTCAACAAATATAATATACCTTATTTTCCTTAAGTAAACCTTATTACTTTATTTTAACTGCTTTTTCTCGTTTGTAGACGTAAATTAAAACACCCTTTCACTTTATTACTGCAAGCAAGGGTGTTTTAATTTTATTATTTTATTAGTTGATGGCCATTCCCACATAAGGGCACAGTTTACTCTTTCCCATCTAATAAACGACCAAGGCCACCTAATACACTACCTTCGCCAGTACTTTGCGCTGCTGGGCTTGTAAGGCGTGCTGCTAATCGGCTAAGTGTTAAGGACTGAATCCAAACTGTTCCAGGTCCTTCTAACGTTGCGAAGAATAAACCTTCGCCGCCAAATAGAGCTGTTTTTACTTTTCCAACGAACTCGACATCATAGTTAATGTCTTTTGTCATAGCAACAAGACAACCTGTATCAATGCGAAGTTTCTCACCAGGTTTTAATTCACGTTTATATACAGTTCCACCTGCGTGCATGAAAGCAAGACCGTCACCTTCAAGTTTCTGCATGATAAAACCTTCACCACCGAAGAAACCAGTTCCTATTTTTTTCGTAAATTCAATTCCGATAGAAACACCTTTTGCGGCACAAAGAAAGGCATCTTTTTGACAAACTACTTTTCCTTGATATTCTGTTAAATCTACAGGAATAATTTTACCAGGATAAGGAGCAGCAAATGAGACGTGGCGTTTGCCGTGACCTGTATTTGTAAATACAGTCATAAACATACTTTCGCCTGTAACGAGACGCTTACCAGCGCCCATTAATTTTCCGAATAAACCTCCAGATGGGCCAGAACCATCACCGAAGATTGTTTCCATTTCTATGTAATCTTCCATCATCATCATTGCGCCAGCTTCTGCGATCACGCTTTCTTCTGGATCTAACTCAATTTCAACAAACTGCATATCATCTCCGTATAACTTATACTCGATTTCATGTGCTCTCATTTTTTTCACCTCGTATGTAATAGATACTTATATTGTACAGAATTTAATAGGATTAGAATACTTTAGTTTTGTTAATTTTCAAATAAAATGGGACCAACCCAAACGGATTAGCAGCTCCCGCCAATCAAATTATCCACAAATACCGGGCTAAAATATGAATATGGAAATTCAACATTATATTAAAATTATAAAAAAATGGTGGAATGAAAGTGTTCTCATTTGACGTTTTGGATATAGCGTGATATAGTGAAATCACTATTGAGCTACATAATGTGGTACGGAAATAAAGCACGTTGAATTAAAGGCTGTAAGCTTGTTATACATTCATGTCCTTTATATCCACCTTTTCATGTGGATTCATAGTTTCATTTTTATTTAGGAGGTACATGACATGCAAACAGGTAAAGTTAAATGGTTCAACAGCGAAAAAGGTTTCGGTTTCATCGAAGTTGAAGGTGGAGACGATGTATTCGTTCACTTCTCAGCTATCCAAGGTGACGGATTCAAAACTTTAGAAGAAGGTCAAGAAGTTTCTTTCGAAATCGTTGAAGGTAACCGTGGACCACAAGCTGCTAACGTTACAAAAAACTAATTAGCTAGCGATAAAAAGCATTCCGATTTTCGGAATGCTTTTTTTTATTCTTTGGAACTCGACTCATTTGAAGATAATTCGCCCTTAAAGGTACGCTCTTCAAAGTCATCAAGCATTTGTTCATATTCTTCATGTTCTTCTGTAGCGAAAACTTGCGGATTTTTTCCATACATATCTGTACCAATAAAGTTTTCGAAATCTTCTACGTATCCTACATTTTCCTCACTGTTTACGTACATGCCATTATAGTTTTTCGAATCTCGTCTTTCTAAATCAGACGGTGTTTCAGACGTTCCGTAATTAGCAACATCTTGCCATGCATCTTCTGCATCATATTCAACAGAACGATCTTCATCATGTTTGTGGAAAGAAGGAGATAACACTTCTTCTTCAACTGGTCGTGTATTCATATTTAACTTATTTGCCGCGTGCTGGATGCATGTTGTAGCAGTCGGCATTGCTTCTAATCTTTCAAACGGAATTTCTTCACCAGACACTTCGCAAATGCCGTACGTACCTGCTTCTATTTTTTGCAAGGCATGCTTCGTATCCTCTAGCTGTTTATGCCAAAGTTCAATAAGTCCGAAGTCTTTTTCACGTTCATATAGCTCTGTTGCCATATCAGCTGGATGGTTGTCATAGCTAGATAGTTCTCCTACTGAGTCACGTTCAGAAGCACGATCTGTATTTTCATGAGTTTGTATCGTTTGCTCTAGTTCTTGTTTTTGTTTTTCTAAAATGGATTTAAATTGACCTACTTGTTGTGGAGTTAACATAGTCGTCCACCTTCCTACAATTCAGTTTCTTTACATAGTATGAGCGTTGCGAGTAGGAATTATGAGATGAATTTCAGATACGAAAAAGGAGCCGCGTTAGCAGCTCCTTTTAAAGGAAATATCCAAGTAATAACCCGATTCCCATTAAGAGACCGAAGATTGTATTTGTTTTTGCTGTTGCAATCATCGCAGGTACCATTTCCATTGGAATGCTTTTGCCGATAAAGCCTTTCGTCGCTTTAAATGCTTTCGGTGCACTTAAAAATACGATAAGCATCCATGGTGATACGATGCTCACGATAATTAAAGCAATTGTCCAAATGTAGGAAACGATGAACATCGAAGCAAGTACACCAACCGCTCGCTCGCGTCCAACGAGAATTGCTAACGTTTTACGACCGTTTTCTTTATCGCCATCTAAGTCACGAATATTATTAGCTAGTAAAATGGCACCAATTAAAATGGAGCTTGGAATAGATAGTAAAATGACTTCTGATGTTACAGTTCCAGTTTGAATAAAGAATGAAATTCCAATAATGATAACACCCATAAATAATCCGGCTGTTAACTCTCCAAATGGTGTATAGGCAATGGGAAGTGGGCCACCCGTGTAAAGGTAAGCAACGGCCATACAAACAAGACCGATTGCAGCAAGCCACCAGCTAGAATTCATACAAATATAAACACCTAATAGTATTGCGATGCCGAAAAATCCAAATGCTAAGTTAAGCACTGTTTTTGGCTGAATGCCATCGCGAACGATAGCGCCGCCGATACCAACTGAACCTTCGTGATCGAGTCCTCTTTTATAATCAAAGTATTCATTAAACATGTTTGTTGCTGCCTGAATGAGAAGACAAGCAAGAAGCATTATAAGGAAAAGAGGGAGATGGATTTGATTTATACCTCCGACCTGCATTGCATAGGCTGTTCCGATGAAAACAGGAACGAAAGCTGCTGTTAATGTATGGGGACGTAGTAAACTCCACCAAATGCGCCAGCCTGTTTGCTTGCTTGGTTTTGGCGCCGTAGGAGAGGAATTCGTTTCGACGTTCATTTCCATGTTGAATCCTCCTTTGGTCACATATTGTACACAACTAAGTGTAGAAAAAGCATCATTTAGTGTCAACGTTTATTTTCTAGGAAGAAAAGGTGAATTTCTCAGAAATGCTAAACGTTGACAGGCCTTTCGTTTGAGGTGTATCTTAAAATCAAGCGTAATTATGACTATTTTTCGCCCATAGGGGGGAGACAATTGTGATTCAAACGAAACAAAAAGGCTTGCAAGAAGTTCTTAGTGCAGCCATTAAGCATGCAACTGATGAAAAAATATTGGTTAGTTTTGTAAAACAAATAGACTGGATGGATCCGCTTCTGTTTTATGCAGCAGGAAAAAGGATTGCATTGGAAAATAGATGTTATTTTGCAGATCCAGCTCAGCATGTAATATTTGCTGGAATTGGCTCTGTTTTCACTATAGCAAATTCTTCTCACAAACGCTTTCAAGCGGCTCGTGACGAGTGGGATAAAGTAAAAGAGAAAGCATTTGTACAAAGAGAAAAATATGAATTTGGAACAGGTCCTCTTTTATTTGGTGGATTTTCATTTGACCAAGAAAAAGAGAAAACGGACTTATGGAAAGAATTCGATGATACGACATTTTCACTACCAGCATTTTTATTAACTGTAAAAAATGAAAAAGCATGGTTAACGATGAATACATTCGTTTCAGCAACAGATTGTGCAGAAACTCTTTATAACGAAATTGTTTCTTTAGAAGAGAAAATTTTTGGGGAGAGTAAATGTGCATTAGAAGGATCGAAATTAACAGTTACTTCTAAAGTGGAAGTGGATCCGAAAGGCTGGATGAAAGCCATTGAGAAAGTGCAAGATGAGATGAAGCAGGGTAACGTGCAGAAGGTTGTATTAGCGAGGGAGCTAAAAGTAGAAATGGATCATCATATTGATTCTGCTCTTGTTTTAGAAGCACTTCGCATTGGGCAACCGGATTGTTACGTATTTTCTTTTGATTATAAAGGAGCATGCTTCTTAGGAGCGACGCCAGAGAGGTTAATTCGCAAAGAAGATGAGAAGTTTACTTCGATGTGTCTTGCTGGTTCAACTGGTCATGGTCAATCTATAGAAGAAAGTAAGCGAAATAGTAATGCGCTTCTTCATGATGAAAAGAATTTAGCTGAACACGGTTATGTTGTGAACATGATCAGGTCGGTATTAAATGAGCACTGCGAATACGTTAATATTCCGGAGAGTCCAGGTCTATTAACAACGAAAAACTTAATTCATTTATATACGCCTGTAGAGGCAAAAGGCACTGCGAGTCTTTTAACGATGGTAGAAGAATTACATCCAACACCAGCTCTTGGCGGGACACCTCGTTTGGAAGCGATGAAACTGATTCGTGATGTTGAATTGTTAGACAGAGGATTATATGGTGCACCGATTGGCTGGATAGATGATGAAGGAAATGGTGAATTTGCGGTTGCACTTCGCTGCGGATTATTAAATGGCGAGAAAGCATCCTTATTTGCCGGTTGCGGGATTGTAATTGATTCAGTACCGCAACTTGAATATGAAGAGACAAGTTTGAAGTTTAGACCGATGCTTGGTGCTTTGGAGGAATTAATGAAATGAACAATCATATAGAAGCATTATCATATTATTTAGGCGCGTTCGTGGATGAACTGACGCGTCTAAATGTATGTGATGTTGTCATTAGTCCAGGCTCACGGTCAACGCCGATTGCTCTACTAATGGAACAACACGAAGGAATGAACACATATTTACATGTAGATGAAAGATCTGCAGGATTTTTTGCGCTCGGTATCGCAAAAGCGAAAAAACGTCCGGTTGCATTATTATGTACGTCAGGAACAGCAGCAGCGAACTACTATCCAGCTGTATGTGAAGCTTTCCATTCACGAGTGCCGCTTATCGTCTTAACAGCAGATAGACCGCATGAATTAAGAGATGTCGGTGCACCACAAGCGATGAATCAATTTAATTTATACGGTACGTTTGTGAAGCAATTTACAGAGATGGCACTTCCAGAAGCGAGTGAAGCGATGTACCACTACGCTCGCATGACAACGCAGCGCATGATAGCAAGTGCTTGTTTAGCGCCGCAAGGACCTGTTCATCTTAATTTTCCAGTTCGTGAACCGCTTATCCCGGACTTTTCATTAGAAAGTTTATGGGATAAAGGACGCGGGGAATATACAGGAGTAGTTCAGCAAGGGAACGTGGTGATGCCGAGTGAATATGTAGATTCTCTTGTAGGGCGCCTTTCACATATGGAAAAGGGGCTTATTATTTGTGGAGATGATAGTCATTCAGAAATCGCAACGTTTGCAACGCAACTAGCTGAAAAAACGGGATACCCAATATTAGCAGACCCACTTTCTAATATTCGTAGCGGGCACCACGATAAAACGATGGTAATCGACTGTTATGATACATTTTTACGAAATGAATTGTTAAAAGAGACGTGGAAGCCGGACGTTTTAATTCGTTTTGGTGGTATGCCTGTTTCGAAAGCATTAACGCAGTTCATTAAAAAACAAACGAAAGCTGTTCATATCGTTGTTGACGAATCTGGACAATGGAGAGATCCAGCTCTTGTTGCGACAGAAGTTGTACAGGCAAGTGATATTGCATTTTGCAGTACATTAATAGAAAAAATGCCAGTTATGAAAAAAAATGATTGGTCCCAAATGTGGCAACATATAAACGAAAAAACGAAGGAAACGCTTCGTGAAATGGAAACATATGAAACTGCATTTGAAGGAAAAGTCATTACAGATATTGTACGCGTATTACCAGAAGGAGCAACGTTATTTGC
The DNA here is from genome assembly GCF_009183805.1 of Bacillus sp. B2-WWTP-C-10-Post-4. Lineage (NCBI taxonomy): Bacteria > Bacillati > Bacillota > Bacilli > Caryophanales > Bacillaceae > Bacillus > Bacillus sp. B2-WWTP-C-10-Post-4. The sequence continues at coordinate 286,323 of NZ_WEII01000001.1, read as the reverse complement.
GAGTAATAGTATGCCAATTCGTGATACAGATTCATTCTTCTTCACATCAGATAAAAATATTCAAGTGATGGCAAACCGCGGTGTAAATGGGATTGATGGCATCATTTCGACAGCTTTAGGAGCGAGCATGATTTGCGATCCGCTCGTATTAGTCATCGGTGACTTATCATTCTATCACGATTTAAATGGACTATTAGCTGCAAAATTACATGAATTAAATATAACGATTGTCGTTGTAAATAATGATGGTGGGGGTATTTTCTCATTCTTACCACAATATGAGAAAAAGGAACACTTCGAATCGTTATTTGGAACGCCGATTGGGCTTGACTATGAGCATGTTGTTAAAATGTACGGCGGTTCATTTAGCCGTGTAAATGGTTGGGAGCAATTCCGGGAGGAAGTACAAAAGGGAGCAACGACAGAAGGTTTACACGTTGTAGAAATTTGTACGAACCGTGATGAAAACTTAACGTTGCACCGTACGTTATGGGCAAAAACACAGGACGTAATTACTACATCATTGCAAGGTGAATCAAAATGAAAGTAACGCTGCAAGGTGTATCGTATGAATATGAAGTAGTCGGAAGCGGGGAACCACTTCTACTTCTTCATGGTTTTACGGGAAGCATGGAAACGTGGCGTTCTTTTATCTCTTCATGGAGTGGGCAGTTTCAAGTTATTGTAGTGGATCTTGTTGGACACGGAAAGACCGAGAGTCCTGAAGATGTTGCGCATTATGACATTCGAAATGTGGCATTGCAAATGAAAGAACTATTAGATTACCTTCATATTGAAAAAGCACATATACTTGGCTATTCAATGGGCGGTAGACTGGCGATTACGATGGCGTGTCTATATCCAGAATATGTACGTTCTCTTTTATTAGAAAATTGTACAGCTGGACTCAAAAGTGAAGATGAGCGAAAAGAACGCTGTGAAAAAGATGAGCGACTTGCCGATAAAATTGAGCGAGAAGGCATAGAAAGTTTTGTATCGATGTGGGAAAATATTCCGCTGTTTGAAACGCAAAAACGTTTAGCAAAAAACGTACAAGAAGCGGTGCGAAAAGAACGACTTGCTAACAACCCAAAAGGGCTCGCAAATAGCTTGCGCGGCATGGGAACTGGGGCTCAGCCTTCATGGTGGGATGAGCTAAAAAACTTAAAAATACCTGTTCTTTTAATGAACGGAGAGCATGATGAAAAGTTCTTTCGCATATTAAAAAACATCGAAAAATGCGTCTCTGATGCGAAAATTGTCAAAATTGATGGTGCTGGCCATGCAATTCATGTGGAACAACCGGAAAAGTTTGATACAATAGTAAAGGGATTTCTAAAAACTATGCAGTGATGCTTTTTTCAGTTAAGAATGAAGTTACACTTATAGAGGAGATCAGAAATATACAAGGAGGTAGTTGTAATGGCTATTGAATGGGTAAAAGAAGGCAATTACGAAGATATTATTTATTCAACATACAATGGTATCGCAAAAATTTCGATTAACCGTCCTGAAGTACATAACGCATTCCGTCCAAAAACGGTAATGGAGTTAATCGACGCTTTTGCACAAGCTCGTGATGATGCAAATGTTGGCGTTATCATTTTAACAGGTGAAGGTGGACGTGCATTCTGTTCTGGCGGCGACCAAAAAGTTCGTGGTCATGGTGGATATGTAGGTGACGACCAAATCCCTCGTTTAAACGTATTAGACTTACAACGTCTAATTCGCGCAATTCCTAAACCAGTTATCGCAATGGTAGCAGGTTATGCAATCGGTGGAGGACACGTGCTTCATATCGTATGTGACTTAACAATCGCTGCAGACAACGCTGTATTCGGACAAACAGGTCCTAAAGTAGGAAGCTTTGACGGTGGATACGGAGCTGGTTACTTAGCTCGTATGGTAGGCCACAAGAAAGCTCGCGAAATTTGGTACCTATGCCGCCAATACAGTGCTGGGGAAGCGCTTGATATGGGCTTAGTAAATACAGTAGTACCATTAGAACAACTGGAAGCAGAAACAGTACAATGGGCACAAGAGATCTTAGCAAACAGCCCAATGGCACTTCGTTTCCTAAAAGCTGCATTCAACGCAGACACAGACGGTCTAGCTGGTATTCAACAACTAGCTGGAGATGCAACGTTATTGTACTACACAACTGACGAAGCAAAAGAAGGTCGCGACGCATTCAAAGAAAAACGCAGTCCGGACTTCGGTCAATTCCCTCGTTTCCCGTGATGAAAGCGGAGCCGACTGTTTAGCCCCGTTGGCTAAGGTTCTTTCTTGTGCGGAAGGTTCTTAGACGGAAGGGGCTAGGAGGCGCAGCTGGATAAAATCAAAAGCGGAAGCGGCTCGCTTAGAATGTGAGGGGGATGGAGCTTCTGACATAGAGGCGTTTTTTGCCTCGTAGGAAGAAGTGAAGCCACCGAACATTCTAGCCGCTGTAGCTGGATGAAATTAAAAGCGGAAGCGGCTCGCTTAGAACAAGAGGGCGTTGGAACTCCTGACGTAGAGGCGCTTTTTGCCTCGTAGGAAGGCGTGAAACGACCGACTGTTCTAGCCGCTGTAGCTGGATGTGACAAACCGGAAACAAAACAACTAAGAGACTTGATGTCACATCAAGTCTCTTTCTTTCATGAAAGGAGAATGTATGATGGAGACGATGCCAAATTGGTTAAAGCAACGTGCATTTTTAACACCAGATCGTACTGCAATTGAAATAGAGGAAGAGAAAGTTACTTTTATGCAGCTGCATGAAAAGGTAGTATCTGTTTGTGAACACCTCACGCATGTAGGAGTGAAGCGAGGACAAAAGGTGGCTGTTCTGATGAAAAATGGTATGGAGATGATTACAGTTATTCACGCCCTATCGTACGTAGGGGCAGTAGCTGTGCTTTTAAATACGCGTCTTTCAAGAGAAGAGCTACTTTGGCAAATGGATGATGCTGAAGTTATTTGTTTAGTGACCGATCAAGAATTTGATGCTAAAGATGTTCCTGTCTATTCATTCGCCGAAGTGATGAATGGACCAAAAGAGGAAGCCTCTATACAAGAAGAATTCTCTTTAGAAGAAGCGATGACGATTATTTATACGTCAGGGACGACAGGGAAACCGAAAGGTGTTATTTTAACATATGGAAATCACTGGGCCAGCGCGGTTGGCTCTTCGCTTAATTTAGGACTTCGTGATGATGATTGCTGGTTAGCGTGTATGCCGATGTTCCATGTTGGCGGGTTATCTCTTCTAATGAAAAATATTATGTACGGCATGCGCATTTTACTCGTTCCGAAATATGATGCTGATTTTATTCATACAGCACTTCAAACGAGAGGCGTAACGATTATTTCAGTCGTATCAAAAATGTTAACTGATTTATTAGAGAGACTTGGAGAAGAAACATATCCTTCTTCTTTACGATGTATGTTACTTGGCGGAGGACCAGCGCCAAAACCGTTACTCGAAACATGTGTAGATAAAGGAATTCCTGTGTATCAAACGTACGGTATGACAGAAACGTCTTCGCAAATTTGTACGTTGTCCGCAGATTACATGTTAACGAAAGTAGGATCAGCTGGAAAGCCACTATTTCAGTGCCAACTTCGTATTGAAAAAGACGGCGTAGTAGTGCCGCCACATGCGGAAGGTGAAATCGTAGTAAAAGGACCGAACGTAACAGGCGGTTATTTTAACCGTGAAGATGCGACGCGTGAGACTATTCAAAACGGATGGCTTCATACTGGCGACCTCGGTTATTTAGATGAAGAAGGATTTTTATACGTATTAGATCGCCGCAGTGATTTAATTATTTCTGGCGGAGAGAATATATATCCGGCTCAAATTGAAGAAGTGTTGCTGTCCCATCCAGCGATAGCGGAAGCTGGTGTTGTAGGTATGACTGATGATAAATGGGGACAAGTACCCGCTGCTTTTGTTGTGAAAAGCGGGGCGGTAACAGAAGAAGAAATTCTTCACTTTTGCGAGGAGAAATTAGCGAAATATAAAGTGCCGAAGAAAGCATGTTTCTTAGAGGAATTACCACGTAACGCTTCGAAAAAATTGTTAAGACGAGAGTTAAGACAATTAGTGGAGGAGATGTAGGTGGAAATAAAAAAAGCGACACTGTATATAACGGAAATGCCACTCGTAATCCCGTTTGCTGCAAGCTACGGGACTTACGAAAAGCGTGAGAGTATCGTTATTGAATTAGAAGATGAAGACGGGTACATTGGATTTGGCGAAGTCGTTGCGTTCTCTGAACCGTGGTATACGGAAGAAACGGTGAAGACGGCGCTGCATGTACTGCAAGACTTTTTAATACCTGATTTATTAAAGGCTGAAATTTCTCATCCGAATGAGGTACCGGGTCTATTTCAACATATAAAAAGAAACCGAATGGCAAAGGCTGGAATTGAAGGGGCTGTTTGGGATTTATATGCGAAGTGTCAAAAGAAATCGTTAGCGACAGTGCTTGGCGGAACGAAGTCTGAAATTGAAGTCGGCGTTGTAATTGGGATCAATACGATTCCGGTTATGTTAAAACAAATCGAGAAGTACGCAGAAGAAGGATACGAGCGTTTTAAAGTGAAAATAAAGCCAGAGCATGATTACGAATTATTGAAAGAGATTCGAAAAGAGTTTCCGCATATCCCGCTAATGGCAGATGCAAATTCAGCATATACATTAGGGGATACGGAGAGGCTGAAACGACTAGATGAATTCCAATTAATGATGATTGAACAACCGTTAGCCGATTATGATTTTCTTGATCACGCGGAGTTGCAAAAGAAAATTGAAACGCCGATTTGTTTAGATGAAAGTATTCATAGTTTAGAAGATGCACGCGTTGCGATTACCCTTGGTAGCTGCCAAATTGTGAACATTAAACCAGGGCGAGTGGGCGGATTAACAGAATCGGTTCAAATCCATAATTATTGCATGGAGCACAACATACCCGTTTGGTGCGGCGGTATGGTGGAGATGGGGATTTCAAGAGCACAAAATGTTGCGCTTGCCTCATTGCCGAACTTTACGATTCCAGGCGATATATCTGCTTCTAGCAGACATTGGGAGCAGGATATTATTTCGCCGGAAGTGACGCTTAAGGGCGGAAAAGTTATGGTGCCGCAAAGTGTTGAAGCTGAGTATGAAGTAGACCGCGGAAGGTTGGCGGAGATCACGAAACAGCGAATTGTTTTGGAGCGGTAACTTGAGTCTTTAAAGTAGCGGGCGAATTTCGTTGTTAATTGTCGGTAAGTCGATATATTTCAATAATCGCTGATATAATGCGAGTTACGGTCGATATAATTGAGAAATCGCCGATATAATTCAAGTTATGGTCGATATATTTGGAAAATCGCTGATATAATTTTATTTACAAAGGTTACTCTAATGGGTAACCTTTTCGTATTGTACAAATTGGATAGACTAGTTTACAATCGAGCGTATAAAAGGGGGAGTAAAATGAAGCGCATTTCAATTTTAATAGTGGATGATGAGGCAGAAATTGCTGATTTAATTGAGATACATTTAGAAAAAGAAGGGTACCACGTCGTGAAGGCAGCAGACGGGGAAGAGGCTGTTCATATTATTGAAACGCAGCCAATCGACTTAGTGGTTTTAGATATTATGATGCCGAAAATGGATGGGTATGAGGTGACGCGCCAAATTCGCGCGAAGCATCATATGCCAATCATTTTCTTAAGTGCGAAAACATCTGATTTTGATAAGGTGACAGGTTTAGTATTAGGTGCAGATGATTATATGACGAAACCTTTTACACCGATTGAATTAGTTGCGCGTGTAAATGCACAATTACGTAGGTTTCTTACATTAAATCAGCCGAAAGTAGCGGAGAATAAATCTGCTTTAGAGATAGGCGGAGTTATTATTGATCCTGAGCGAAGAACAGTGAACGTCTATGGAGAGCAAATTGAGTTAACACCGAAAGAGTTTGATATTTTATATTTATTAGCGAGCCATCCGAAGAAAGTGTATAATGTGGAAAATATTTTTCAGCAAGTATGGGCAGATGATTATTATGAAGGCGGAAATACAGTTATGGTACATATTCGTACGTTGCGGAAAAAGCTTGGGGAAGATAAAAGAAAGGATAAATTAATAAAAACAGTGTGGGGAGTAGGTTATACTTTCAATGGCTAATATGATGAAAAGTTTTCGATTTAAAATGATTGCCTTATTTGCGTTAAGTATGGTGCTTGCAGCAACTGTAACTTATATAATTTATAAAGGATTGCAGCTGTATTATAAAACGATGGTTCGCTACGAAGAGCCTTTAGCGCAATTTAGGTCAGTGGTAAGGGAAGTTGGAGACATTAACTTCTTTTTAATTTTCTTTATTCCGTTATCTATTATCTTTTTCTTCTTTTTGACAAAACCGTATTTAAAGTATTTTAGTGAGATTTCTAACGGGATTCATCATCTTGCGAACGGTAACTTTACGAATAAAGTTCAAGTTTCATCAAACGATGAGTTTGGAGATATCGCACGTGAAATAAATGTTGCGAGTGAAAAGTTAAAAGAAGCGGTGGAAAGAGGAGACTTTGCTGAAAGTAGTAAAGATCAGCTCGTTGTAAACTTAGCTCATGATTTAAGGACACCATTAACATCCGTGTTAGGGTATTTAGATTTAATTCTTAAAGATGAGAATTTAACAAAAGAACAAATTAAACATTTTTCCACGATTGCATATACGAAATCGCAAAGGCTCGAAAGTTTAATTGATGAGTTATTTGAAATTACACGTATGAATTATGGCATGCTAAAGCTGGATAAAAAGCCGATTGATATAAGTGAACTACTTATACAGTTAGATGAGGAATTGTATCCTTTATTAGAGAAACATCATTTACAAGCTAGGTTGAATATTGATCCTCATTTGCCAATTAACGGTGATGGAAAATTGTTAGCTAGAGTATTTGAAAACTTGTTAACAAATGCCGTTCGATACGGATATGATGGGCAATTTGTTGATCTGAATGGGTATATCGATAATGGAGAAGTTGTCGTACAAGTTATGAATTATGGAGACAGCATTCCAGAAGAAGATTTACCGTATCTTTTTGATATGTTTTATACAGGTGATAAATCGAGAACTGAGAACCGTGGCGGGACAGGCCTTGGACTGTTTATTGCGAAAAATATTGTTGAGCAGCATAACGGTACAATTTCTGCTGAAAGTAATGTAGTTAGAACAATGTTTGAAGTGCGATTGCCAAAAGACGAGAACTTAACAATTTAATAAAAATTTAAACTTTATCCCACTTTTTATTTTAATAGTTTTTTCTATTCTATACGTAAGTTACGTTAAGGAGGAACTAGAAATGAAAAAGTGGGTATTTATTTCTTTTTTTATAGCATGCACAGTAGGTGTAGGCTTTTATATATCACCGTTATTTCAAAAGGAAATCGATGTTAAAATTGTCGGAAAAGATGAGCTAGTAAAGGCGGCAAATACCGAGAGGAAAGAGATTACGAAGGAACAAATTTATAAGGGTGATTTATTATTAGTTAATAGGGATTATCCAGTAAAAAAAGATAGTATTAGGTCTGATATTATAAATGTAAATCATAATAGTGAATTAGTAAGAGGCTACGTAATATTTGATAGAAATCTTCGTTTATCAAAGTATGTTGTAAAAAAGTTTTTGAACGTTGTCGATGCGGCTGGAAAAGATGGCGTACAGCATTTCTTAATGAGTAGTGGGTATCGAGATTTTAAAGAACAAAGTAAATTATATAAAGAAATGGGATCTGATTACGCGCTTCCAGCAGGATATAGTGAACATAATTTAGGATTATCACTAGACGTTGGATCAACGCAAAAGAAGATGGAGAAAGCGCCTGAAGGAAAATGGATCGAAGAGAACGTATGGAAGCATGGCTTTGTATTACGTTATCCGAAAAATAAAAGTAACATTACTGGAATTCAATATGAGCCATGGCATATCCGTTATGTTGGCCTACCTCATAGCGCAATTATGCAAAAAAAGAATTTCACACTAGAGGAATATTTAGAGTTTTTAAAAGAGGAAAAAGAGGTTTCAACTGAAGTAGAAGGTAAGAAATATACTGTTTCTTATTATAAAGTTTCTGAGAATACGAAAGTGAACGTTCCAGCAAACAAGCAGTATGAAATTTCCGGGAATAATATGGATGGGGTTATTGTGACGGTTCAGGAATAGAGAAGAAGGCTGTGCCATTTGGGACAGCCTTTTCTTATATAAGAAAGGAATTGACGTTTCTTGTCGGTAAATCGATATTCCTTGTCGAATCGTTGATATATTATAAGTTATGATAGATATAATTGAAAAATCGTTGATATATTGTAAGTTATGATAGATATATTCAAAAAATCGTTGATATAATTTCCTATACTATTACCATTTTGGAGGAGCATCTTTTTATTCACTTTCAAACATTATAACGTTATATTTACTTCTCCCTTTTTTTGTGTTACGCTAAACGTGTGAAAGACATATAAAATGAAACTTTAATGTAAGCGTATTCTTATGGCTTCTTATAGAAAAGGGTGGAAGTACAATGACAGAACGATTCGTACTACGTAATGTAAAACGTGTGAACGGGGAAGAGATTGACATTGTAATTGAAAATAATAAAATCGCACAGGTGACGAAAGCTGGTGCTGGCGAAGGTGGAAAGGTTCTTGATTACTCAGGTACTTACGTATCGAGTGGCTGGATTGATTTGCACGTTCATGCTTTTCCGGAGTTTGATCCGTATGGCGATGAGGTGGATGAAATTGGCGTTAAGCAAGGGGTAACGACAATTGTTGATGCGGGTAGCTGCGGAGCTGATCGTATTGCAGATTTAGTAAAAAGTAGAGAGCAGGCAAAAACGAATTTATTTGCCTTTTTAAATATTTCTCGCATCGGTTTGAAACGAATTGATGAACTATCCAATATGGAATGGATCGATAAAGAGAAAGTGATAGAAGCAGTAGAAACGTATAAAGATGTAATCGTTGGGTTAAAGGCGAGAATGAGTAAAAGTGTCGTTTGTGATAGCGGAATTGAACCGCTTCATGTTGCACGCTCTTTATCCCGTGAAACATCATTACCAATTATGGTACATATCGGTTCAGCGCCTCCTCACATTGAGGAAGTTGTACCTCTTTTAGAAAAAGATGATGTCATTACACATTACTTAAACGGGAAAGAAAATAATTTATTCGATGAAGAAGGCAAACCGCTACCTGTATTACTAGATGCAGTGAATCGTGGTGTTCATTTAGATGTTGGTCACGGTAATGCTAGTTTTTCTTTTAAAGTAGCAGAGGCGGCGAAGCATCACGGTATTGCTTTTAATACAATTAGTACAGATATTTACCGGAAGAATCGTATACACGGTCCCGTGTATAGTATGGCTCACGTTCTTTCGAAATTCCTTTACTTAGGTTATCCGCTAGAAGAAGTAATTGACGCGGTTACGAAAAATGCAGCAGAGTGGCTGAAAAAACCAGAGCTTGGCCGTATTCAAGAAGGAGATATTGCAAACTTAACTTTATTTACAGTGAAAGATGAGAAGGTTACGTTAATTGATTCAGAAGGGGATCAGCGCATTGCTGAAAGAAGGATTGATACGAAAGGGGTTGTAATCAATGGGTCATTCATTGAATGCTAAGTACGGATTAAAAAGAGTAATTAATGCGAGCGGTAGAATGAGTATTTTAGGTGTATCCGCTCCTACAGATACAGTTATGGATGCGATGAAACATGGTGGACAAAATTATGTGGAAATTGCTGATTTAGTAGATAAAGCGGGAGACCATATTGCGAGAATTCTAGATTCAGAGGCAGCGGTCGTTGTGAACTCAGCATCGAGCGGAATTGCGCTTTCTATCGCTGGTATCGTGACGGAAGGAAATCGCCGTAAAAGTGAAAGACTTCATCAAGAAGTAATCGCGAAAAACGAAGTAATTATGTTAAAAGGTCATAACGTTCAATACGGTGCTCCAGTTGAAACGATGATTTATTTAGGCGGCGGTAAGCTTGTTGAAGTGGGTTACGCAAATGAAGGGAAAGCAGAGCATATTGAAGATGCAATTGGTGAAAATACAGCAGCGATTCTGTATGTGAAATCACATCATGCAGTGCAAAAAAATATGATTTCTGTTGAAGAAGCATGGGAAGTAGCGCAGCGAAATAACGTACCACTTATCGTTGATGCGGCAGCTGAAGAAGACATTCAAAAATATGTGAAGTATTCAGACCTTGCCATTTATAGTGGTTCAAAGGCAATTGAAGGACCTACTTCTGGTATTGTTGGCGGTAAACGAAAATATATCGAATGGCTGAAAGTGCAATTACATTGCATCGGAAGAAGTATGAAAGTCGGGAAAGAAACAACTTTCGGCTTACTTCAAGCGCTTGATGAGTACGGCGTAAAAGAAGATAAAAGTGAGCAAGAAAAAGAATTGCTACAAGTACTTATGCCGCTAAAAGAATTAAAAGGTGTAAATGTAACGATCGTTCAAGATGAAGCTGGAAGAGCAATCTTTAGAGCACGTATTCATATTAGCGAAAAAGAGTTAAATAAATCGGCAAAAGACGTTGTGACAGCATTACGCGAAGGGGAAATCGCAATCTATACACGTGATTACGGAGTAAGACAAGGATTCTTTGATATTGATCCACGTCCACTTCAAGGTGATGACATACATGTAATTGAAGAAAAATTGAGAGAAATTGTAGGGGGAAACTAAAATGACAAATATTCAAAAACGTTTTTATAAAGGCCGCGTAGCATTAAATGTATTAGCGAACAATACCCGAAATGCGAAAGATATTTTTGAAGCAGCAGAAGGGTATGTAGTAGTGGGGGTATTATCAAAAGACTACCCAACAGTAGAAGAAGCCGTTACAGCGATGAAAGCATACGGAAAAGAAATTGATGACGCTGTATCAATCGGACTAGGAGCAGGAGATAATCGCCAAGCGGCAGTTGTAGCTGAGATTGCGAAGCATTATCCTGGCAGCCATATTAACCAAGTGTTCCCTTCAGTTGGAGCTACACGTGCAAATCTTGGCGAAAAAGATAGCTGGATTAATAGTTTAGTATCCCCAACAGGAAAAGTGGGTTACGTAAATATTTCTACTGGTCCAATTAGCGCAGCTGGAGAAGAAAAAGCAATCGTTCCAATTAAAACAGCAATTGCACTTGTACGTGATATGGGCGGAAACTCATTGAAATACTTCCCAATGAAAGGTTTAGCTCATGAGGAAGAATATCGCGCAGTTGCGAAGGCTTGTGCAGAAGAAGGATTTGCATTAGAGCCAACAGGCGGAATTGATAAAGAAAACTTCGAAACAATTGTACGTATTGCGCTTGAAGCAAACGTAGAGCAAGTTATCCCGCACGTGTACTCTTCTATTATTGATAAAGAAACTGGTAACACGAAAGTAGAAGATGTGCGTGAATTATTAGCAGTCGTGAAGAAGTTAGTTGATCAATATGCGTAAGAAAATTGCAGCATTTGGTGAAGTAATGATGCGCCTGCAAGTACCAGGATATGAGTTATTGTCGCAAGCTAACACATTAAATTACTCCTTTTCTGGTACAGGTGTGAACGTGGCAGCGGCACTTTCTCATCTCGGGCATGAAGGCTTTCTTATTTCAACTTTACCAGAAAATTCGGTTGGAGATGCTGCATTATCTTACATTCAAAAATTAGGTGTGCAAACCTCACTTGTTTCAAGAGATGGCAAATATGTCGGCATGTACTTTTTAGAAAATGGATTTGGTGCACGTGCAAGCCGCGTTACATATTCAAATCGATTAGAAAGTAGCTTCAATACGGCATGTGAAGAAATGTATCAATTTGAAGAAATCGCAAAGGAAATTGATATCGTTCATTTTTGCGGGATTACACTTGCGATGAATGATACTGTACGCCATCATATGAAATCTTTAGCGAAAGCAGTGAAAGACAACGGAGGCACTGTCGTTTTTGATTGCAACTATCGTCCATCTCTTTGGGGAGAAGACGGATATGAACAGGCAAAACCGCATTATGAAGAAATGCTGGGGCTTGCTGATATCGTTATGATGAACGAAAAAGATGCGATGTTCGTTCTTGGAATGAAAACAGAAGAGACGGAGCGAGAAGCGCAGCTGCTGGATCTTATTCCAAAGGTAGCTGAAACGTATCATATCGCTACAATCGCTGGTACTCATCGCTCTATTAACAGTGATAATACACATTCGCTTCGCGGGTTTATATGTAAAGATGGTTCGTTAACTTTTGCAAAAACACTTACGTTTTCTGTATATGATAGAATAGGTGCTGGAGATGCTTATACGAGCGGAATTATTCATGGCGAGATAAAAGAGTTTGCACCAGAGAAAGCTGTTTCATTTGCGTCAGCAGCTGGAATGCTAGCACATACAATCGTCGGTGATACGCCAATGTCATCAGAGAAAGATATACTTCGGGCGATGACGGCATCAGTAGGTGATGTAGAAAGGTAGTGGGTGTAACAGTGAACGTAACGAGGAAAAAAGGACCATTATATTTACAAATAAAAAATATTATTCGTGATCGAATATTGCATGGTGTATATGCGATTCATACGAATATTCCTTCCGAACCGCAGTTAGAAGAAGAGTTCAAAGTGAGTAAAATTACAGTGCGAAATGCGATTAAAGAACTCGCTCAAGAAGGATATTTGGAAAAGAAAAGCGGTAAAGGAACGAAAGTCATCCGCAATACTTCTGCGACAAAACTGTCAAAGGGTAAGAAATTTACTGAAGTGTTAGTGGAAGAAGGATATAAAGTACAGAAGAAATTGCTAAAAGCAGAAATCGTTCATAATGAAGAAGGAACGGTGCCATTTCGATTATTCGGCAAGGAGAGTTTTCGTATTGAACGTTTATATACGTTAAATGATGCACCTTACATTCATTATACGCACTATTTCTCAGCAGGAATGGCAAGTACAGATTTATCGGACTTTGACTTGCAATCGCTTTATGATTTAGTTGAAGACCGAGGCATTCACTTAGAAAACTTCAGAGATGAATTCGCTGTTGGACTCGCGCCTAGTTTCGTTGCAGAAGCGCTAGGTGAAAAAGAGGGGACAGCGTTATTAAAACGTATGCGCTATTCTTATGATGAAGTTGGCGAAGTAATTGAATATAGCGAAGGCTACTACAATACAGAAATGCAGCATTATGTAGTGAATTATGACGTATAAAAAGAGGGGATGTTCCCTCTTTTTTTATAAAGTAAAACTTTAATTAGTGGAGGAGAGCATCATCCACTAATTATTAGCTCACACCAATCGGGATAAAAATAAGGGGAATGAGAGATGGATATATACTTATTAATCGTCACGTTACTTGCGATCACAATTGTTATTTTAGGGGTATCATGGTGGAAATGGCATGCATTTATTAGTTTAACAGTTGCGAGTTTATTTTTAGCCATTATGTCTGGACTGAATGTAACGAAAATAGTGACTGCCTATGAAACTGGTGTTGGTAGTGTACTAGGGCATTTAGTTGGTATTTTAGCACTTGGAACAATTTTAGGAAAAATGATGTCCGATTCAGGGGCAGGCATGCAAGTTGCAGATTTCTTTATTCGATTTTTCGGCGTAAAAAAATTACCTTGGGCTATGTTATTTGCAGGGTTTGTTATAGGGATTCCCGTATTTTTTGAAGTGGGGATTGTCATTTTATTACCACTCGTTATTTCAATTCGAAAAACGACGAAGCAAAATATATTATTAATTGCGTTACCTGTCATTGCAGGATTATCTATTGTTCACGGGCTCGTACCACCACATCCAGGGGCGATGACAGCAATCGGTATTTATAACGCGAACTTAGGAAAGGTACTTTTATATTCATTAATTATCGCGTTACCAACAGCCATTATCGCAGGCCCAATATTTGCAAAGTGGGTACATAAGAGGGTTATACCTGAAAATGAACCGGAGCTTGTTCGAGTTACGACAGTATCAACTGATTTGCCAAGTCGTAAAATTTCATTCTTTATTATTTTATTACCAGTTGTATTGATGATTTTATCAGTAGTTGCACCATATATTTCATTACCGAAAAAATTGACTGAATTTTTTGTGTTTATAGGGAGTCCAGTAATCGCCTTACTTATTTCATGTTTCGCAGCATTTTATTTACTTGGTATCAAACAAGGTATTAATAAAAAGATGATTAAAAAATTAACAGATGAAAGTTTATTGCCTGTCGGTTCTATTATTTTAATAATTGGTGCAGGCGGTGGATTTAAACAAATATTAATTGAAAGCGGCGTTGGAACAGCGATTGCGCAAATGGCAGAACATATTTCGTTATCACCAATTGTATTAGCTTTCATGGTAGCTGGTTTAATTCGAATTGCAACAGGTTCAGCTACAGTAGCATTAACGACAGCAGCAGGGATTGTTTCACCAGTTATTCAGCACATGTCTGGTGTGAATTTAGAGTTGCTTGTTATTGCAACCGGTGCGGGATCATTAATGTTTTCTCACGTAAATGATGCAGGATTCTGGCTTGTAAAAGAGTATTTAGGTTTGACGGTGAAGGAAACATTTAAAACGTGGACGGTACTCGAGACATTGTTATCATTTATTGCATTTGGTTTTGCTCTTTTATTAAATATGTTTATTTAGAAGATACCTTAATTGGTATCTTTTTTTGATGAAGCCCATTTCCGAAAACAAGCCCGTTTTTAAGAAAGCCAAGCTTCCTATTCGCCCTGAAAACATACTATAAATGGAATCCCCTCATTTAGAGCAAGGTGAACTTGTTATGAATGATACTAAAGGAGGAATAGAGTAATGAGCGAAAAGTGTGAACACAGACATGATGATTGTAACCGCAGACATGGTTGCGGAGGCGGTTTTGCGCTTCTAATCGTATTGTTTATTTTATTAATTATCATCGGTGCTAGCTGCTTCGGCGGAGGCGGCGGTTGTGGCTATGGTGGTTACGGCGGTTATGCAGGCGGCTACGGCGGATATTGCTGCTAATTATTAAAAACTATTGAAAATGGCCTTGTGCAATATGCACAAGGCCATTTTATTCATATTTTTATATGCTGTGATAATTTATTAATGTACAGAGAACGGATTAAGAAGAAGAAAATAATCTCGATAATCCCGAAAAAGGTGAGTACGATACATGTCTCTTTTAGTAATGAGAAAGAAAACATGCTTTGTAAAAACTTAACCGCAAATAACGTGTGAACACCAGCAACGATGTAAGGAACGAAAAATAAAATTCCTAATTGAATCGTTGCAGAGCGAAACATTTCTGATTCAGTTAAGCCAAGCTTTGTAATCGTAATATACTTTTGTCTTTCAGTTGTTAAGTCATTATACATACGGAAGTATAAAACACTAGCCGCACCGATAAAGAAAATAAAGCCGAGAAATGCCCAAATAAAGAATTGAGCAACTGCATTTCCTTTACCGTAAATGAGTTCATCCGTAGCCGTGTGTATGAAGAAAGGAACTTGAGCGTTCTCTTCTGTATGCTTTTCGTAGAACTCACGCGCATCGCCACTAATAACACGTAATATATTTTTGGTTGGAACTATTGCATTTTCCCAGTTTTCTACGAAGTAGTTATAGATTACAGTTGTTTCAATATGAGGAATCATATTATCAAATACATAATCTTGTACGACAGCTAAATGTGGGAATGCAAAGGATGGTTCGATTCCCTTATTAATAAACCCTTTAATATGAAATTCTTTTTTATTAGACCCGAGTGTAATCGTATTTTGCTTTGCAAATGGATTAGATACGAGATCGAGAAGTTCTGGTGAGTGCCGAGAAATAATATAAACTTCTGTAGAATCGATTGTTATTTCCGGTCTTTTCAATTGTTTAGCAATTGCGTTATAATCACTCATCTTCATAAGCATAATATCTTCTTTGGAAGCTGTATCTTTTAATACTGTAAACTTATATTTTTTGTAAAGAAAATTATTAGTTGTAAGCTCCGTTTCAATTGTAGAAATATGCTTTTGTTCAAGGGAATTGTCACCTTCTGATGTATACGTGAAGGGAACGGGATATCGCTCTAGTACTGATGCCTTCGTATTGTTATTAGCAGCAAATAACCCGATAATAATCGTAAATGCAAGTGCAGATAGCATAGAAACAATAAAGAGTACATTAATATTACTGCGTGTACGAGAAACTAAATCTGAAATCCATAACATATTTATTTGTTTCAAATAAAACTTTCTGCGCTTCTTTAAAATATAGATGAAAAGAAGGAATGTTTGTGAAAAGAATAAATATGTCCCGACTATTACGAGCGGTAAAATAGATAACATAATAAAAAAGACAGATCCATTTTGCACATTTTTTTCCGTTACGTAGCCTCGCGGATAACCAGCGATATAATAGCATAGCCCTAAACAAATTAAAGCGAATAAAGAGATGAGTATAGATGGTCTTTTTTCAGCTGGCATTTTCTTGTTCCCCTTAATGAGGTGGGCTGTTTTTCGAGTACGAATAAACATTGGTGTAAACGTAGAAACGATTAAAAATAAAATGATAAACGTTACGGTTGTAACGATAATCGCTTCTGTTGGCCAATATAAATAGAGACCTTTCGCACTTGTTAATTTCGAAGTGACTAATAAGAAAAAGTTAGAAAATACAAGTCCACCTTGAATGCCGATAAAGATAGACAATATCCCGATTATCATATTTTCAGTAAATAACAATCTTTTTAATTGTCTCTGTGAGATACCAAGAATAGTGAGTATCCCGAATTGCTGCTTCCGAACATTTAAAAATGTTCCAATTGAATATAAGAGAAAGAAGAACGAGAACATAACGATCACAAGCTGTGCTGTACTAGCTAAGTTCATTAGAGGATCACGTTCTTGAAAGCTTTGTACACTCTGTAAGCGCGGATGATACGCGTATACAGTAAATGAAAAGAAAACCATGATAGAAAAAGCACTACTTACAAAGTAGGCGAAATATGCTTTCGAATTACGCGAGACATTTTTAAATGCGAATTGCCAAAATGTCATCCACGTCTTCCTCCTAATAACGCTAGAACATCTAATATTTCTTGATAAAATTTCTCGCGATATAATCCGCGGTGCAGTTCATTGTAAAGCTCGCCATCTTTAATGAAAATAACACGGTTACAATAACTTGCTGCAAACGGATCGTGCGTAACCATTAAAATCGTTGCATCTTCTTCTTTATTTAATTTCGTAAATAACTCCATTACGTCAATTGCCGCTTTTGAATCTAAGTTTCCTGTCGGTTCGTCGGCTAGTAGAAGTGAAGGATGATGAATAACAGCACGTGCTACTGCGGTACGCTGTGCTTGTCCCCCAGAAACTTCAAAAATACGCTTGTCCAAAATATGATCAATTCCAAGCTTTTTTGAAATGTTATCAAGCTTTTCATCCATTTCTTTTAATGGAACATTATCCAATGTTAAAGGTAGTACGATATTTTCACCGATTGTCAGTGTATCTAGTAAGTTAAAGTTTTGGAAAACAAATCCTAACTCTTGTCTTCGGAAAATAGCTAACTTCTCTCTACGAAATGTGTGCGGTTTTTTTCCGTTAATCACGACATCACCAGAAGTCGGAGAATCGATTGTAGAGATAACGTTTAAAAATGTAGATTTTCCGCTACCAGATGGTCCCATAATGGCAACGAATTCCCCTTTATCCACGTGTAAATTTATATTTTTTAAAGCAGTATGAGGGACTTTCCCCTCATATACTTTTGAGACGTTTTTTATGTGTAATACTTCTTCCATAGTAATCACCTTTCTACTTTTTAAAACTTAATGTGTTGTGATAATTTTTGCATATAAAAGGAACGAATTAAAAGGAAAAATAAAATTTCAACTGTTCCAAAAATCAACAGTACGACTGTAATTTCAGCGAAGAACGAGAGATGTAATATTTCTTGTAGCATCTTTGTCGCAAACATCGTATGGATTGATGCCATAATGTAAGGTACGAAGAAAAGAATCGCAAGCTGAATTGTCGCTGAACGTTTCATTTCAGTCTCAGTTAAGCCGATTTTCGTAATCGTTATATATTTTTCTTGCTCATTTGTTAAATCTGTATACATCCGGAAGTAAAGAACACTGCCAGCACCGATAAAGAAAATAACTCCTAGGAAAGTACCAATTAAGAAGAACGAAGCGACATTTAGTTTTGTCTTATATAGAGAATCGCTCGCTTCACTTGCATGGAAAGGTGGATGCTCTGCTTGAATTGCTGCATTATCGTTATGGATTTTTGTTATAAACGATGAACCGATATTATGTGCTTTTTCCCAATCTGTAACTTTGAAGTTATATACACTCATTTGTTTGGAAACTGTGGATAAGGCTTCTACATTTTCATCAGATAGTATGAGTAATTGGTATATTAAGCTGTTTGGGAATGGGCTATAACTTTTATATTCTTTCACTTGTAGTTGTAAATTGTTTTGAGTAAGTGTAAGAGTATTTTTCTGTTCTTTATTGTGAAGTGTTCCAATAACCTGATCATCTAAGTCTTTCATAAGAATATAAGATTCATTCTTATTTACCGTGAATTTTTCCCAATTTAAAGCCTTAGCAAGTACATTATAGTCACTTTGTTTAATGGCATAATAGAGCTGCGTGTTATCTTCAGCCGAAGATACTTCATATATATCCGTTTTAAATTTTGTATAAGTAAAGTGCTCTTCATTAAATTTCTGCTCTAACCAGTTTAAATGTTCATCAGCTAACGTATTTTCAGTATGTGATAAATAAGTAAACGGGAAAGGGTTTTGTCTAATCGCATCAAACTTTGTAAATTTCCCGAATCCATATAAGAATGTAATCATTGTAAAAGCGAGCGTCGATAGCATCGCTACAATAAAGAGCATGTTAATGTTTGTCCGAATACGTGATGCTAGATCGGAAATCCAAAGCATATTAATTCGTTTCATATAAAACTTTCTTCGTGTTTTTAAAATACGAATAAGTAAAAAACTAATTTGTGAAAAGAAAAAGTATGTTCCAGCTGCAATAAGCGATGGGATGACAAATATACTAGAGACGGCATATAAAATTCCAATTATGTCACCTAGCGACATAAAATACAGCGGATTTGCGGCTAACGCATATCCACATATTAAACAGATCGCACCAAATAGAGAGATGAGCACGGATGCTTTTCTTTCTTTTTGTTGTTTTCCTTCTTTTAAAAGACGTACGGCTTTTCTCGTGCGAATGAGCATCGGTGTAAAAGATGATACGAGAATGAAGAGCCCGAGAAAGATGATGATAGTTAAAACGATAGCACTTGTAGGCGGATATAAATATAAACCAGGTACGTGTGTAATTTTGGCGGTAACTAACAAAAAGAACTGTGAAAAGACAAGTCCAAGTTGAATGCCAAAAA
This sequence comes from Bacillus sp. B2-WWTP-C-10-Post-4, assembly GCF_009183805.1. Lineage (NCBI taxonomy): Bacteria > Bacillati > Bacillota > Bacilli > Caryophanales > Bacillaceae > Bacillus > Bacillus sp. B2-WWTP-C-10-Post-4. The sequence continues at coordinate 266,884 of NZ_WEII01000001.1, read as the reverse complement.
ATATAGAAAGAGCACCAATTAACATATTTTCTATAAATATGAGTCGCTTTAATTGTTTTTGAGATATGCCAAGTACTGTTAAAATCCCGAACTGTTTTTTTCGTACTTTTAAAAACGTCCCGATTGAATACAGTAAAAAGAAAAATGAAAAGAACACAATGACAACTTCTGAAATTGTCATTAATATGTTCAGAGAAAAATTCACGTCTGTCATATGCAATTTAGGATGAAATAAATAAACTGCAAATGAGAAAAAGATTGCGATGGAGAACGCACTGCTTACAAAATAGGCGAAATAAGCTCTGGCGTTCCGCGTCACGTTTTTAAATGCAAACTGCCAAAATGTCATTCACCTGAACCTCCTGATAGGGTGAAGATGAGAAGAGCATAAGAAATACTCTTTTCATCAAGTTTGTTTTAAATATTTTGTCCACTCGTGTAATGTGATAATTTTTGCATATAAAGTGAACGAATGAATAAGAAAAATACGATTTCAACGAATCCAAAAATAATAAGAACGGCTGAAACTTCTTTGAACAGAGATAAACCAATTACATCTTGTAGCATTTTTGTTGCGAACATTGTATGAATGGATGCCATAATGTACGGAATGAAAAATAAAATACTAAGTTGAATGGTTGCAGATCGTTTCATCTCTGTATCTGTTACACCGATTTTAGAAATCGTTATATATTTCTCTTGTTCGTTCGTCAAATCCGTATACATTCTAAAGTAAAGAACGCTACCAGCTCCAATGAAGAAAATAACTCCTAAAAATGTCCCAATTAGGAAAAATGCAGCACTGCCTGATGTTATTTTGTATAACGATCCTGCTGATTCAAAGGAACGAATAAGAGGTCCTTCATACTGGGATTTATTTCGATCTTTTTGCACTTTTTCTATAAAATTATCAGCAATTTCATATGTCTGTTCCCAGTTTTGAATTTTGTAATTGTATGCTGATATATGTTTTACGGTGTTAGGTAAGTTATTTACGATAATATCAGGCAACACTATCGTTTGATATGAAAAGTCAGATGGGATTGCGTTTACATGCTCATAGCCTTTTACTCGTAATTTCGTATTTGTACTAGAGAGTGTAATGTAATCTCTTTTGTAGCTTTGCTCAAATTCGTTGAATATGGTGATATAAGATGTCCCTGTTAGCACATATGCTTCGTTATCATCCATAAATAGTTGTTTCATTCGTAAAGAATCTGCAAGTTTGTTATAGTCACTTTGCTTAATTGCGTATACGTCATTATAAATAGCTATATCTTTATCTTCTTTTAGTGGTGTTTCATATATATCAGCTTCTATTTTTTGATAAGGGAAATGCTCTTTTTGTAATTGTTGCTCAAGCCAATTTAAATGCTCTGTAACAAAAGGGTTCGCATCATAAGAAAAATAAGAAATTGGAAAAGGAGAAGTTCTATTAACTTCTAGCTTAATAAATTTCCCGAATCCATATAGAAACGTAATCATTGTGAAAGCAATTGTAGATAGCATTGCTACAATAAAAAGCATATTAATATTCGTTCGAATACGGCTCGCTAAATCCGAAATCCAAAGCATATTAATCCGTTTCATATAAAACTTCCTTCTTTTCTTTAAAATATAAATCAGTAAGAAACTAATTTGTGAAAAGAAGAAATATGTTCCGATTGTAACAAGCATTGGGATAACGAAAATACTTGAAACCATATATATAACACCGATTTGCGGGCTTACTGATACGAAATATTTAGGATTTCCAGCTAACGCATAACCACCAAATAAACAAATCGCACCAAATAATGAAACAAGTATGGATGGTTTTCTTTCTTTTTGTTTTCCACCATTTGTTTTTAAAAGGTGTACCGCTTTTTTTGTACGAATAAGCATTGGTGTGAATGCAGATACAATGATAAAAAGACTAAGGAAAACAATGGTTGTTAAAATAAACGCGTTAGTAGGACCGTATAAATATATTCCTGGAACATGCGTAAGTTTGGATGTTACTAATAAGAAAAATTGAGAAAAAACAACTCCAAACTGCATGCCGAAAAATATAGATAAAATCCCGATTAACATATTCTCCATAAAAACAAGACGATGTAATTGTTTTCTCGATATTCCTAAAATGGTCAAAACACCAAATTGTTTTTTTCTAACTTTTAAAAAAGTACCAATGGAATATAGTAAAAAGAAGAAAGAGAAAAATACAATTACTACTTCTGAAAATATCATTAATCCTGAAATTTCAGAAGTCATGTCAAAGTTTTGTAATTTCGGATGGAATAAGTAAACAGCAAACGAAAAGAACACAGCAATGGAAAAGGAGCTACTTACAAAGTAAGCAAAATAAGCTCTTGAGTTGCGCGTGACGTTTTTAAATGCAAATTGCCAAAATGTCATAGATTATACCTCCGGCTAGAAGATATAGAAGTAGTTGTATTGCAAAAAATGTATGAGAGTGAGTTCTCATACATTTTGCTTGCATATGTTACGATCATGCTTCGGTCACCTTCTCCGTATGTTCTGCTTGATTATTTGCAGCGTTGTGGAAGATAATTTTAATCGTCGTTCCTTTACCAACTTCAGAATCTAGTTTGACAGAGTGACCTAAATAATCACAAATTTTACTTACAATATAAAGTCCCATACCAGTAGATTCTCCGAATGCGCGACCGTTTTTCCCAGTGTAAAATGGTTCAAATACTCTTCGAATATCTTCTTGCGGAATACCAACACCTTCATCGCGAACTTCTAAAATAATATCTTTTCCGTTTCGGTAAGCAGATAAGAAAACTTTCTTTCCGCGCTCACCAGAGTAACGAACAGCATTTGTCATTAACTGATAGATGATAAATTTTAGCCATTTTGCATCAGAAGCAACCTTTAAATCAGAATGAACTTCTAAAACAGGAAAGACACCATTACGAATGAATAGTTCTTTTAATCCGTTAATATTTTTTGTTACCGTATCTTTTAATGAAATCGTCTCAACATGGAAATCTTCATGGAAGTTATTTAACCTAGCCATGTATAAAGCCATATCAAGCCCTTGGTTTAGACGCTCTAATTCTTTTTTAAACTTTGGAATTAAATGCTCGTCTTCCATTTCTAGCACCATAAGCTGCATAACAGAAACAGGTGTCTTCATTTGATGTACCCAGTGGTTAATGAATAATTGATGTTCTTGTTGTTTTACTTCATACGATTGTAGTTCTTTTTGGAAGAGGCGGTACTGCGTACGCACGAGTTCATTGACACCGTGAGGCATCGGAGCAGTTGCTCTTTCAATAAACGCATCTTCCATTTTTTCTGGTTGCTCGCTTAATCTATGGTACATTCTACGATTGCGAACGTAACGGTAAGCGAGGAAACAAATAAATAAATATAAACTTAAAACGACGAAATAAAATTTATTGTTTTGAAATCCATCTACTGCATCATAAAGAACGAAAATGATACCGAAGTTTAAAACGTACAGTAGGAAAAATGCAAAATGATCACGTAAAAATAGCTTCATGCTTATTCACTCCAAGTTGCGTTAAAGCGATATCCAAGTCCACGTACTGTTTCAATAGAGTTCTCAATACCAAGCTCATTAAACTTTTTACGAAGACGCGTAATGTTTACGTTTAATGTATTTTCTTCAACGAAGCTTTCATCATCCCAAAGCGCAGCTAATAAATCTTCACGGCTTGCTGTACGAGGGAATTTAGATAATAACATTTCAGCTAAAATAGCTTCTTTTTTCGTTAAAAGAACTTGTTCAGATCCGAAGTGAATTTCAGGACGTTCTGGGAATAGTTTTAAACCTTCTACTTCAACGATACGTTCAGAAATATTTGGTGCATAATCACCGTAAATACGGCGTAATTGTCCTTTAATTTTCGCCATTACAACGTCGTAGTGGAATGGTTTTGTAATGTAATCATCCGCACCGCTTTCAATTGCCATAATTTGTTCCATCTCACCAGCACGCGCTGAAATGAAAATAATTGGACAAGTAGATTCATGACGAATTTGACGGCACCAGTAGAAACCATCGAATTTCGGTAAGTTTACATCAAGTAAAACAAGATGTGGTTTCACAGCGTTAAACGATTCCATAATATCATCGAAATTCTCTGCAACAACAGCTTCATAACCGTACTTCTGAATGTGAGATTGCAGTAATGATGAAATATTTGGATCGTCTTCAACGATTAAAATTTTATACATATGTATATTCCTCCTCAGAAAAACAATTGTAGCTATAGTGTATCATGTGTTTCAAGTCTTTTCATTATGTTGAAAGATAAGCTAGTAAACAGTATAGGTTAAAAGTGAGAAAAGTAAAAAGGGCACTGGATACAATTGACAAATAACAGTAATCGGTTTAACATTTAGATAAATATCTAAATGTCTAATTATCGAAAGGAAGAAAGACATTGAATCAAGCATTCAAAGCATTAGCAGATCCAACAAGGCGAAAAATTTTAGACTTATTAAAAGAAGGTGATTTAACCGCTGGTGAAATCGCTGAACATTTCAATATGACAAAACCAAGTATTTCACACCACTTAAGCGCACTTAAAAATGCTGAACTTATTCAAGATGAAAAGAAAGGGCAATTTGTTGTGTACTCTTTAAACACAACTGTCTTTCAAGATTTATTAACTTGGGTGTTTACATTTACGAATAAGGGGGAAGAGGGGAAATGAAAAAACATCTTTTTGCAATCTTATTAATTGTTATAACTTGTTTAGCTTGGGCGTTTGCTTGGCCACATTTGCCGGATACAATTGCAACGCATTGGAGCGGAGGTAAGGTAGATGGATATTCTTCTAAATTTTACGGAATGATTTCTATGGTCGGAATTATGATTGCATTATATATATTTCTAAATGTGATACCAAAGATTGATCCAAGAAAAGCAAATTACGAGAAATTTTCTAAAGCCTTTATGATGATGAATAATGGTGTACTATTGCTACTATTTGTAGGAAATATAGACATTATTACAAGTGGATTAGGATATAACTTATTCATTAATCGGGTGCCTGAATTATTAGTTGGTGTTTTATTTTTAGTAATGGGTAATTATTTACCACAGTGTAAGCCAAACTTTTTTGTTGGGATGCGTAATCCATGGACGTTAAGTAATGAAGAAGTATGGCGGAAAACACATCGGTTTAGCGGAAAAGTATTTGTGGCGTTAGGAATTATTATGATTATAAGTGTTTTCGCTCCGGCTGATTGGAGAACTTATATGATGCTTGGGATTATAGTAGTTGCTGTCATTATAACGAATTTATATTCTTACGTTTTGTATAAAAAAGAAATACAAATGTGAGCTATATTAGTCAAATTTTATATTTATAGTTTCTATGTGTTAAGAGATTTTAATACTCAGTGGGAATAATGAAAAGCTCACTGAGTAAATTTTTCGTTTTAAGGTCTGAAAATTCAATCGAAAAGGTGATTTGGGGGGATTTACATGTTAGAAATTATAAATTTTAGCAAGACATATAAAGACGGTAAGAAAGCAGTTAATCATTTGAATATTACTGTTAAAGCAGGGGATATCTTTGGATTTATTGGACATAACGGTGCGGGGAAAAGTACAACAATTAAGTCGTTAGTAGGAGTTATAGATTTTGAAGAGGGTGAAATTTTTGTTGATGGACATTCAGTAAAAAAGGATCCGATTGCATGTAAGAGAGTAATGGCGTATATTCCTGATAATCCAGATTTATATGAGCAATTAACAGGAATTCAATATTTGAACTTTGTTGCGGATGTGTTTAAAGTGCCTGCGAGGGATCGGGAAGAACAGATACAGAAGTATGGGGATGCTTTTGAGATTACACCGTACTTAGGGGATTTAATATCTTCTTATTCACACGGTATGAAACAAAAAGTAGCGATTATATCGGCGGTTTTACATAAACCGAAATTATTAGTTTTAGATGAACCTTTCGTTGGTCTTGATCCAAAGGCAGCCGTAGTATTGAAAGGTATTATGAAAGAGCTTTGTGAAAAAGGAAGTGCGATTTTCTTTTCTACGCACGTTTTAGATGTAGCTGAGAAGTTATGTAATAAAGTAGCGATGATTAATAGAGGGAAATTAGCACTTTCAGGAGAAGTAAATTCTTTAATAAAGGAAGGCTCATTGGAAGAGCTCTTTATGAAGGAGCTTGCTAATGAATACTAATAGTTTAGGTCTTTTGAAAATTCGGTTGATAACGCAGCTCGGTTTAAACACCTTTAAATACGAAAAAGATAAGAGAAAGAAGCAGAATAAGATTTTGCTGACAGTATCTATTGCTCTAGTTGGTGTCATGTTAATGTTATATTGCGGAGCTTCAGCATATGGATTGATAAAAATAGGAATTAGTGAAATTATTCCCGTCTATGCACTAGTTATTAGCAGTATATTAACGTTGTTTTTCACTATATTTAAGGCAAATGGAGAAATTTTTGCTTTTAAGGATTACGACTTTTTAATGTCATTGCCGATTCGCGTAAGTACTGTTATTGCAAGTAGGTTTTTGTATTTATACTTGCTGAATACAATCTTTTCAATCATAATCATGCTACCAATGGGAGTTGTGTATTGCATACATGAAAATCCATCAGTTTCTTTTTACTTTATGTGGTTCATCAGTATGTTTATCGCATCTTTAATCCCAACAACAATCGCAGCAATCTTTGGAGCTTCGATTACGGCAATCGCTTCTAAATTTAAAAATACGAATAAAATAACTACGATTTTAAGTTTTATAGTAATTATTACATTCGGTTCCTTTATGCTAAAAAACGGAAATGCTCAATATAGCCTTAATGATATGAACGGAATTGGTGCAATTGTTTCCGAGCAATTAACTAAAGTGTATCCATTAGCTAACATGTTTCAAAAAGCAATTGTTAATGCTGATATGGTAGCTTTCATCTTATTCGTGGGGATATCAGTGATTTGGTATTATCTTTTTGTAAAAATACTTTCGTTAAAATATAAGCAAATAAACACAGGGATCACCACTTATCATATGCTTTCAAATTATGAGATTAATAGCATGAAAAAAGAGAGTGTATTGGTCGCATTGTATAAAAAAGAGCTGAAACGTTTCTTCTCTTCTACAGTGTATGTCATAAATAGTGGAATGGGAGTCGTGATGGCGCTAGCTTTCTCGCTAGCTATAGTTGTAGTAGGACCAAGCCAATTAATAGCGTATCCTGGAATTGAGCCCCTGTTGCAAAAGATTGCTCCATTTGCTATTGCAGCAGCGATTTCGATGACATGTACAACATGTGTTTCATTGTCTTTAGAAGGAAAAAATGTATGGATTATTAAATCATTGCCTATAGCGCCAAAGATGATTTATGATAGTAAAATTCTTATGAATCTTTCATTGAGTATACCTGCATCACTTATTAGTGCTGTATTACTGATAATCGGGTTAAAGCTAGATGTTTGGAGCTCTCTTTTCATCGTAATAACACCGATAACATATTCATTATTTTCAGCAGTATGGGGGATTTTCATTAATAATCGATTTGGTTATTATGATTGGGTATCAGAAACTCAAGTAGTAAAACAAAGTATAGGATCGTTTGTTGGTATGTTTGGTGGCTTAATTGTGGCGGTTATACCTGCCTTGTTAATTGGTACTGCTACTATCTCGAACTACAGAGTATTTACTTTTGCAGTTATTACAGTGCTTACGATTATTACTATTTTCTTGTATAAGAACGAGTCAAGAAGAAGTATAAAATAAAGAAGCTGCTCTTCCTTTAAAAAGGGAGAGCAGCTTCTTTATTTTGAAAAGGTTAGCCTCTTATATTACTTTTTTAAAACAGGTACCCATATTTCGCTTCTGAAATTCGGAGAGGATACGTCTTTACTTTCATTCCACAATATCTCCGGTCCTTCCGCTAGTTCATAGTTCGAAGAAGGGAACCATTCAGAATAAATACGTCCCCATACATTTTGTAATGCATCAGGAAATGGTCCGACAGCTTCGAATATAGCCCATGTTGAAGCAGCAACTTCAAGTTGCGCGAATTGCTCTGGGCAATCTTTCGTTGTGGCTACTCCAATGTAGTGATCGAGTTCCCCCTTTCCCTCCATTCTTCCTTCAGAAAAGTTAGTAGAAGCACTAATGATTCCAGTAGGTTCAATGTTTGAAAGGGACTTTAATGTTTGAATAGAATCTGGGTTTAAACTTTTCCACATAGAAGCAATTTCTTCATTTACACCGTTAAAAACGATTGGTACTCGTTTTGTAATACCTATAATTCGAAATGGCTCTTTTTCTTCAATTCGATAGTTCATTTCATTTCCTCCTTGAATGGATAATTGGAAGGTCATTGGTGAATAAGCCTTCAAAGAATGGCTACTATTTCGGGCCTCTGAAGGTGTTATACCGTGCAAGTTTTGAAATGCACGGGCGAATGAATCTGGTGAGTTGTAGCCATATTTTATAGCGACATCAATGACTTTTGCATCGCTATTTTTTAGTTCAAAGGCAGCGAGAGTAAGACGTCTACAGCGAATATAATCAGATAGTGATATACCTGCTAAAAACGAAAACATTCTTTTAAAGTGATACTCAGAACAGAGAGCTAGCCTCGCAACTTCTTTAAAATCAATTTCATTCGTAAGGTTATCTTCAATATAGCGCATTGCAGTATTCATATTTTTAAGTGAATCCATATTATGACCTCCTCTGTACATAGAATAGCAGGAACGAAATGGCCCCATCCGACATTTCGTGCACAACTTTGTAGGTAACTTTTTCACCTTACAAAATTGTAATGTTCCTGTAAGGAGAATGAATGGATGGTATGATATCCCAATGTTATAGTAACAAAGTACTTTAATTCATTATGTTAACTTTTTGATTTCTTTACTTATGTGCCTTACATAACTGTCATGTTTGTGTAAGAAACATCGATAGTGGCAAGAGTAGAGAGTGTATATAGTTGAAAATAGAGAATAGAAGAAATGAGGGATGTCGAGATGAAAACAGTATTAGAAGCAAAAAATATTGAAAAAGTATATGACACGGGTGGTAATAAATTTGCAGCGTTAAAAGGTATTAACTTACAAGTAAAAGAAGGTGAGTTCGTTGGAATTATGGGACCTTCTGGTTCTGGTAAGACGACTTTACTAAATGTTCTTTCTACAATTGATAATGCGACGAACGGTGAAATTTTAATTGATGGAAAAGATATTGTGAAAATGAATGATGATAAGTTAGCATTATTCCGCCGCGATCATTTAGGTTTCATTTTCCAAGATTATAACTTATTAGATACGTTAACAGTGAAAGAGAATATTGCTTTACCACTTGCGCTATCAAAGGTGAAAGCGAGTGAGATTGATCGCCGCGTTCTTGAAATCTCAAAGAAATTCGGTATTGATCATATTTTAAGTCAGTTCCCATATCAAGTATCTGGTGGGCAGAAGCAGCGCTGTGCAGCATCGCGTGCAATTGTTACGAATCCAAGTATGATTTTCGGAGACGAGCCAACTGGAGCACTTGATTCTAAATCTGCAACAGATTTACTTGAAAGTATGAAGTCGTTAAATGAATATGATAACTCAACAATTTTAATGGTAACGCACGATGCATTTGCAGCAAGTTATTGTAAACGAGTTATTTTCATTAAAGATGGTGAACTATATAAAGAATTACACCGCGGTGAATCGACGCGTAAACAGTTCTTCCAAAAAATTGTTGACGTAATGTCTTCTATTTCTGGAGGTATGGCTGATGACCTTATCTAGCATTGCCCTCCGCAACATACAGCGGAACTTTAAAGACTACTTTGTATATTTTGCATCTATGATTTTTAGTATCGTTATTTATTTTACATTTAAAGCACTGCAATATAATTCACAAATGGAAAAAGCAGCAGAAGCTTCAAAAAAAATTAGCGGAGCGTTCCAAGTTTCAAGTGTGATGCTTATCATTTTCGTAGCAGTGTTCATTATATATTCGAACGGATTCTTTACACGTAAACGTAAAAAAGAAGTTGGCTTATATTCGTTATTAGGTATTCGTAAAAGACAAATTGGTAAAATGCTCTTTTATGAAAATATGTTAATGGGATTAATGTCATTAGTAATTGGGATTGCAATCGGTAGTGTCCTTTCAAAATTATTCCTTGAGTTATTAGTAAATATGATGGGATTAAATTTAAACGTTCATTTTGAAGTACCGATGGCTGCCATTATTGATACAGCAATTATTTTCTTTGTGATTATTTTATATACATCACTTCAAGGATATCGTTTAATTTATCGCTTTAAGTTAATTGAACTTTTCCGTGCAGAACGTGAAGGAGAAGCAATGCCAAAAGGATCTGTCATTATGGCATTAATTTCAGTTTTTTTAATCGGTTCAGGTTATTTTTTAGCATTAATGTACATGAAAGCAGTTATGTATGCAGACTTTATGGTCGTTGCATTATATATTTTATTAGCGACAGTAGCAGGGACTTATTTACTGTTCATGTTCTTCACAGTATTTGTATTGAAACGTGCAAGAAATAATAAGTCAGCATTTTATAATGGTATGAATATGGTAACGACATCACAGTTACTATATCGTATTAAAGGAAATGCGAAATCACTTGCGACAATCGCTATTTTAAGTGCGGTAACATTAACAGCGGTTGGTACGTCAGTTACGATGTATTACAACACATTTACGCAATCAAAAGTTGCTGCGCCGTATAGTTATTCCTATGAGAAAAAAGATGCAGCATTAGATAAAAAAGTAAATGAAATACTTGCTGGAGAGAAGAATAATCACCCAGTCACATATGAATCAGAAGTTGAAATGATTCCTGTGAAGGGAACATTTAAAGGTGAAAGAGCTGATCAAGTTCTGAACACACACTATAATGTTACGAATCAGTACCAGCTTATTTCTCAATCAAGCTTTAATACACTTGTGAAACATTTAGATGTAGAGCCTGTAAATTTAAGTGCGAATGAAGCTTTCGTATATGATAGCCTATATATTGAGAAACTTGATTTTGGTCCTCTTTATACAGGAAATACAGCTGTATTCCCTGTTGGAAACGAGTCAAAAGAATTAAAAATTAAAGGTGTAAATAATAGAAGCCTTACAAATTTAAATGAACTATTTGTAATCGTTCCTGATAAAACATATGAGCAAGTGAAACAAGTAAACGAAACGCGTACTGTAAAAAATATTGATGTAAAAGGTGAGCGAAATAGTAAAGAGTTAACAGCAAAATTAGCAAGCATTATGCCAGCTGGAGAATCAGAAGTTTTAAAACCATTTAACGATTTCTATACAGGATTCCAAATGGGGCTTGAAACAACAGGCTTAATGATGTTTATTGGGTTATTCTTAGGATTAGTATTCCTATTAGCAACAGGCTCAATCATTTACTTTAAACAATTAACAGAAGCAAGTGCTGACCGTGATCGCTACGTTGTTCTTCATAAAATTGGTGTAACGAAGCAAGAGATGAAGAGAGCTATCGCAAAACAAGTGAGCTTTATCTTTGCTATTCCATTAATTATTGGTATTTTACACAGTTTATTTGCACTAAAAGGTTTGTCAAATATATTACCATTTGAAATTATGATTCCGCTTCTCATTAGTATTGGAGTATACGGCGCGATTTATATTGGATATTACTTCTTAACGGTTCGTTCTTATTATAAGATCGTGAGTGCGAAGTAATAAGGGACAGCTATCGCTAGAGACGATAGCTGTTTTTTTATTCTTCATAAAATCTTAAGAAATCTCCTTAATTTTTGTTAAGAAATAATAGTTATACTTAGAAACAAGTTAGAAACTATTGAACGAATGAGGAGAGGTTTATATGCAACTCATAACATTCTTACATGAATTTATTAAACATCCGAAACATACTGGTGCAATTGCGCCAAGTTCAAAAATATTAGCAAAGAAAATGGTAGATGTAATTGATTTTAATAAAGCGAAATGCATTGTAGAGTTAGGTCCTGGTACAGGAGTCTTTACGAAAGAAATTATGAAGAGAAAGAAGAAGGAAACAATATTTCTTCTTATTGAAATTAATGAAGTGTTTTGCAAGGAGCTAAAGAGAAAATTTAAAGATGAGCAGAACGTCATTGTTGTACACGGTTCAGCCGAAAATATAAAAAAGTATATAGAAGATCTCAATATAGAATGCGTGGATTACGTTTTATCGGGATTACCTTTTACCTCTTTACCAGAAGAAGTTTCAAAGCGTATTTTAAACAATGTAATGGAAGGGATACATGAGAATGGTGAATTTATTACATTTCAATATTCACTTGTGAAAAAAGGATTTATACAGCACTTCTTTCCTGAAATTACGCTAGAGAAAGTGTGGCTCAATTTCCCACCAGCGTATGTCTTTAGCTGTAAAAAAGAGCTAAGGAGAGCATATGCATAATGGAATTACATGAATTATTATCTTATATTGAACAATACGGTTATTGGGCATTATTTTTCTGTTTATGGTTAGGTATTATTGGTATGCCAATTCCAGACGAAATGATCGTAATGAGTGGTGGCTTTGTATCTTCACTAGGGATATTAAGTGTCATTCCTGCATTTTTATTAACATATTTAGGTGTTGTATCTGGGCTTTCTTTAGGTTATATATTAGGGAAAATATTTGGTACGAAAGTACTTGATAAGCTAGTGAAAAAGAAAAAGGCGAAATATCTTTTGAAATCTCAACAAATGGTAGAGAAGTATGGTCATTATGCGTTAGTCACAAGTTACTTCATACCAGTTGTAAGACATATCGTACCGTATTTAGTTGGAATGAATAACATGTCATTTAAGACGTATGCTTTGTATTCTTATACGACAGGATTTGTTTGGACACTCGTTTACTTTGTGCTCGGTGCTTTATTTGGAAAGCATATTGAAAGTATTGTAGCGATTGCGATAGAATATGGCGTGTATTTTGGCGTGATTGTTTTTATAGTTACAGGTATTCTTTATTTATATAGACAAAAAAGAATCACGCTGATGAGTAAATAGAAGTAAAGAAAGTTTCTTCCAGTATGAAGGACAAGATAGGATTATAAGTATAAAATTATCTTTATTTAATGGTAAAATATAGGTAAGTAGTTAAGGGAGGAAGAGCGTTGTGCTACTCATTTTTAGCCTTATCTTAATTGGAATTATGTGCAGTATGAAAATAGTATCCTTACACATGATAGAACGACAAAAGGTAGAGGAACGATATGTATATTGTCCAAAATGTGATACGAAAATTAGAAGAGGAAATTCAGCTCCTTTTTGTTCGAAATGTAATTTAATATTTTAAAAATAAAAAGTCCGAAATCACTTTATATAGTTTCGGACTTTTTATTTTTAAGTAAACATTAATCCACCTAGTTCTCTTTCGTTTGTTTATTAGCTAAAATGGATTATGAATAACAATAGTATGTAAACGAAAATAAATATAAATGTACACATGGAGTGTTATATTTGGAGATTTTAATCATAGTAGGATGCCTATTAATAGGAATTATTTTGATTAGTATAAGTATCTATCGATTTGTTAAAGAAATAAAAGAAAAAAATTCAAAGAAAGAGAAATGGAAAGTAGTAGCTGGAAATTTGATAGAGTTATTTAGTGATCCATTGCACGGAGCACCGTTCTATTTTTTAACTGGGGGTCTCTTTTTTGTAATTGGGCTGTTATTTCTTTCTATGGGAATGGGATGGCTTGAAATTGATTAAGGCGTATTAACAAAGATGTTTCATAGTTGTATTGCGAAGAGGAGAGAGCAAATGCCGGTTATAAGAGATATACAATTGAGTTTTCTAAAAGTAAAAGAGCATACTAGAAGCACTGAGACATTACAGTTAGCATCTACAAGCAACTACGATGAAGATATCTCTTTTGGTAAAGAGACGAGCTGTATTACTTCTTTATATTGTCGACATATGCCAAAGTTAAGAATGGAGTATGAGAAAGGTATTTTGATTCATTGTGTGGATGATATTTCATTACTCGATGAGTGGGAGAAGAAATATCGAATTTTCCCTGAATATATGAATGCTTTTGTGAAATATGGGAGTGTGAGGGATTTTCCATATTTATCAGATAGAGAGAAAAAAGAATTAGCCCTTCAAATCGTTCATGGGGAAATGAAGCGTTTAGCTGTGAAATATGATTGGGATATAGAAGAGTTAGAAAAAGTGAAGAATAAGATACTAGAATTGAATTATAGAAACGAGTTCGTATATATAAAAAAGAGTAGTCCGAATAAAAAATACGTATGTAATATAACATGTCAGCATGAAGTGGCTTATGCTGACGTGTACTTAGAAATAAGAGAGTATAGAACGAGGCGGTTAATCAAAAAGGAAAAGCTTATTAGAGAAGAAGATATGTATAAGATGTTTGATCATGTTAGTAAAGTGGCTTGGAAGTTAAACCATAAAGTACTGCTGATGAACGATAAAGGAAAAACTGTATGGATGTTAACCTTCTTAGAGAAAGATATCCCAGCTAATTTAGTTTGGAAGATTGAAAGAATAGATTGAAAATAGATGAGAAGTGGAGTGCATATGATGGAGACACAAATCGTTATTGGAGTACCTGGTTTATGGAAAGATAGAACAGAATTAATACAAGAAGTTGTGAGTAAAAGTAACTATATATTAGCGGGAAATGTTATGCACCATAAGGAGAAAGAGATTGGCTTTGAAATTGATATATATGAACAAGAGGATCCATTTTATAATCCGTGTGGGGTATGGAAGTTAGAGAGTGCTTCGGCAAAGAAATCTATCTTTCAAAAATTGGGGAGTGTGCTAAAAGGGTGGAAAAATACATAAAAGAACAGAAGAGTATATGTGATAAATATAAAGCGGAGTATGTAGAATCTCCGAATGATTTGAAATTAGGAATAGCGCAAAATGTGAAAGATGGTATCGCTCCGATTAATGGGTTACGAATGCCTATAGAAAATGGAACGACAGGTTGGTACATTTGGGCTGGTGAAGAAATGGGGACAGAAGAAGATTTCTTTCTTCCTTTACACGTTCAACATATTGATGAATGGGCACCTGAAATAAAGAAGTATTTAGGGTTACCACCTGGTTGGAGATTTTTAATTGCTGGAGATTACGAGGACGTGTGGTATGATCCGAATTTGTTTGATGAAGATTTAGAAGAGGATGCAGATGAATGGGAAGAAAATATGCTACAAGAGTATGGATGGTACATGCATAGCATATTAGCAGAAGATATTGATGGCATCCATGCTAATTATCATACGCATGGTCTAAGAGATAACTTTAATCATCAAGATTTACAAATAGCATTAAATATGGATCCTGAAGCCGCGCATAGTGTTTTTTGTACCATAATAGAAGAAATAAAGAGCGGAAAAAAGTTTGAACAAGGGATTGAGTATACGAATATTATTGAAGGATATCCCATTATTATGAAGTCTTTCGTAGAGATGGATCGAGAAGTTTTGAGGGTTTTATTACCTGATGAAAGAGGGATTCTTCCTACGAGGCCAGAGTGTGATGAATGTTATAAGACTCAATTGGATGATATTGAGGAGAGTTGATAAAAAAGAGCTTGAAACTATTCAAGCTCTTTTTTTATCACTATTTATGTCCTAAAATATGCTCAATCTCATGCAAACTTAATTTACTTGCCTTAGCCATCGTTTCAAGTGGTATACCAAGATTATACATATTTTTAATTATTTGAATTTTCCCCTGTTGAACTCCTTCTTTTCGACCTTGTTCAATGCCCTGTTCAATGCCCTGTTCAATGCCCTGTTCAATGCCTTTTTCAATGCCTTTTTCAATTCCTTGTTTCATCCCTTGTTCCATTCCTCTTTTTATTCCTTCTGTCTCTGCATGGGCGAATTTTGCTGCTTCATCCATTAAAACTTTCTCCCTTGCGTCATAGGCTTGTCGGAAAGATGAATCTTGACTCATACGTTCCCATTTATTTATCGCTTTTTGTAAAATAGGGTCTTGGTTCATAGCAATATCCTCCAATAGTTTAGTTAAGTGCTCATCCTCATTTGCTGAAAGCAATAAAAGCCAACGAACAAATGGATCTTTCCACGGATTTACTTTTTCTTCATGCCATTGTTCAGTTAACTTTGGAATTTCTATAATGTGGATTTCAATGTCGTCAATCAGGAGTTTTTGTTGTTGTGTATTCCATAATATGCTTGTTGTATGGAAGGCTGGGTGTTCCGAAAACATTACGAAGTTTAGTAAGTTTATGGTGATGGTTTTGTGAAGTGCACTGTAGGGCATCCCTTTTTGTAGTTGAGATGTGTATAGTCTTCCCCAATAATATAAACTGCGTTTAACCATATCGTGATTATTATTGAGTTGTATTTCTACATTGACTTTTGTTCCTGTGTCTAATGTTGCTGAAATGTCTAAAATAGATAACTTATCCTCTTCATATTCCCTGTGTAAATGTGGATCTTCTAGTTGTAGAGAAGCAATGGGCGACTCTAAAGACTCTTGTAACATAGCATTTAAAAATGCAATTAGAATATCTTCGCTACCATTCGTACCAAACAATTGTTTAAATGCAAAATCAATGCGTAAATTAACTAACTGTTGGTTGAACAAAGTGTGCCCTCTCCCTTATATGAAGGTGCTTCTTTCCTTCATTGTACATAAAAAGAACTAGAGTATGCAAACAAGCCATTCTTCTATTTTATTAGAGGATGTTTAGAGATTCCTATAATTGACTACCACGAAAATTTCATATGGACTGTGTGGGTATCACTTAGTAAAGAAAGTTATGATGAAGTATTAGAAAAGTGGGATGAAAGAGGCCGAGAAAATAGTGATCCTTATTTTGGTTGGTTATCTGTAGAAATACCAGTTTATCCAGAAACATTAAATTTAAAAACAAATGTACATATAAGAGAAGTTGGAATGGCACCGTATGTTGAATTAGAGCCAACCGAGCATCCTTTAGCGATCGAACAAAGAAATGGAATTACTTTAGAGAGAGTTAAAGAAATAGAGGAAATGATCCAACAATATAACTAGATTAGAAGAGAAAAAACGAGTGCTAGCACTCGTTTTTTTATTACACAACCGCAGGATTATAAATCATCGTAAAGTGTCCTGGTAATAATTCAATGTGACAAGGTGTATGAAGCGAGCTTTCTCCATCTGTATCTACTTCTTTTTCTTCTTTCGTTTCAATATGAATGGATTTCGCTTTTACGTGGAAGATGTCATTTTCATTTGAGTCTTCAAATAGTTTCTTTCCGATGTAATCTTTAAATGCTTGAATACCTGTTGATTTGACTACGAAAATATCAAGTGTTCCGTCATCACATTTTACGTTCGGAATAAAGGATGGAATACCACCAAGATATTCACCATTTCCAACCATGACAAGGACAGCTTCGTCTTCATATACTTGTCCGTCATAAGTAATTTTTACCGGGAATGTTTCAGCATTCTTTACAGTTCGAATTGTGCTTAAATAGTAACCGATTTTACCAAGCTTTGCTTTTTCTTCTGCATCGATATTGTTTGATACTTCAGATACGAGTCCAATGCCCCAGAAGTTTAAGAAATGTTGTTCATTTGCTTTTGCAACGTCAACTGGTTTTATATGTTCTTTTGTAATAAGTTTTGCCGCTTCTGCAATGTTTTGCGGAACACCAAGTGTGCGAGAGAAGTCGTTGCAAGTTCCGCCTGGAATGATTGCAAGTGTAGGTCTATTTTCGAGAGGTGCTAAGCCATTTGTGCATTCAAATACTGTTCCATCACCACCAAAGACGACAATTAAATCTACTTTACTAGCAAACTCTTGGCAATATTTTGTTGCATCACCTTGTTTTTTCGTGTGAAGGATATGTAGATCAGGAAAAGCTGCGGCAAGAGGTGGTACGATTTTCGTTAAATTTGTATGTAAGTCACCTTGACCAGCTTTCGGATTTACGATGAGGAGTACTTTTTCAAATTTTGTCTTTGTCATATTTCATCTCTCCCTGTAGTTTGTAAATGGAAAGAAAGGAGCTGTTCCCATGTATTTTAGAACAGCTTCTCCCTATTAATTGGGTGCTAAGATTGTCAGTTATTGTCGGTAAGGCGATATATTTAAAAAATCGCCGATATACATTTTATGTACTATCGATTTTTTAAGTTATACGATTATTCCGTTACAACTGAAGCAATGAATGGTAAGTTACGATATTTTTCCGCACAGTCGATACCGTATCCAACGATGAATTCGTCTGGAATTTGGAAGCCAACATATTCAGCTGTTAAGTCTACTTTACGACGTTCTGGTTTATCAAGTAATGTACAGAACTTGAGTGCTTTTGGTTTATGCATAAAGAAGTGATCTTTTAGGAAATGAAGTGTTAAACCAGAATCGATAATATCTTCTACAACAATTACGTTTTTCCCAGTAATGTTTACGTCGATATCTTTTAGTAGTTTCACTTTTCCTGTTGTTTCTGTTTGATTTCCGTAGCTAGATGCAGAAATAAAGTCAATTGTTACATCATTTTTGATGTTACGAATTAAATCAGCAGCAAATACGAATGAACCTTTTAATACTGCGATAACTACAATTTCTTCTCCTTCAAAGTCACGTTCGATTTGAAGTGCTAATTCTTTAACTTTTGCTTGTAATTGTTCTTCAGAAATTAAAGTGTCTTTTATTTCAATATTCATTGTAATCCTCCTACAGTGTAAAACTTACGAACATTTCGACTGTAAAGGATAGAATAGAAAAAGTCAAAGGAGATAGTAATTTTTTACAAAGATAACGACAAAATCATCTGATGATATGATATACTAAGTATATCAAGAAAACGCTTCCATAAAGGGTGAATATGATGAAGAAGAAACAGTACACAAGTGTAACATTTATAAAAGCATTACTTTTAACAATTGTTCTTGGCCTGTTGGCTTACGTAATTGATGTACCTGCGATTCGTATTTCATTAATTGGAATGACTTTAGTGTTAGGAGCAATTTCGCACGGTATGATGTCGCAGCTAAAAGAAGCTGGACTTGATGATATGAGAGATCATATAGATAAAAAGTGAGAAACCTTCATTATATAGAGTGAAGGTTTTTTTTGTTTCTTACAAAAATGTAAGGTAGTTGTAAGGCAAATCGATAGTTGCATAAGAGCATTTTGGATAAACTATGGGTGTAAGGTAAAAGGCAAGCATATTTTAGGTAAATTAAGTTTTAGGCACTCTATATGTGAAAAAGGAGTAGGAGGGCATGGAGAAACGTTGGACGACCTTTTCTTTTTTAGCGACTAGTAACACCGTAATGCTAGATGGAAAAATGGATTTTTTGCACTTGTTTGATCGTGAAAATGATCATTCTTCTTCTAAATTTACAATGAAATGGAATAAATGGAGCGAGAGTTGTAAGATTGAAGAAGAGGCCCCTAACGAAGAGCAAAAGATTATTTTAACAAACCCTATTAAAGCGTGGGTTGTTCAACGTCGTAAGTGTAACGTCAAAAATCACTTCAAGAAAACTGAGCCGAGACAATTAGTTATCGCTCCGGCCCGTTCTACTTCCAAATCACGCGAAAGTAACATGTAAATAATTGAGACACACACCCGAAAAAAACATCGTACATATTGCGATGTTTTTTTCTTTTTCTACAATGAAATCTTTAAATGAAATATATTTCATCTGCATCTTATATTTATATCTCTTGCTTATTCTAGTAATACATCCGATGCGAGTAGATGTGAATAAAATATAAGGAGAGAGTGAAAATGAAAAAGAAACTATTACCAATTTGTGCAATGGCACTTTTAACAGTAGGATATTCTTCAGTAGCGAGTGCGGATACTGGAACAGTAACAAAGGAAGAAGAAGCGCAAGTACAACAGGATAAAGCTAAAAAAGAAGAAGCAATTAAGGAACAGCAAAAAAGTGAAATAGAGAAAAAGCAAGCAGCACAAGTACAAGAAAAAAATGATATGGCTAAAAAAGAGGAAGCAATAAAAGCTGAGAAAAAAAGTGAAGAAGAGAAAAAGAGAATAGCGCAAGAACAGTTAAAAAACGATATGGCCAAAAAAGAAGCAGCGATAAAAGCCGAGCAAAAGAATGAAGTAGCTAAAAAAGAAGAAGCAAAGCCAGTTGTACAAGGTGAAAAATTACCAAATACAGCATCAAATAATGTAGCAATGATGGGATTAAGTGCATGTCTTGTAGCGGTAGGTACATTATTTGGTTTGAATCGTCGCAATAAGATTAAAGCGTAAATAAAATATTTTCCTATAAAGAATGGGATAATTTCATATATTAAAAATGGTAGGTTACTCCTACCATTTTTGGCATGGAGGAATGAAGAATGAAGTTACTCAATTATATCGGTATCATATTGATGGCTATAGGGCTATTCATGGGATCCTATTATGCTGTGGAATGGTATAAAGGAAGAAGCTCTGCCGGGCAATTAACGGCAGAAGAAATAAAGAGCCTTAAAAATATACAAGATACTCAACTTTCTCATGAAACACCTGTAACTTCTCAAGTGCCTTCTTCTCAAACAGAACATAAAGAGGGAGAAAAGGTAGCGATGTTAAACATACCGAAAATAAAGAAGAAGTTTTCCATATATTGGGGAGCAGATGATACGACTTTGAAAAAAGGAGTGGGTATGTTCGTTAGTGATTTAACGACAACTCCATCTGGAGGGGGACATACTGTACTGAGTGGACATCGAGATACTGTATTTACAGATTTAGAAGAGTTGAAAGAAAAGGATACCCTTGTTTTAGAGTATGATAATAAAACGTACACATATGAAATTCAAAAGACATGGATTACTCATGCGGATGATCGTACTGTTATTATAAAAAAAGAAGAACCGATATTAACACTGACAACTTGTTACCCATTTGATTATATAGGGGATGCACCAGATAGATATATTATCGAGGCGAAGTTAACTGGCAGTTATTCAAAGTGAAATTATAGTTTCTGAAAGTGAGAGGGGGATATATAAGTTATGTCAAAAAACATTTTAATTGTTGAAGATGAAGACATATTACGTGAAATATTAAAAGATTATTTTTTGAGTGAACAATATGTAGTGTTTGAAGCGAGGGACGGGAAAGAGGCTTTAGTTGTATTTGAAGAAGAAGAGGTTGATTTAGTTATTTTAGATATTATGTTGCCAGAACTCGATGGATGGTCTGTTTGCCGAAGGATTAGGAAGACGTCCGAGGTGCCTATTATTATGCTGACGGCGCGCGTAGATGAAGACGATACGTTACTTGGTTTTGAACTTGGAGCAGATGACTATGTGACGAAGCCGTATAGTCCTCCAATTTTATTAGCAAGAGCGAAACGATTATTAGAAAGTAGAAAAGCATCGAAGAAACCTTTAGAGAACGAAGATGATACGTTATCGATTCATGGCATCCATGTCCATTTTCCGTCGCGTACTGTTACTGTTGATGAGGCAGATGTTAGTTTAACGCATACGGAGTTTGAAATATTGGTGTATTTCATGAAAAATCAAGGAATCGTTTTAACGCGAGAGCAACTCATTTCAAGAATTTGGGGATATGAATTTGCTGGCGATGATCGAACGGTGAATAGCCATATTCGTAATTTAAGAAATAAATTAGGAGAGAAAGCAAAGTATATTACAACTGTAGTACGAACTGGTTATAAATTTGAGGGGAATGTATGAAGAAAGGAATTGTACTAAAATTATTTACTCTTACAACAGCATTATGTATGTTGATTTTAGCGACGATATTTATTGGACAAACGATATTTTTTAAACAATATTATGCGAATCGAAAAGTGGAAGATATTAAAGTAAATTTAAATTCCTTTGAGAAGAATTATTTAAATTATGCAGGAAATGCAGAAGAAATTCAGAAACTAGAGCAAGACTTTTTAAGAGAAAATAATACGTGGATTACGACATTAGATAAGAACGGGAATTTAAAACATGCAGATGATTTTTATTTTGAAGTAACGATAGATCGTAGGCAACAAAAGAGCTTTGGACAACAAATATTCAAAATTCCCTTAGGTAATCTCGTCAATATAGAGGAAATTGATAATAAATTATCAGAGCAGTTTTTAGGACAAGAAATTTATTTTTCTGGAGTGAGAAAAGAAGATAGTTTTATTCCATTCTCTTTTTCTTTATCTAAGCAGAATTTAAGCGGATCTAATAAACCGCTAGAAAAAGCGTTTAATGAGAAAATGAGTAAATTAGATCAAGAGAAAAAGAAAGCAGCTATGGAACAAGTTAGTAAGGAAAAGAAGCCAGCCGTTCAGGAGCAAGTTATCCAAGAACGAGATGCTTACATAGGGGGGCGTGTTACAAAAGTACAGTTACCAGATGTAAAAGGTCCTGTGAATCCAATTTATAAAAATGGCATCTTCTTAGATAGCATAAAAGAATTTCAAACTAATTTATTATTAAAAGAGAGCAAGCCCATACAATATACAACACAAACAATGGACTATGAAAAAAATGATATTAAATATAAATTATTAATCAAGCCAATAGAAAAAGACGGATCAGTAACATATATTTATGCGATGGCTTCTTTACAGCCCGTAGATGAAGCTGTACAAATGGTGCAAGATTACTATATCTATATCATTGCATTTGTAGTTGTTCTTATTTTTTTAGCTTCGTTCTATTACTCAAAACAAATTGCCAAACCGTTATTAAAAATAAATGATACGACGAAGAAAATAGCACAATTAGATTTTACAGAAAAAATACCGATTACTTCAAAAGATGAAATTGGAGATTTATCGAAAAATATTAATGTGCTATCAAATAAACTCCATTCCCATATTGGACAGTTAGAAGAAGATATTGAAAAGGAAAGAAAGTTAGAAAGGACGCGAAAAGAATTCATTTCTGGTGTTTCACATGAATTAAAAACACCGCTAAGTATTATGAAAAGTTGTATTTCCATTTTAAAAGACGGGGTAGCTGAGCATAAAAAAGAGTATTATTTTCAAGCGATGGAGAGAGAAGTAGACAAAATGGATACTTTAATTTTGGATATGCTTGAGTTAGCTAAATTTGAATCTGGTACATATAAAATGAAAAAGGATTCGTTTTATATTGATACAGTAATTGAAGATATATGTGAACATCTATCTGTGGAAATAGAGAAAAAAGAACTTCATGTTCATAAAAATATATGTTCATTTGAAGTGATTGCAAATCAAGGCCGGATTGAACAAGTCATCGTGAATTTCATTACGAATGCCATACGTTATACACCAAATAAAGAAGATATTATTATTTCTACAATAGATGAGAAGGATCGTATAAAAGTTTGTATTGAAAATAAAGGTACTCACATTGAAGAAGAACAATTAGATAAAATTTGGGATCGTTTTTATCGAGTGGATACAGCTCGTCAGCGTTCACAAGGTGGGACGGGACTTGGGCTTGCTATTTCTAAAAATATTTTAGAATTACACGATGCTGAATATGGAGTGAAAAATACAGAAGACGGTGTATTATTTTACTTTTACTTACCGAAAAAAGCGTAGATAATGCATGCTACGCTTTTTTAATTTATTTTCATATTATCTTTACCTAATCTTTATTTTTAATCAGTATAATTTGTTTAGAATATGAGGTTATGTAAGGAGTCGATGAACCGTGCATAGCAATTGGCTAAGTATAATGGTATTTATTTTCTTTTGCGCATTTATTGTATTTTTAATTAATATTACGATATGAAAAAAGAGCGCTCATTAAGCGCCCTTTTTTTGTGTATTCATTTGATAAGCACTGATGCTTTTGAATAAGCGTGGTGAAGTGATAAATAAAAATATAAGTAAAACGGTACATAGAATATAGGAACCAATCATTGTACTACCGTTAAATATTAAAGAATATAGGAAAGCCGATTGGCCTTTTGGTGCATATTGTCCCCAGAAAATGATACCAGCGATAAAGTGACAGAAGTAACGAGCTAAACTACCGATAAAAGTAGCGACGATAATGTATCCAATTACTTTCTTTCCTTGGTTTGGTTTTGATGAAGGTTTGTCTTTACGGTTACCTAAATTTGATTGCTCTTCGCTATTATCATTGGAAGTTAAAAGTGCTTTTTGAATTGGACGATAGAATAAACCAGCAAATCCAATGAATGCGAAAGCAACAAAGTATTCAATTAGTACTTGAATTGGTGTGACGATAATGGCATCGCCTACGACAATTTGTAATAATCCCCAAATTAGGCCCCCTAAGAAAGCCATTTTGAAGCCCCAGCGGTATGCGATAATAAAAATAGGAATCATAGCAAATGAAATGGAACCGCCTGTTGCTGATATTTTTATTGAAAGTGGTAAAATGTCGATGACCAAGGCGAAGGCTGCAAGAATAGCAGATTCGATCATCGCTTGTAAATTAGTGTTACGCATGTTGTCTCCCCCTAAATCCAAGTTGTACAAAAAAGAATAGATATCATAGGAGGATACGAAATACGTAAATAAAAATGAGGTATGTATTTCGGACGTTTGCACAATCCCTGCGTTAGCATTAACTAACAGGTTCGAAGGGTCGGAACGAAGTGTTCCCTCTCAGCGACATGGCTCCCCCAGTGATAACGAGATTCTTTATTTGCTATTGTTTATTGTAAGCGAAATGGATGAGAATGGCAAACGAATACAGTATGACAATAATTGAAATAGAATTGTAGCGAAATGTTAATAAATATGAAGCAAAAGGGTATAGTACAAGAGAAATTGGGTGTGGTATAATTTTTTTGAAAATAATTATCATTCTCTTCTGAGGGGGAAGGTTATGAGCTTAGTAGATATTAAAATTGGAGAGAAAGTGTTAGTAAAAAGTATTCAGTCTTTAGATCAGCTATTAAAGCGTAGACTAGCTGCTTTCGGTCTTGCTGAAGGAAGCGAACTTCGCCTGAAACAGAAAGCGATGTTTAAAGGTCCTTGTACATTGGAGTGTCGTGGACAGTTAATTAGTATTCGTCATTGTGACGCGAAAATGATAAAGGTGGAATTAGCGTGAATAAGGTAGCTTTGCTAGGGAATCCGAATACAGGGAAGACATCATTATTTAATGCACTTACTGGTTCTTATGAATATGTAGGAAACTGGAGCGGTGTAACAGTAGAAAAGAAGGTTGGTAAATTAAAAGATAGACAAGGAACATTAATTGATTTACCAGGTGTTTATGATTTAAATCCAGTTTCACGTGATGAAGGTGTTGTAACAAACTTTCTATTAACAGAAGAATTTAATCATATGTTAAATATCGTAGATTCCTCGCAGTTTGAAAGAAATATGCATTTAACGTTGCAGTTACTTGAATTTGGTAAGCCAGTCTCAATTGGTTTAAACATGGTTGATGTGGCGAAGCAAAGAGGAATTGTCATTGATGTAAAACGATTATCAGAACTATTAGGTGTAACAGTCGTTCCTGTTGTTGCAAGGAGTGGAAAAGGCTGTGAAGAACTGCTTACGACTCTTAAAGAAAATGACAAAAAAGAGAAAAAGCCATTCCTTATTTCATATGGTGTACAAATGGATGAAGGAATTGGAGAAGTAATTGCTCTTTTAGAGACAGTGAATTACGAGCAGCCGAGATGGTTAGCACTTCAATTTTTAAGCAATAACGAAGTAGTAGAAAAAGAAATGAAAGCATTACCAATTTATAAGGAACTCATAGCCATTCGATCTCGCTTAGAAGGAAAACTTGATTGTACGTTAGAAGAGCACATTTACAAAACTCGTGAAGCGTATATTGAAAAGTTAAAAACAAATGTTATGAAGCATGAGAAAGAAGGGAAAATTCCTTTTTCAGAAAAAATTGATAGATTAATTACACATAAAATTTTAGGACTTCCAATCTTTTTAGCAGTTATGTTTTTTATTTTTCAGGTTACGTTTACGTGGATTGGTACACCTTTATCTGATATGTTAGATGAGTTTTTTGGTGGCCAGCTTACGGATTGGGTGACGGCTGGACTTACAAGTATTGGAGCTTCTCAGTTTATTCAAGCACTCGTTACAGAAGGTATTATTGCCGGTGTTGGTGCTGTATTAGTATTCGTACCACAAATCTTTGCACTATTCTTTTTCATTTCATTATTAGAAGACTCAGGGTATATGGCGCGAATTGCGGTTGTTATGGATAGAATTATGGAGTTTTTCGGCTTAAACGGAAAAGCTTTTATTCCGATGATTATCGGTTTTGGATGTAACGTTCCAGGTATTATGGCTGCGAGAACGATTGAACAGGAGAAAGAACGTTTACTTACCATTTTAGTAACACCATTTATGTCTTGTTCAGCACGATTACCTGTATATGCATTATTTGCGGGCGTATTCTTCCCGCATAGTCAGGCGACTGTTGTATTTTCTTTATATGTTGCAGGGATTGTTCTTGCGTTATTAGTTACAAAAATTATGTCTCTTACGATTTTGAAAGCGGAAAAGTCTATTTTCGTAATTGAATTACCGCCTTACCGTGTGCCACAAGCGAAAACATTATGGCTGAGCACGTGGGAGAAAGGAAAAGGATTTGTTCGTAAAGCTGGTACATTCATCTTTGGTGGTTCGGTTGTCATTTGGTTATTAAACTATGCAGGTCCATCAGGATTTGGTGTTGATATGGGAGACAGTTACTTAGCGATGATTGGTGGATTTATCGCACCACTATTTGCACCGCTCGGCTTCGGAACGTGGCAAGCTGCAGCATCCCTTTTAACAGGATTTTTAGCGAAGGAAGTTGTCGTTTCAACAATGGCAATTATTTATGCAGTTAAAGAAGATGTGCTTGGAAACGTAATGGGAGCACATTATACAGCATTATCAGCTTATGCATTTATGTTCTTTATTTTATTATACGTTCCATGTTTAGCGACGGTGGCTGTTATTAAACGGGAAACAGGATCAGTGAAATGGACGATTTTCTCAGTCGTTTACCCGCTTGTTGTTGCTTATGTATTAACGCTTATTATATACCAAGTTGGATCTTTACTAGGATTCTAAAAGGAGATGTATAATGATGGTCAATATTATAATTGGAGCTATCATTTTTGGTTATGCAGCATACACGTTAGTTAATTTTGTAAAGAGAAGTAAAAAAGGAAAATGCGCAGCATGTTCTTTAAATAAGTCATGTCAGTCGAAAACTTGTAGTCCAGATATGGAACAAGTTGCTCATAATAAATAGAAAAAAGCTTTGCGAATGTCGCAAAGCTTTTTTGTTTTACTTTTTAATTTTTACAAGTTGAGAAGCTTCGACGCCGTTGTAACCAGGGAATTCTTTACTTGGGTCTTTATCAAATTTTAATACACCTACAGATTTTTCATCACCTTTTACATTGTTGTAAGTTGCGTCATCGACAATCGCATACATATCTGTATATGCACGGCCACTTCCGATAATTGTGTTGCCTTCATATTTTAATTTCGCTCCATCAAGTGTAGCATTTTCTACTTTTTCTTTTGCAAATAATACACCTTGTTCTGTTGTTACAGCTGGTAATTTATCAAGTGGTTTCGTGTTGTCTTTTTCATCAACTTTGCTCAGTAACTCTTTTTTCACTAGTTCCTCACCAGTTTTCTTATCCATTACAAGAACTTTTTTACCATCTAATGTTGTCATTTTCATTTTATAGAAGTCTTTTTCTTTCACTTCTTTTTTGTTTTTATCTGTAATTTGCTGAACTTGTTCTTCTGAGCCGTACAGTACAAAACCGTTCGCTTTCTCTCCTAATAAAGAACAACCTGATAATGCTCCAAGTGAAATTGCTGCTGCTAATCCGATTCCTACTAATTTTTTCATGATGATTTCTCCTTTTATATGTTTTATATTAAATACAATTTTTGTATTATTGCTTACAAGTGAAGAAGCTTGTTTGTTGCTTCTGGTATTAGTGTATAAGAAATATTAGAATGCAACTATCGAGTTAGCTTACAGTAACATTACACTTATGTAATTTAGTGAAATTGCATAAAAGTAAGTTAATTTCAAAAAGGGATAATGAGAATATATTAGAAATACAATATTGTATATAGAATGTCATATTATAATGGATGTATTTTGGAAATAACATGTAAGGACATATTAGTTTTGTTATAATAAACACATAGGCTGTAAAAATGAATATTCTTTACTGTAAAGGGAGATTTTTCAGTTTTCCAAGTAGTGAATTTGAAATATGAGGTATATCATAGGAGGAATTTAGATGTCTGTATTCAAACGATTAAGAGATTTAACAATGTCGAATGTATATTCATTAATTGAAAAAGCGGAAGATCCAGTTAAGATGACTGATCAATATTTACGCGATATGCAAGCGGATGTACAAGAAGCTGAGAAAAGTGTAGCAGCTCAAATCGCGCTTGAGAAGAAATTCAAAATATTATTTGAAGAGCAAGAAGCACTTGTGAAAAAACGTGAAGAGCAAGCTCATATGGCTGTTCAAGCTAATAACTTAGATCTTGCGCGCCGTGCACTAGAAGAGAAACAAAATGCAGAACAAAAAATGAATGAGTATAAAGCAAGCTACGAGCAAAATAAAGCTGCTGCTGATAACCTGCGCCTAAAGCTAGAAGAAATGCGCAAGCAATTAAATGAGCTGAAAAATAAACGTGAAACACTTGTAGCACGTGTAAATGCGGCGAAAGCACAAAAGAATATTAATCAGGCAATGTCTGGATTTGATTCAAACTCAGCAAAAGCTGGTTTAAGCCGTATGGAAGAGAAAGCTCTTCAATTAGAGGCTGAAGCAGAAGCAAGCGGTGAAGTTTATAAGAAAGAAAAATCATTAGATGATGAATTCGCAAGCTTAAACAAAAATTCTGCTGTTGACGATGAATTAGCTCGTATTATGAAGCAGTATGAGAAATAATATAGAATAGAGACAAATGAACCGACATGTCTAAATATATTCATGTCGGTTTTCTATTATATTTAGAGGAGGTTTTGCAATGACATGGATGAATGTAGTTGCCATGCTTGTATGGACTGGAGCGAGTGCAGTACTTTTATTTGCAATTATGTGGGTTGATTCAATTTTTACAAAATACAATGATTTAAAAGAAATTAAAAATGGAAATACAGCTGTAACAACTCGTTTTATTATGAAATTATTTGCACAAGGGTACATTTTATCCCAATCAATTACGAAAGCAAATGACTTATGGCAGGCACTTCTTGCTTCAGCAGTTTCTTTCGTTATTTTATTAGTGGTAGAAATGTTTATCGAATTTGTATTAAAGAAAATGTCTGGTCTTGATTTAGAAGAAGGTACGAAAGAAGGTAGCGTTGCACATGCGATGTTAGCCGGATCATTACATATTGTTGGTGCACTAATTTTAGGTGCTTGTTTATAAAGAGAAAAGGAGGGGTAGAGTATGAGTTTATTTAAACGAATAAAAAATATAATGAAAAGCCCAGAGCCACTGAAGCCGGAAAAAAGTCTTTTAACGTTAGCTCCTGGCGATATGATTGAAGTTTCATTAGTTATGTATGAATTAATTGGGAAAACGAGTATGCATTCGCGTAAGGAAATTGTTTTGACATTGCAAGATGGAAAAGATATTCATTATTTAAAAATTGAAGATCGTGAAAATACGTATTACAAATTATATACACCAATTGATGGTCGCTTAGATTCAATTGATGAAATTCCCACGACAATTGAAATGGATGATACCGAGTACCATATGGAAGAACAATATAACGGACGTGTTGTTGTGATGGGAAAAACTCCATTCTCAGCTTCAGAAGAACAGTACGTATGGGAATTCCAATCAGACAATCGAAAATTATTGCGTATTGAATGGCAAAATGGTCGCACAATGATGTATGAGGGAGAAGCAATCATTCCTGCTGATGTACAAATTATAAGAGCAACGTAAGGGGGCGTAATCATGTCAAACCGATTGTTTACCATGATTAAATCGTTTGTAATCCCTATACTTGCTATCGTTATATTACTTGTTGTTGCTGGTTATGCCTTATCAGGTTGTCAAGGCGGGCAGACAAAGTCGATTCAAGACCGTTATCCACTTGAATCTGTTGCCAAGGAAGGTAAACAAGAATCTTACGTGTATAGGGCCGCCAATCGGTCAGTTCCTGAAGTAGCGAAGGAACTCATTAACGAAAGAGAACCGAAGCAAGCATCTAAAGAAGACGAAAATCAAATGTTCCTCGTTTATTCTGATAAGATTTATAACCTGCAAAAGGATAAAGAGAAACCATCTGATACGTTAATTGAAATAAGTAATAAAGAATTTGTCCGTCAAAATTACCAACCGTCCTTTTTGCAAGGATATATTATGGGTAGCATATTAAACGATATATTCGGTTCACGAAAATCATCATACGGTGATTATCGAGGATATAACGATAGACAAAATCATAAACCAGTTATTCCAGAGAGACCACCTACAAAAGAAGAAAAGAAAACCCCACCTCCAATTACGAAGGAAGGGAAAGGGTCTATCATTAAGCGAGGCGATAATGTAGATTCGAAACCATCAGTAGGTGATAAGGGAAGTATTACTGAAAAAGGAAGTAATACGACGCCCCCACCTTCTACTGGAAGCAAGGGTAAAATTACAAAAACACCAGGCGGTTCAAGCGGATCAGATGTGAAGCCAAAATCATCTATTAAAACGCCGCCAAGGAACACATCTCCTCCGAAAACAAGGGTCGGTGGTTCAGGAAAAATTACAAAGAGAAGATAGTATAGAGACCGAAAAGTGTAAATTGCTTTTTGGTCTTTTTTTGTTATGGGAATTAATCCCTTTCAGTTGGTACGATTTATGCATAAGGGGGGAAGTAAAAATATATCAGCGATTATTAGAATATATCGACCGCAATTTAAAATATATCAGCGATTATTGGAATATATCGACCACAACTTAAAATATATCAGCGATTATTGGAATATATCGACTTACCGACAAAAACTGACAACGATAGCAACTTAATAATAAAAAGAGGGTGTGCCAAAATTTTGGCACACCCTCTTTTATATAACGATTAATGAATATCACGTTTCTTGAAATTACCGCCTTTTACTTCTGCTACGTCATAAACTGTAATAAAGGCGTGTGGATCGATTTCATTAATAAGTTCTTTCATTTTACTTTCTTCTAAACGGTTAATTACGCAAGAAATTTCTTTGAATTTCTCTCTTGAATAACCACCGTATACTTCGTTATATGTTGCACTTCGGCCTAAACGATCGCGAATTGTTTCTACCATTAATTCAGGCTCTTTTGTAATAATTTTAAATGCTTTTGAACCACTTAAACCAACTTCAACGATATGAATCACTTTCGAAGCGATAAAGTAAGCAATTGCCGAAAGGATAGCTCCTTGAAGACCGAATACCGTTGATACGAAAATAAATACGAACATGTTTAAGAATAAAATAAGGTCACTCGTTCCAAATGGTAACTTACGAGAAAGCAATACAGCAAGCATATCGATTCCATCTAATGCCCCACCGTTACGTAATGCTAGTCCCATACCAAAACCGATGATAATACCACCAACAACTGTAACTAATAATGTATCGCCTTCAATAATAGCTGGTATTCCGTGCATGACAACGGTACCTACTGCTAATGAAGCAATTCCGATAATAGAATAAATCGCAAAGCTTTTACCGATTTGCTTATACCCTAACCAAACGAAAGGAATGTTAATAACTGCGATTAGAGCTCCTAATGGCAATCCAAATAATCTTGAACTAACGATACTTAAACCAGTCACACCACCGTCTGATACGTTATTTGGAATTAATACTGCTTCTAATCCGTACGCTGTGATAAATGCCCCAATAATAATCATCAAAGCTTTTGAAGCAATTTTTAGCTTATTGGGCTTGTTTTTGATAATTTTCTCCATATAATTTCCTCGTTTCAAACTAGTTTCTTATTTGTTACGTCATTCACACCTAAATTTTATTTTAACATTTAATTTGAAAAAATTCTCCTTTAATGGATGTATGCAGGGAATATTATCACCATATTATCTTTAAAATATTTTTGAAATTAGTATAAGAAATCCCATCCTTTCAAAGGATGGGATGCTATTAAGAAAATATAAAACTAAGTATTGATACGAATAGAGCGAAACCTAAAATAGTTCCACATATTTTCATATGGCGCTTACGTCCCATTACGACAATCGCAACATATTCGCGAATCATTGCGTTAGGCCAGTAATAAAATGCAGTTTTTGACCCGATTCCTTGGCTATTAAGACCAGCTTGTCTAGCGTATATGCCAGCGCGGAAAAGGTGGAAATTATTTGTGGTAAAAATACTTTTATATTTACCTTCAGGTTTTAAAGAATCCATAATTTCTTTAGAGAACAACATATTTTGATATGTGTTTACAGAGCGATTTTCTTGCACTGTATGTTCAAGAGGAATTCCTTTTTCAACAGCATAATTTTGCATTGCTTCTGCCTCTGGAAGACCTTCATCTGGACCTTGACCACCAGAGAAAATAATTGTTGGTGGTGTATTTACAGCTGCTTGTTTCCAATAGAAGTCGATAGCTTTATTAATGCGGCTTGCAAGTAATGGTGGTACTTTATCATTAATTAAGCCGCTACCAAGAACGATGATGAAATCTTGATTACGTCTTGGTCTGTTGAATTGGTATAAAAAATATGCACTTAAGAAGTTAGATAAGTGTATAAAGAAATATATGGTTATAAGAGAAATTCCACCAAAAATAGGTTGCAAATGTGATGAGAAGAAACTTGCTGGACTTATGAAAAGGAATAATATAGAGAATAAAATACCTAAAGCAGCAATAAGTGTTAAACAGTTAGTAAAACGTCGTCCTTCTCGTTTCATTAAAATTCTCGCATTCAGAAATAGCCCAAACATTAAAGCAACAACACCGAAAGGAATCATAACGATCACTGCTAAAATAGGTAAGACTATTATGTAGCCTAGGATAGTATTACTTGAGTCCCAAGAGACAAGTATACAAAACAGAAGGAAAAAACAGAAAAAGGCATTAAATAAAAAGCCGTTTATTATTTTTCGTGGATCTTTTAAATAGGAGATAAGAAAAATAATAAACAATATAAGAGGAATAATTCCAAAATACATAAATATAGTACACCTCAATTTGTATAATAATTTGACATATCCTTTATATTACATGATTTTATAATTGAAAATGAAAGAAAAAATGATTTAGAATTTTCTCAATAAAATATATAGATACATATGTTACAATGTATGTAAAGCGATATATTAAAAGTAAAATGGTTGAAAAGGCACTCAGTAGAGTGCTTTTTCTTTTTGTATGCAATTGTGCATATTATATTTTTTTTCAAATGAAGAGGATTACAATATAATTTGTAGACAGACTTTATAAAGCAGAATTTAATACAAACATTTCCCTCTACTTTTTGTATCTAACAATCGTATAACAATAAATAATTCTGTTTTATAGTGTCTGTTTTTGAAATGTGTCTTTTTTGAAGGCACCTTTTTTATTAGTATAGATAGTTTTCACTGTTAGCGTAGTGTAAACTATCTATACTAAACATTAGCAATCTTCCGTATAAATATTATCAATTTACTATATATTCCAGTGGTGTTAACCTACATATGAAAGGCTTTCTTTTTCAAAATATTACCCCTAATAAAATTTTGAAGAAGTCAACTGTCTCCAAACTTGTCTTTATGCTTAAAGAAAAAGCACTCAAATTGAGTGCTTTTTCTTATTGAAACATGCTATTTTTCTAGGCGATTTTCATAAAATAAAAGTAAAGAAATGAAAGTGGGTGACAAAATGCCGGCAGTTGTGGAAGGTGTTATTATTGAAAATTGCAATGGAACAATTAATGTAGGGGATAAATATAACGTACAGCCGATTGAAAAGACGAAGGCTTATAATGGATCGGGGTCATCAAATACAGGAATGAAAGTACAAACGTTTAGCGGGATTAGTACAGCTGATGTATGGGATAATGATGTAAATGATCAGGGGATACAGTTTACTTTATAGCACAATATGTAAAATTGCATAAAATGATGAAGTTGCCCTATGATACAATCTAGCTGTGAGCTGTTAATGATTCTTCTATAGTGTAGTTGTTAGATTAGAAATATAACATCTTATCGAAAATCAT
This sequence comes from Bacillus sp. B2-WWTP-C-10-Post-4, assembly GCF_009183805.1. Taxonomy (NCBI): domain Bacteria; kingdom Bacillati; phylum Bacillota; class Bacilli; order Caryophanales; family Bacillaceae; genus Bacillus; species Bacillus sp. B2-WWTP-C-10-Post-4. The sequence goes on along the minus strand of NZ_WEII01000001.1, from coordinate 232,735 downwards.
ACGTACAAAAAAAGACACTTCAAACGAAGTGTCTTTTTTATTTTAGTGATATCCTTTAGCAGAGTCTTTATGAATTTTATTTTTAAAGATACTGTAGCTCCAAAGCTGATATCCAATAACGATTGGTACCATGATCATTGCAACGAAGAACATAATTTTTAAGTTTAATTGACTACCAGCTGCGTTGTATAACGTTGTACTGTATGCATCGTTAATACGAGATGGTAACATTCTTGGGAACATACCTGCAAAGCCAGTTGTCATAAACATTGCGATTGTTAGGCAAATGAATGTGAATGCAAGGCCAATTTTATGTTTGTACACCATAATAAGTGCGAGTACACTCATTAGCATTGCAAGTACTGGAAGAATGAATAGTACCGGATATTCCGTAAAGTTTTGGAATAAGTTTGTCCGATTAGCAGTTGCTACATAGAAGATAGCTAAAATAATAGCTGCTGCCATTGAAAATGGTCTTGCGATTTTATAAGCACGGTCGGATACTTCACCAGTCGTTTTAATCATGACCCAAAGGGCACCGGATACGACAAATATAGCAGTGAAGAAAAGACCACCTAATATACCGTAATGGTTTAGTAAGCTAAGTAAATTTCCTTCATAGCCATTTTTTCCGATTTGTAGTCCGTAATAAAGATTAGCGAATGTAACACCGAATAAGAAGGCGATTAGGAAACTGCCAATTGCAAATGCCCATTTACAAGTTTTTTGCCAAATTGGTGAATCATCTTTATGCATGAATTCCAGTCCAGCGGCACGAGCAAATAGTGCAAGTAATACTAAGAATAACGGTGTATATAAATAACTAAACATATTAGCATATGTGACTGGGAAGGCAGCAAATGTTGCGCCACCAGCTGTAATTAACCATACTTCATTACCGCCCCAGAACGGGCCAATTGCTTCTTGTAATTGATTTCGTTCTTGTCGGTCTTTCGTAACGAAAGGAAAAATCATTCCGTTACCAAGTGCATACCCGTCAAGAATGAAGTAAACTGTCCAAATCACGCCCCATAAACCGAACCAGATGATTGCAAGCATATCATGAGACATGAGCCACACCTCCCTCAGTAGCAGGTTCTTCTAATGCGGCAGGTCCTTTTTTCGCGAACTTCAGCATTAAGTATACGTCTGCGATTAAAAGTAAAGTGTAGAATAAAATTAAACTAATTAATGAGAACCAAATTTGCGGGACAGATATAGGTGATACAGATTCTGCTGTACGCATTAGTTTATATACTGTCCATGGTTGACGACCTACTTCAGCGACAATCCATCCTGCGTTAATTGCGATATAAGGAAGTAAGACAGACCATATTGTAATTTTTAAATAACGTTTTGAGTTTTCTAGTTTTCCTTTTCGGTTTAAATAGAAGCCATACCAAGTTAATGCCATAAAGAACATACCGAGTGCAACCATTAAGCGGAAGCTATAATACACAAGGTTAACATTTGGACGTTCATCTTTCGGAATATCTTTTAAACCAACAATTTCGCCATCAAATGAATTTGTGTAGAAGAAGCTTCCGAGTTTTGGAATCGTAAGGAATTCAAAGTTCTTCTCATTTTTTACATCAGGAATTTGAACAATTGAGAAGCCTTGTCCTTTTCCAGTTTCCCAAACTGCTTCCATCGCAGCTCCTTTTGCGGGTTGATATTTAGCTGCTGATACACCAGATTGATGTCCCATAAACGGTGTAATTGTTGCGGCGAATAAGCCTAACATTAAACCAAACTTAAATGATTTTTTGAAGAATTCTACTTCATTTTTACGTAATAAGTGATAGGCACTAATTGCCATAACGAAGAAAGCACCTACGATATAACAACCAACTACAGTATGGAAGAACATATTCCAAGCGTATGGATTCGTAACGAGTGCCCAGAAATCATTTAATTCAGCGCGGCCGTTACGTACTACGTAGCCAACAGGATTTTGCATAAAGCCGTTTGCTGTAATAATCCAAAGTGCGGAAATGTTTGTTCCAAGTGCAACCATCCACATACAGAAGGCACGGAACTTTGGTGAAATTTTGTCTTTACCGAATAACCATATTCCCATGAAAGTAGATTCTAAGAAGAAGGCAACGAGTGCTTCGATTGCGAGAGGTGATCCGAAAATGTCTCCCATATATTTGGAGTACTCAGACCAGTTTGTTCCAAATTGGAATTCCATCGTAATCCCGGTTATAATCCCCATTACGAAGTTAATTGTAAATAATTTACCCCAGAAATTTGCCATTTTACGGTATGTTGGATTCAATGTGCGGGCGTATTGAGTTTCCATACATGCTACTAAAATGACAAGTCCGATTGTCAAAGGTACAAATAAAAAGTGATAAAAAATAGTAATTGCAAATTGAAAACGACTTAGTAACAGAACGTCGGACATAATAAATATTCACTCCTTTTTTACATTATCTACAATCAGTTTATAGTGAAAATACGTTTAAAGTATGTGAAACTTGTTACAAAGATGTGTGTATATTTTGAAAGAATTATGTCGATTATCTGAAAATATCTTATTTTTACTATAAAGCGATATCCTTTTTGAGTTTTTCATATTTTGGTACACTATTTATGTAGTGTAAACGAGAGAAAAGAGGGTCCTTTACTATGAAGTCATTAGAAGAGATTTTGCAGTACAATGAGAAATTTGTTGAAGAGAAAAAATATGAAGAGTTTGTAGCGGGGAAATTTCCAAACAAAAAGATGGTAATTATTTCTTGTATGGATACACGACTTGTTGAACTATTACCAAAAGCGATGAATATGCGTAACGGTGATGTGAAAATTATTAAAGTAGCAGGCGCTGTTATTTCACATCCATTTGGAAGTATTATGCGTAGTATTTTAGTCGCTGTATACGAACTTGGCGCTGATGAAGTATGTGTAGTTGGTCACCATGATTGTGGTATGGCAAAAATTCAAGCAAGCAGTACGATTGAGAGAATGAAAGAACGCGGTATAACAGAAGAGAAATTAGATATGCTTCGTTATTCTGGAATCGATTTAGAACAATTCTTGCGTGGTTTCTCTAGTGTGGAAGAAAGTGTAGAACATAGCGTATCAGTACTTCGCAACCACCCATTACTTCCGGAAGAAGTACCTGTTCACGGTCTTGTTATAGATCCTGATACAGGAAAATTAGATTTAGTTGTGAATGGTTACGACAATTAAGAATTTACTTTGTCATCCTTTTTATCTGGGACAGGATCAAATCCTCCCGGGTGGAAAGGGTGACATTTTAATATACGCTTACAAGTAAGCCAAAAGCCTTTGAGTGCACCATGTTTTTGAAACGCCTCTAATCCATAATGAGAACAAGTTGGATAAAAGCGGCATGTTGGTGGTGTCATCGGAGAAATGAACTTTTGATAAAAGCGTATAATCCCAATAAAAATCTGTTTCATAACGGTCTCCTTTTCAGCATATTCTTAAAGTATTATAGCACGACTGTACATAATACTTTACTAATGTGCATTTCCGTTATATCATATTGGATATAACGGAATTAAATTAAAAGCGGGAGAGATGTTGTATGCCATCAGTAGAAAGCTTTGAATTAGATCATACGATTGTAAAGGCACCTTATGTAAGACATTGCGGAGTTCACAATGTAGGTAGTGACGGTATTGTAAATAAATTTGATATTCGTTTCTGTCAACCGAATAAACAAGCAATGAAACCAGATGTTATTCATACGTTAGAGCATTTATTAGCATTTAATTTACGTAAATATATTGATCGTTATCCGCATTTTGATATTATCGATATTTCACCGATGGGCTGCCAAACAGGATATTATCTTGTAGTGAGCGGAACGCCGACAGTTCGAGAAATCATTGATTTATTAGAACTAACATTAAAAGATGCGGTTCAAATTACAGAAATTCCGGCTGCAAATGAAACGCAATGTGGTCAAGCGAAGCTTCACGACTTAGAAGGAGCACAACGCTTAATGAACTTCTGGTTAAGCCAAGATAAAGATGAACTTGAGAAAGTTTTTGGATAAAAAGAAAAACTGCCTGTGAAAGGGCAGTTTTTTATTTTATTAAGAGCGAACATGTTCTTTTTTTATGAAAGTATACTAGACACTCCAACATATAAAACAAAGGCAGAACAGAGAAAATAAACAAATGCTTTCGTTTTTTGCTGCTTCTTTATTTCATCGATTCCAAAAAGGATACACATAATACTTAAAAGGATAGACACGTAAGGTAAAAGAATAGTGAAGTTTGCAAAGAAGCTAAATAGGGCGAGAGAAAGAGCGATAGTGGCGATTATAATTTGAATGTTTTTTAACATGGAATCCCCCTTAAGTAGAAAGAAATAGTTACTGAGAGAAAATAATTATAAATGCTAAATTGGTCAAAATTTCATTCTACATATAACGAAAGTAGTTTGATATTAAAAAGAAGAATATGAGACTGGAAACGAAAAAATACGGGATACTCATTGATTTTCGTCCGGATTTCAATTCATTAATTCCTAGAAGAATAAAGAAACAACTGAGAATAAATTGTACGTATGGGAGAAGTGAAAAATTATCGGTAACATGGATATAAGTGCTTAGAATGAGTAAGAGAAGCATGAGAAATGCTAAAAAACTCCGTAATATAGTTAGAGTTAGCATTGTATAGCCTCCTTTAGACCATTTACTAGAATATTTCTGTGAAACCAATAAATAAAGCAGCGGCCCCTGCTAGTAGAGCGAGCAGACTACCTCCTGTTTGTCGTTTTAATATTTCCTCTAAACTTATGGTGAGGGCCATACCTCCTAAAAAGATGAACATATAAGGCATTATTTCTCTACTACCAGTAAAAAATCCATAGATTGCTATAGATAAGGCAATAAGTGATAAAGTAATCCGACCCCCTTTTAGCATAAAAGACCTCCTCTATTTTATGTAGGTAATAATGAGAACTATCCAAATGAAAGCACCGGCAATAATACAAATAAATCCAGTTGCTGCCTCCTTTTTCTTTATTTGTTCAAATGCGATGAGAAACATTAAAGCCCCTAATAGAAATTGTGAAAGAGGTAAAAAATTATTTTGACCTGTATATAATCCAATTGCCGACATAACGATCACAGTGAGTGCTACTATGATGCGAAGTATACGAAGCATATTAGGAATTCTCCTTATTCTTTTTTGTATAAGGATTGTCTTCTAGTTTATCGACGGAATGTTTATAAGCATAGCCTTTATTAATTGTCATGATGGAGAGTACGAGGATGATTAGGACGATGATAATACCGATAATTAATATTTTGAACATAAAATCCCTCCTTTTCTTTATTTTACATAATTTTGTAATTGATGAAAACAATAGAAAATAAAAGGATGAAAGAAGGGTGTTACATGGAGACGAAAAAAACATATTATATATCAATAGGAAATGGTCAAATTTCACAAGTGAAGACGGCAGATACGTATAATTTTGAGATTTCCGCAAATGATGAGGAAATTACGGAATTAAGAGAGCACTTTGATCAAGCATATGTAGAAGATTTAGGGTCATTTGTACGCTCCCACGTTCCATTTGTTGAGTATCATCACGATTCAAATAATGACCGATATGATGAACAACTACAAAAAGCATATAAAATGATTTACGATTTAGGAAATCATGAGACGAAAGAATTAGTCGCGCAAATGGGAATAATCAATGGATTGTAATTGGATAATATTATGCAGAAAAGCGAGAATATGCTACAATTTGTGGTAGGAAAAACTTGTAACCATCAATAGGGGAGTAATGGCATGTACAAATTTAAAGATTATTACCACAACACTGTACAATTATCGTTTGAACGTTATCCATTTTCTCCTGAGCCAAAGCATGTTTGGGTTGTATGCCGGTACGGGGATCAATGGTTATTAACGCATCATTTACGTCGCGGTCTTGAATTTCCAGGTGGTAAAGTAGAACTAGGGGAAACACCGGAAGAAGCGGCAGTTCGAGAGGTTCATGAAGAAACCGGCGGCATAGTTTCTGATTTAACTTACTTAGGACAATACAAAGTATCTGGAAAAGACAAAATAATCATTAAAAACATTTATTTTGCAACAATTAGTGCGGTAGAAGAACATACGCATTACGAAGAAACGAAAGGGTCTGTTTTATTAAAAGACATTCCTGACAACATTAAAACGAATAGAAAATTTAGCTTTATAATGCGCGATGACGTATTAGCGCGTACGATGAAACATATAGAAGAAATCGGCTGTTTTACGAAGTAAAGTAGCCGGTTTCTTTTTTTGTATGTAAGAATAAATGTAAATATATCTTTACATTATTTTGGGTATATTATACAATTTTGTAAAGATATATTTACATTTTAGGAGGGGGAAGATGGATAAAAGAAAAGAAACGACTGTTACTGTTTCGATGGTTAAATTAAACTTTTCTTTATTTTTTATAATAATTGCTTTGTCGTTTGGAATTGGTTATTTGCATATATTTCTTTCAGGTGGGGTTCAAGTTGAAGTTACATTATTAACGATGTTTCTTTTTATTATCGCAATGATTGTTCTCGTTTGTATTCATGAGGCGATACATTTAATTGGCTTTCGCTATATCGGAGGTGTTCCGTGGAGTGAACTAAAATGGGGCGTTAATTGGAAATTAGGTGTTGCATATGCTCATTCTAAACAGGCGGTTACAGTAAAGCAAATGAAGAAAGTGTTAATGCTTCCGTTTTTACCAACTGGAATTTTGCCAATTGTATTGGGAGTAGCTATGAATCTGGAGCCACTCTCATTTTTAGGAATTCTACTAACAGGAGGTTGTATCGGTGACATTGCCGTATATCAAAAAGTTTCAAAGTTTCCAGATGATGCGCTAGTAAAAGATCATCCGAGTAAACCTCAGTTTACAGTGTATGAATAATAAGAGGAGGCGTTTGTGAAAAACGCCTCCTCTTATTATTGTTACTTTTGGTTGGTGAATTGATATATTGTGAAAATCGCTGATATAATTTATTTGTTATTATTGTGTTGATACCTCCACCTCTAAAAACGAAAGCACCCCCAACAAATCATCTACGATACGTGAATGCTTAAAATCACCCCAAAACGAATCTTTTTTCCAAACACCAAGAATCCCTACTTGTTCAGAACCAAGCACATCGTTTTCTGGATGATCTCCAACATAAAGACATTCTTCTGCCTTCACATCTAGTCTTTGCAAAGCACGTTCGAAAATTTCAGGATGAGGTTTTTTAATACCTTCAGCTTCTGAAACGAGAATGGTGTTTGTATACGTATGTATATGTAGTGCTCGAAGGTTGCTCATCTGAAATTCAGTAAAACCATTTGTAATAATACCAATTTTAATGTTTCGCTGTTTTAACTGTTGAAGTAGTTCATGCGTGTTTTTGAAAGGAATACAATGATGTTGGAAGTTTGTAATATAGTCGTGTAGTAGTTGTTCTTGCGTTAAAGTAGTAATGTTGTATTCGGAAAGGAGAGTAGCATATACTTTATCCTTCCACGTATAGCCATTATTATCGAGTTCAAGAAATCGAGAACAATACTTTGATTTCTCTATGCTCTTCAAATGTGAGGCGAAGCGATTATATTGCTCACAAATAAATTGTTCTAAAGATTGGCGCCGATCTAATAGTGTTCCATCTAAGTCGAATAAGATTGCACGAATCATGGGAAGCCTCCTTGCAGTTTTTATAATTAATTATCGCATATTCGCAAAAAAATGATTATGATATTTTGTAGAATGGAATAATGGGGGATTGTATGAAGAAACTGTATGGCAAGTTAGTGTGTTGTATTATAGCAAGCAGTTTAGTTGCAGGATGCGAGAGTGCTATCGAGGTTACGAAAGAAAAAGAAATTTGTAAAACAGAAGAAGAGTGCACGCAAATAGGAGATAAAACATTACAAAAAGTATATAAAAAGATAGAGGGACTTTCAGAACTTGAAAAAGTAGAGGATTATGACATAGAAGAGTATGAAAGTATGAATATGAAAGAGGCGGAACAGAAAAAAGAAGAGGATGACAATTACTTCTTTTTAGCTTCTTATTATATCGATGATGATGAAATTGTAGATCCTTATTTTGAGAAATTGGATCGTAAGAGATTGAATAAAGTTTTTGCAGATGATAAAGTAGCAAAAGATGATTTGTTAAGCCAGCGGCAAGATAGAGAGTATCATGAAACGTTATGGGACATGTATCGCACTCTCATTCCAGTGAAATATCGTGAGAATATAACAGGGTTGGATTTAATAACGGATGGTTATGACGGCGTTGTTGCCCATGTCATGCCAAGTATGGATGACCCGAGAGATTGGTTGCTTAGTTTAGACGTGCTCGATTCTGGGGTGAATATAGATGAAGTGATGAAAACATTAATTCATGAAACGGCTCACGTATTAACGATTGGGCATAAACAAGTACCAGTGGATAGGAAATATTTAGAGGCGTTTGATGAAGAGAAAGACATTTCATCATATCGAAATAAATGTAACACGGTGTTCTTGAAAAATGGATGTGCGAGAAAAACTTCGTATATTAACCAATTTTATAATGAATTTTGGAAACCAATTGAGCAAGAGTGGACAGAAAAGAAAGTAGAAGAAAGTGAAGAGGCACAAATTGAATTTTATAAAGAAAAGCATGATGATTTTGTATCGCTGTATGGAACAACAAATGTAACGGAGGATATCGCAGATACATTTACAGCGTTCATTTTACAAGATTCAAAAAAGGTGAAAGAAGGAACAGAGTTAAAATATAAAAAAATTGCTTTCTTCTATCAGTTCCCTGAGCTTGTAAAAATGAGAGCGGAAGTGCTGTCGGGATTATATGATGTTTCAAAAACGATAGAACAACAAAGTGGAGACTAATGTGAGTTATGCTTTCGATATAGTTTCGTTAAAGAAAAGCGTGAAGAATTTTTAATTCTTTGCGTTTTTTTATGTTGATAAAATTGAAAATTCTGTATTTTTATTAAAAAGAAGAAGGAACTTGCGGTATAAAATAGAATTAGTATAAAAATGTCACAATTTAGACACAATTATAATGCGCGTGTTGTAGGGACTATAAGTTTACTCTCGAGGAGGTAATGAAACGTATGAAAACGATTCTTGCTGTTGCTGGTCTCATTTGGGTAATGTCTCACGGTTTTCCGATTTTTGAAGGGGAGCAAATTCGTAGTGCTTTGAATGAAAAGTTTAATGATTATCATGTGATAGATCGAAAAGATAATGTCGTTACAGTACGTGTGAAAGACTGTTTCCATACAGTTACGGTTGCGGATGGAAACATTACAAATGAAACGAAAATGTGTGATAAAAGGTAAAAGAAAGAAGCTGACTATAGCGCACTGTTTTGAGTCAGCTTCTTTTTCTTTTTCCAATTAGAATTTTTTCAAATGCCTCAACAAATACATACATAAGAGTTGCAAGAACACATGTGAGTAGTACGCTAAGTAAGACGAGTGTGAAGTTAAAGACTTGGAATCCGTAGCTAATTAAGTAGCCAAGTCCTTGTTTGGAAACGAGAAGTTCTCCGAAAATAACACCGACCCAGGATAAACCAACATTTACTTTTAACGTTGAGATAATTGCTGGAAAGGATGCAGGGAGAACGACTTGCTTATAACATTGCCATTTATTTGCGCCAAATGTGTCCATCACTTTTATATAGTTAGAATCGACTTCTTGAAATGCACTGTAAATAACGAGAATGGTAATGATGATGGAAATGATTACTCCCATTGCGATAGAAGATGAAATGTTTGGACCGAAAATAACGATGATGATTGGACCGAGTGCAACTTTTGGCATTGCATTTAGGACGACGAGGTAAGGATCAAGTACGCGGGCTAGAAGTGGCATCCACCAAAGAAATGTGGCAATAATAGCACCGAGTACCGTTCCGAGAATGAAACCTACTCCTGTTTCCAGCAATGTCGTCCATATGTGGACCCAAAGTGAACCGTCGATCCATTTCGTTAAGAAGAGATCCCAAATACTCGAAGGAGAACTAAAGAGCAAAGGATCGATCCATTCTTTTTTGCTAGCTATTTCCCATAGTGCAAAGAAAAGAATAAGTAGTAAAAGCTGTAATGAGCGAGCAATCCAAGCACGCCTGCGTTCTTTCTTTCGAAATTGTTCATGTAGTTGTTTTATATTATCCAAGTCGTTCCAGCTCCTTCCATATATCTTGAAAGAGGGCTGGGAAATCGTAGTGATGGCGTGCTTCTAACGGTGATAAAGAACGGATACTTTCCGGGACGATAAAGGTTTTTGCGATTTTTCCAGGATTCGCTTGCAGTAAATAAATACGATCACTCATCGCAATCGCCTCTTCAATATCGTGAGTAACAAGTAGTGATGTTTTCTTATATTTATTTAGTAAGTTGAAAACGAGTTCTTCTAGTTTTAATTTCGTTTGATAATCGAGTGCGGAGAATGGTTCATCTAGTAATAAAATTTTCGGATCAGTTGCTAACGTTCGAACGAGAGCAGCACGTTGACGCATACCGCCGGATAGTTCACGAGGATATTGTCCTTCTACCCCATGTAGACCGACTTGTTGTAAAAGATTTAAAGTATGTTCTTTCATCTGTTCATCATAAATCTTTCGAATATGAAGTCCAAGCATAATATTTTCTTCAATCGTTTTCCACGGGAATAAGTAATCTTGCTGCAACATATATCCCATAGATGAAGTTTTCGTTGTAATTGGTTCACCATCTAAAAAGACGATACCATCAATTGGATCAAGTAGTCCAGCAATGATTGAGAGGAGCGTTGTTTTACCGCAACCACTTGGGCCGAGTATAGAAATAAATTCGCCTTCTTCCACTTGTAAGCTCATATCTTCGAGAATAAGTTTGGCGTTCTCTTTTGCGAAAAAACAGTGAGAAACGTTACGTATTTGTAAAAAACTCATACACTTCGCCTCTATTTCTTAATAACGCTTTCGGCAATTTTTGTATTGACGAGCGCTTCATGTGGGACTTCTTTTTGTAATTCACCAGCGTCTTTCATAATAGTTTGGAGTTGTTTCCATTCTTCCGCATCTAGTAGTGGATTTGTCGCATAAGAATGTTGTTTTTTATACCGTTCAATTACTTTTACTGTAATGTCTTTTGAAGTGTCTTTAAATAGCGGAGAAACAGCATCAGCAATCTCTTCTGGACTATGTGTATCAACCCATTGCTGTGCTTTATAGAGCGCACGTGTGAACTTTTCAGCAGCAGCTTTATCTTTCTTTAAGAAACTTTCTTTTGCCATGAACGTTGTATAAGGAACAGTACCAGATTCATTTCCGAATGAAGCGACGATATAACCTTTACCTTCTTTTTCGAATATGCTTGCAGTCGGTTCAAAGAGCTGCACAAACTCTCCTGTACCAGATGCAAAGGCATTTGCAATATTAGCAAATTCGATATTTTGAATTAAGTTCGTATCTTTCCGAGGATCAATGCCATTTTTCTTTAAAACGTATTCCCCAACCATTTGCGGCATGCCGCCTTTACGTTGTCCTAAAAATGTAACACCTTTTACGTCATTCCAATTAAAAGAGTCTAGTTTTTTACGTGAAACTAAAAATGTCCCATCTGTTTGTGTAAGCTGTGCAAAGTTAATGACAGGGTCTTTCGCTCCTTGTTGATGAACGTAAATAGACGTTTCAGAACCGACGAGAGCAATATCAATTCCGCCAGATAATAGGGCGGTCATCGTTTTATCGCCACCAGCTGTTGTTTGTAGGTCAATATTTAGTCCTTCATCTTTAAAAAATCCTTTTTCAATCCCGACATATAATGGGGCATAGAAGAGAGAATGGGTAACTTCGCCAACGCGAATGTTTTGAGTTTGTTCTCTCGTACTTTCTTTTTTACTACTACAAGCAGCAAAAGTAAAAACAGCTAGTAACATGATGCAAAAAATCGCGATTAATTTTTTCACTATATAACACCTCCTAGAAGTCACTCTACAAGCATGATATGTAGGTAAGTGCCCATATGTGAGTGTAGATAGCAGGAATTTTTTGGGTGGTAAAGAAGTACAAATATAAGGGGTGATAAAATGGAGTACGAATACGATGATAGCGTACATTTACATCTTGATTATTTCGGGACAGAATGTGATATGGAATCGATCGCTTATAAGAGGAAGAATGAAGACGTATGGGATGTGTATTTTAATTTTGGAGTATACGGTATTCAGAAAGACGATGTAGAGTTAGGTAGGTTTATGGACGAATATGCCGGTTATTACGTTTTTTCTGTACATGCTCGCGATCTTAGTTGGGAATTTGGAAGTGCCCAGTTTGAAGAGTGGGTTTTGAAAAATCGGATAGTAGAAAAAACGCTACAAAAATAGGAGGAATTTTGTGATTGGATTTCTCATCTTATTATTTATTTTTGTGGCCGGATTTTTTATTATGCAAATGCTTATTTACCGATTTGCAAAGAAAAACATCCATAAATATACAAAAATAAAATGGTTTCATATGTGGCTACATATGAATATGAAAAAAGGACCGAGATTAGATTTTTTTGATTTTGTAGTTATAGTGCTCGTATGTATCGTATGGAAAATATGGCTGCTTCCTTTTATATAATACACATACTAATCATTTTCTCTTTTCGTTATAGTAATAGTTGTAAAAAACTTGCATTTATACGTAAAACAGTGAGTGGTGTTGTGAAAGATATTTTGACAAATACAGACACACATACATACGGAATTAAAGTGTGATTACAGAATGGACAAATTGGCCGTGTGTAAAGTGTGGGGTAATAAGAAAGAGGTCGTCCAACGGTGGACGACCTCTTTCTTATTATGCTTGATTAGTGCGGAAGAATGGAAGCTTCTGCACAATGTGAATTAATCCGTATGCAAGAATTAAGCACATAAGAGGATTAATGAAAAATCCATAGCGATTAATTGCTAAGAATAAGTTTGAGAAGATAATGTAAATAATTGAACTTGCTACTAGCATCATAACGCGTTTATGTTTAAATGAATTTAGCATGAAGCAGAAGCTGCTCAAGAATGTACCGATGATAAACACTCTATGACATAGTTGCATAAAGTTGTGAATACGATATTGGTCTACAGCAGGAGCTGTTTTGAATAATTCAATTGTTTTACCGACAGTGAACCAAGAGAACCAATAAGTGAAGTCCGTCTTAAATCCGTTCTTAATTAATTCTTTTGCGTATGCACCTTTGTCATCTAAGCCTTTAGCTCTCATTTCATTTACTATATTTTCATATCCAATTTTATTAAATGGATCTGCACCGGCAATTAGTGGATCTGCACCTTGGGTTGAGAATAAAATAAATTGGTTGAGTGCTAAGTAGTTACGAACAACCCATGCGCCAATAATAAAGAAAGGTCCGATAAACCATAACAATCCGATTCGAATGGATTCTTTAAATCCATATGTAAATAACACAACAAGAACAGGAATGAGCATCATTGGAGCTGGATTTGGACGGAACATAAGTAAAATTGAAACGACAATTCCAAACCATATATGGAATTTCACTTTATTGTATTTCCATGCGAGAACAAATACATATACACATAACGCCAATAAGAATATGGATGGAACTTCTGTTAGCAATGTACGGAAGTATGTATAGTTACTTGGATAAATAGCATATAAAATACTTGCAACAATTCCATAAATGTTTTTTTCGAACAATTCTTTTCCTATTAAGAATACTAATAGCACTGTGCAAAGGTTCATGATCATGTTAATAACAGTTGCTACGTAATAGTAAGGAATTGATGTAATATCAGAAATAATCATAGCGCCAGCTAATAGTAATGGCTGACCTGGTGTAATATATGCATTTTTCCCTGGAACTTCACTAGGTTCTAAATACACATAACCAAATACACCATGTTTTAATAGTTGTTCAGCTGTTAACGAATAGTTAAAGGCATCATTTGCACCATATGTTACTTTGACTAACTCTCCATCTAATCCTGGCTGTTTTACTAAACAAAAAACGTGCAACAGGAAAGAAAGCGCCAAAATTGCATATACCGCTTTAGGCAAACTCTTAAACTTAGTAAGCAAAAATGAGCAACTCCTTTTTTATTAATTCTTTCATATTTTTATGTGAAATCTTTAATAGTATTAAGGATTTCCAAAACATAGTTATTATATCATAAAGTGGAATGCTGAAATTAAGTTTTTCAAGAATGAGTAATTTGTATACCACAATTTAACTGTTGATTAAGGGAATATTAAGACAATACATTTATGGTAGAAGCAAGTATGCAGACGAAATATGTAATATATGTTATTTTAATAGAAATAGTTCTTTCGATGCGGGGGAAATTAAGACATAGAAACGAGGGAATGAATTGAAGTATGGTTCTACACTTTTTCATCTTCCAAAAAGAAATATATTAATTTCTAGCATTATAAGTAGTATGGTGACTTTATTAGTAATAACTATGCTGTTTATGATTTTAAAGGTTTTTAATTTAGACATGATGAAAGATCATTTAAATCAAAAGCTTGTTTTAAGTGTTATGATGATTTTCATATGGGGCATAACGTTTTATATTACGCATTTCAATAAAAAAGAGATGTCTATACTTAGAGCATCCCTGCGAGTGCATTTTATATTACTTTTACTAGCTCATACAGTAGCGTTATTTTATATTGTCATGCAAGTTAATATGAGTTTCATAGAGGCAATGAATTGGATTTACTTTTATAATATGCAGTTTATATTAAGTTTTGTAGTAATTTATGCAATATATATTCTTGTATATAATTTAATAGGTAAGGTTTTTCTAAGTATGGTTTTAACGAGCTGTACGTTAGTCATTTTATGTATTGTGAATTATTTGAAGCTTATTTTCAGAGGTGATCCGTTATATCCTTCTGATTTCACACAAATTACGCATATGCAATCTGTTATACCGATGGTAATGGACTATTTTAGTTGGAGTTATATTTTTGTCATTATCGTAAGTATCGTAGCTTGTATTGTAGCAGGGATATATATGAGAAGGTACATTCAAAATGTAAAGATTCATCTAGGAATAAGAGCCTTATTAGTAGTAGGATCTATTTTTGTTCTATATGCGTACGGTAATTTTGCGAATACATTTATGAATAAAGTATTTCAAAAATCAGGTGTAGATTTTGTTTTGTGGAATCAAAATGAGAACTACGCTTCAAATGGTTTTGTACTTGGGTTTATTAGCAATTTAGATACAACAGTTATGGAAAAATCAAAAAATTATTCTAAAGAAAATATGCTTCAAATAGCAAACGATATAAAAAAACAATATAGTGGAAATATAGGGAATCAAAAGAAAAAAGAGAAACCGAATATTATTTTTGTAATGAGTGAATCGTTTTGGGATCCGACGAAAGTAACCAACCTTTCTTTTAGTGAAGATCCTGTACCAAATTTGCATCATTATATAGAAAACTTTCCTGGGGGACAAACTATTTCTCCTACATTTGGGGGAAATACAGCGAACGTTGAATTTGAGGCATTAACAAGTTATTCAATGAGTTTGTTAAAGCCAGGTTCTATACCATATCAGCAGGTTATTACAAATAAGAAAGAAGTTCCATCAATCCCTACGGCGTTGAAAAAAGAAGGTTATTATACAAGTGCAATTCATTCATTTGGTCGCACATTCTTTAAACGTGACGATGTATATAAGGTGTTAGGATTTGATAAGTTTAATGCAGAGGACACGATGGAAAATGTGGATATTGATGGAGATTATATTAGTGATTTAGCGATGAGTAAAGAGATAATTGCTGAGTTAGAGGAACAAAAACAGCCAACATTTATTCATGCAGTTACGATGCAAAATCATTTTCCATTTACAGAAGGCCGATTTGGTGAAAACCTAATAGAAATTAGCGGTCTAGAAAATGAAGAATCAAAGGGAGAATTAGAGACGTATACAGAAGGATTAAGACGTTCAGATGAGGCCCTTCAATATTTAATAGAGCAACTAGATAATTTAGATAGACCTACATTATTAGTATTCTTTGGAGATCATCTTCCATCATTAGGAACAAATAAATCTTTTTATAAAGAAAACGGGTATATAACGAATGAAAAAACACCGAGTGAACGTTTAGCGATGGCGCAAACTCCGTTATTAATGTATGCAAACTTTGATATGCCAAATGATAATTTAGGTTTAGTAAGCCCAATTCATTTTTCTAATCTTATTTTTGATTATGCAGGATTAAATAAATCCTTATTTTATCAATTTTTATCGGAACTTTACAAGGAAATACCAGTGCTTAGAGATGAATTAAAAGTTGATAAAAATGGAGAAGTAATCAATGATTTAACAAAGAAACAAAACGAAATGTTAGAGCAATATAAAATGCTTCAATATGATTTACTCGTTGGAAATCAATATAGTAAAGATATCCTCTTTAAATAAAAGAAACAAAAAGAACTTGTATAACGATACAAGTTCTTTTTTCATAGTATTTAACGGGGTAACCAGACAAGCTGGGTTTAGGGAGTATTACTTGTACATTTAGTATATATGAAAATGTAATCGTTTTATTCGTGTATTTGTGAGAAATGTGTGAATTTTATGTTTTATAAAAACGATTATGTTAACTTTCATTCTTATATTGCAGTTGTTATGTTTGTAAAAATTTTATCAGTTCTTTATTTAATTCATCCACTTGATCGATTGGTGAACCATGACCACTATTTGTAAGAGCATGTAACTGAGAATTTTTAATTCGTTGTTGTGTAAGTTCAGCACTTTTGTAAGGAATTAGTTGATCGTGAACGCCGTGGAAGATTTTTGTTGGGACGTTAATTTTATTTAAATCTTTCGTTACATCTTCATTTGCAGCTGCTTGTAAAATTTTGATAAGGGCATAAGAAGCGGACTGCATACCGAGATAAGAAAACCATTCAAGGGTTGCAGCTCCTAAGTTTCTATTGAAAAAGGATAAAGATACATCATTTAAAAATTTTGGTAAATTAGCATACATTTGATTAATGAGAGCATCTGCTTGTTCTTTCGGTACACCGTAAGGGGACTCTTGATTTTTAACGAAAGAGGGGGAGACAGCGTCAATTAATGCGAGCTTAGAAATGCGGCGGCCATTATAGCGAGACATATAGCGAATAGAAAGAGCACCACCAACTGAGAAACCGACTAATGTAGCGTTCTCTACTTGAAGTGCTTCCAGAACAATTGCGATATCATCGGCTAATCGATCATACGTGTAACCAGTCCATGGCTTATCAGATTGCCCATTCCCTCGTATATCCATGGCAATACAGCGAAAGCCATGCTCTGGTAAAACATTGAGTTGATATTGATACATTTGATGATTTAAAGGCCATCCGTGAACGAAGAAAACAGTCTTACTACCTGGACCAGGATTAACGTCTTGCACAAAAATATGCACATCTTTCTCGACAGTAACAAACATAAAACTCCCCCTGTTCTATCAATAGGCTCCATTCTAAAAGCTTTGTTTTACCTTTTAGGCCGTCTATATAAAACATCCTCCATAATATACGTATTAATGATCATAGATTTTATGCTCTGTATATAGTCTAAATATATTGCGTTTTTGGTACGATTTTCCTCAAATGTTCGATTTATCTTTGTTTGTCTATGAAAATCATTTATTATAATAAATGGTATTCTTCGAGATATTATTTTGAAGGGGTGTTGAAGTGAAAGAAAGTTTTCTATCATATAAAGAAGAAGAAAAGAATGCAAAAATCCTTTTATGGGTGTTATATGTCATTGTTATTGTATATCAAATTTTCTATGCAATCGTATTAGAAGATAAATCAATAATGGATAAGGGATACAACATAATATGGCAAGTTATTTGCGGATTAGCAATACTGTGCGTGAATATATATTTAATGAAAAAAGAGAAGGCAAACCTTGTTAAATATGCATGGATATTTGCATACATAGCGATAGAAATCGCTAATATATTTGCATATGTTTTTTATAATAAAGCGGCGTTTGATGCGACAAATATAATAGAAATTATTCTCATTTTCTTTGTACCCATATTTTTAAATAAAAAATTTTATGTGTTTTTACTTTCCTCTATTGTAGGAAAATATTTAATTTATTTATTTGTATTAGAGGAAGTAAAAGCATTTATGTTCCTTATTATGTGTACGCTTATGTTAATAGCTGCATATATCATTTTAAATCGATTTTTACAATATCTTTCAGCCGTAAAGGAAAGTATTGCGATTGCTAGTGAATCACAAAAATTAGCAGTAATCGGAAAAATGGCAGCGACTGTTGGACATGAAATTAAAAATCCACTGGCTTCATTAAAAGGATTTACGCAATTACAACGAGAGAAGCATGAAGAGGATCCTATTTATAAACGTATGATTTTTGAAATAGAAAATATGAATAATATGATAAGTGAGTTGATGGAAGTTGCTACATGCAAACCTTCTATTTATAAGAAACATGATATAGGAAAAATTGTATTACAAGTAATAACAAGTCTTCGCGGAAAAATGAATGAATTAAACGTGCAGTTTATTTCTAATGTGGAAGAAAAAACAATAGAAGTTGAATGTGATGAACGAAAAATAAGAGGAGTCTTTTTATATACGATAAAAAATGCTTTAGAGGCAATGGAACAAGGTGGCATATTACATTTGCAATTAGAGAATAAAGGGAAAGAATATGTAATAATCAGCGTAATCGATAATGGTCATGGTATTAAGCAAGAAAACTTAACCCGTGTTACAGAAGCCTTTTATACAACGAAACAAGATAAAATTGGTCTGGGACTTACGGTAGCGAATCGAATTGTCGCCGAGCACCTTGGTGAGCTGCATATTTTAAGTGAAAGAGATACTGGAACGAGAATAGACATCATTCTCCCAAGGAAGTGTGGAAATACTGAAATCCAAGTGGAAGAAAAGCTAGGAGTTACCATATGAATAAAGGCTATATATTTAAAAATGAAGAAATAAAGGCATTGAAAGTATTTTTAAGTTTATTTTTTATTATATTTTTTGTGTATGATCTTGCCTATGAATTTATCGTACCTTTAATCGCGGGAGAGCAAGAAGGCGTAGGAAAGTTTGAAGATGGTTTAGGTTTATGGCTTTACCTTTTGACGGTAGTATTGTTTTGCATTGGAATATACTTTATGAAATGGAAGAATGTTTTTGTGGTAAAGTATATTATTCTAATTGGCTATAATGTATTAGATTGTATCCATAACATTATGATTTATTATGGTAGCGATGCGGAATTTGACGGTGGAAATATAGTAGAAGTATTTTTTATTTTGTTCGCACCAATCTTTGTGAACAAAAGATATTTCTGGTTAGTTCCAGCGATACTTGTCGGGAAGTACGCTCTTACAGGAATCATTATTCAATCTTCTCTCGTTTTAATCCCAATGGCATTATATAGTGTATTTACTATTATATGTTGGATTATATTTTTGAGGGTTCAGTCTTACGTTCGTACGCTTGAGATGATGGACAAAGAAATAAAACAGACAGAAAAACTAGCAGCTGTTGGAAAAATGGCAACGGTTATTGGTTATAAGATTAGAAGACCTTTAGCAAACTTAAAAAAACTTGTGAATAAACAGGCAGACAAGCATCCAGAGGATAAAATTTATAGTGATATTATGAAACAAGAAGTAGATCGGATTCATATAATTGCTACAGAACTTAGTGGATTTGAGAAATCTAAATCACTAGAATCAGAAACTCATAACATACAAGAAATTATCTCTTATGTTATTCGAGTTATGGAAAAGCCTGCTTTAAAACAAGGAGTCCACATACAAGGTATTTACAGTAAAGACTTACCGTCCATTACATGTGATGAAAAACGATTAAAACAGGTCTTTTTTAATTTAATCAAAAATGCAATTGAAGCAATGTCAGTTGGGGGAACAATTACGATTAAAGTTACTGTAAAAGATGGAATCATCGTTCAAGTGAAAGATGAGGGATGTGGTATTCCGAAAGATAAAATTCCAAAGTTAAATGAAGCCTTTTATACAACGAAAGAAACAGGAACTGGTCTAGGTTTAGTAGTTACAGAAAAAATTATTAAAGACCACAATGGTAAAATGAGTTTTGAAAGTGAAGTTGGGGTTGGAACAACGGTTGAGGTTATGTTACCACTGCATTAAATAGAAAAAACATCACTTATTTGGAAGTAATGTTTTTGTGTTCTTCTTAGGTAGACGTTCTAAAAAAGAGGACGATAACGAAAAATAATATATTGATAGTGTAAAAAGAAAATAATGGATGTTTTACTATGAAAAATATATAATGGCTTTGTCTGTTATTTGTTGTAGTTCATTTATATTTCTATTTGTTGACCCGAATCTCGGGTCTTTTTTTATGAAATGAATTGCTATATGTCAGTGATTAGAAAAATAGAATATATATTCATGCTGTAATACTGGTAGCACCAGTAAACTCGGTGCTACCAGTAGGTTCGTTTTCCGGCACAACGAAAGCATTTACGTTGGTACAGGTGGTGCTTTCACATTTCTCTATTTTTCTGTGGTCGATTGTATTGTGTATATAAATTTAAAAAATGATAGCGTTAGAGCCACCATTTCTCCTGCGGAAGCAAAATAACATCCACATCAAAATTTTCTTTAAACCAATCATACATCAATGTCTCTTTCACTAAATATTCAGAGGCAGAGTGTGACACACCAATTAGAGACATATTCGTTTCTTTTACATAATCCATAATGAGCGAGTATTTATGTCGGCCGTAATCATTGTCGATATGACAATGGATTTCTCCTGTAATATATGCTTCAGCACCTTTTTCTTCTGCTTCCTTCATTAAAGATACAACATCGCCACACCCAGCGATAATTGCGATTTTTTTAATGGAATCATGTCGTTTACCTTCGAAGTCTGTGTAAGGAATCTGGAAGAGTTGTTTTAGATGTTTTTGGAGTGCTTCTGTTGATGTTTCATCTATTTCACAAATAAGACCAATTGGTTCTTGTTCTGGACCTCCATATGCAAAGTCGTCCACTACAGTAGCGTTTAATGCTTTTGCAATTGAAATACTCGTTCCATGCGTTTGATGAAAATCCATTGGTACATGACATGTATATATAGAAAGTTGTTTTTCTTTTATTCCTTGCAAATATTTTTCAGGAATTGGTATGAAACCGCGACCTGATCTTCCAAGCGGATCACCACACTCCATTACAAGGGGATGGTGCATAAAGAGTAAATCACCAGGTGTGGATTGTGAAATGAATGTTTCAAGAACGTCATCTGTAGGGAATACAGCTAAAAATACTTTGTTTACATTTTCAGATCCGTGCATCATAAGGCCGTTAAATAAATCTACAAAATTTGCTTCGAAAAATTGTTGCCAAGGAAATTTGATAGGATCATATACGGCTGGGATAAATCGACTAAAGGCACTATCTTTTCCGTATTTTTCAATTTGGAATAAGTGATTGAGTGATTGCTCTATTTTTTTTAAGGCTGGCATGTTTGATAATCCTCCTTAAGATGATTTTTGCTTTATGAGTTGTTTGTATTCTTCGTAGTAAAATAAGAAGCGGATAGGTAACAAATAAAACCTAGAATCCAGCCGATAGAAGGAGAATAGGGAAGTACATGCTGTAACAGTATTCCGCTAGAAATGAAGAAACTACCCAATAGACCTAATAACATAGGATATCGTTGTAGTTTGAACACGGATAGTAAACCTCCTTTCTCCTGCATGAACTATTCATAAAAGCTCGATTACTGAAACTTTATCACATACATTGTATATTAGTCTTAATTTTCTGTATATAACTTTTGAGAAAAATGGTGATACAATATATGAATGATAAGAGAAGAGAGGATGAAGATTAACGTATGTACGTTACTGTAACAGAAGCAGCATATAAAAAGATTATGGATACGATTCCAAGTGAAGCGAAATATATAAAGTTATTTTACGATAATGAAGGTTGCGGTTGTGTTATGAGCGGAATTATCGATTTAGTAGCTGTAGCAGAGAAAGATGAGCGCGATGTGGATATTGAATCAAGCACAATGAACTTTATCGCTGATCGTACAAAGCTTGTATTTATGGATGATAAGTTAACTGTTGATTGGCATGAAGGTGGAGGAACTTTTCAGTTAAAGAGCCCAAGCCAGTTTTATAATCCAAATATGAAGTTACACGTTCGAATATAGTAAAGGGAAGGTGATTCCAAAATGTATTTTGGAATCACCTTTTTTATTTTATAAGTCGCTATTATTGTCGATTTTTGTTGATAAGTCGATATATTGAAAAAATCGCTGATATAAATGGAGTTGCGCTGATATATTTGGGAAATCGCTGATATAAATGGAGTTGCGCCGATATATTCAGAAAATCGCTGATATAATTTCATTTACCAAAACGTTTCAATAGTAAAAAGATTTTTTCACATAATGAAATGTACATGTGATTGAATTTTCTGTATAATCTTCTTTGCGGAGGGGATACGCATGAGAAGATGGGGAATTGAGTTGTTAATTTTAAGTGTTGTTATTATTTGGGGGATTAACTATACAATTGCGAAGTATGGACTTTTAGAATTTACAGCAATTGAGTTTACTGCACTTCGCATGATGGCGGCGGCACCGCTTCTGTTACTCCTTACCTTTTTTATTGAAAAGTCGGTTTATATGGAGCGAAAGGATATACCTAGATTAATTATCGTTAGCATTGTAGGTATTGTACTGTATCAAACGTTATTTATGGAAACTGTCAAATATACATCTGCTACAAATGCCTCTTTACTCATTTCTATTTCACCTATTTTTACAACTGCATTTGCGATTTTCTTGAAACAAGAAAAGTTTTCTTCTCGAAAGTTAATCGGTTCTATGACTGCCTTTGTTGGTGCAGCATTAGTTTTAGTAGCAGGACATTCGCTTACTAGTTCTTTTTATGGCAATGGAATTGGACTTATTACATCAATATGCTGGGGGCTTTATCCTGTTTTAGCAGGACCATTAATTAAAAAATATTCAGCATTACGTGTTACAGCATGGTCTGCATTAGTGGGTGCGATTCCGCTATTATTGTTAAGTGGTCCACATGTGTTTGTCATGCCATTTCACATTACTCACGGAATGACACTATTTGCTTTACTATATTCTATTTTCTTTGTAACAGTATTTGGTCTAGTAATGTGGTATGTTGGTGTTCAAAAAATTGGGGCGTCACATACGATGGTATATATGTATATAACGCCGCTTGTAGCTGTTTTATTTGCAGCTGTCTGGGCAAATGAATATGTATCGTTTCAACAAATCATCGGTGGAATTATCATTTTTGTCGGTCTATGGTTTGTGAAATCGGAGAAAGTAAAAGTTCATTCTATTGCAGGGGAACCTATATCAAAATAGGAAAACAGATCACCTATGATCTGCTTTCCTATTTTTTTATTTTTGGTAAGAAGATGAGAAATAAGATAGCAGTAATAAGTGGAATTAAGTTTAAAAATGGAATACGGAAGAGTGTAATAAGAATAATACCTGGAAGAAGAACACCGAGGACAGCGTAAAAAATGCTATGGTTTTTCGTGTACCAATACAATGAAAGTCCAATAAGTGCAGGGATAATGAGGTGAATGAGAGCCATTAAAAAATAAATCATTAGACGCCCCCTTTATTTGTGTGCTTATTACATCATATCCGTATGTTCATAGATTGATATCATTTTTTTCATAAATGGACGAAAAAAGTTTGAAAAACCGTCACAAAATATGAGAATATGATGTTTGAAATCTTGTATAATATTATTTCCTAAAAATATTTAAACAACATAAACATACTGTTTATGTTGTTTTTAATTTGAGTGAAATGGATTTAAGGAATATAAATTTGAAAGAAATTTTTTGTTGGATAGATAAAAATTACTGAAGAGGAGAACAGCATGATTAGTATGTCATTAAGATCGTTTAAAATTCAATCGTATTATTTACTAGGTTTTCTTTTACTAGGCTGGATGTTAACGCCGTTTTCAGCTCATTTTCTAGGTGCTGGAATTGGGCTTATTGTAAGTATGTATTGCGTTTGGCTTTTAGGGAGACGAATTGAGAAGCTTGGAGATAGTATTGTAAAGAAGACGAAAGCACCGACACTCGGTATGTTTAACCGTTTTGCAGCTGCCATTTTGGGTGCTATTATTATGTACGAAATTGAGCACCACATGGTTATGTGGGCATTTGCAGTAGGAATTATGGGCGGTTATTTCTTAATTGTTGTTAATTTAGGATACTATAGCATGAAAGATGAGAAAGAATTAAAAAGATAAAAGACTTCTTTTTAGATGGGATAGATGATCCAGCCACGGATAGAAGCGGTCAGGGCCTTTTTTAGCCCCATACGATGTGAAACCCGAGAGATGTAGCGAGTAGGGATATAATGTATATATTCGAAGCTGTAATTTTATAATCTAGGTCACAGATGAAGAGATTAGCGTTTCACTTTATATAAGATATAGAAAGAAGCTTACGTTTTCACGTAAGCTTCTTTTTTATGTAAGTGTGTGTAATCGTTAAGCCGCATTGGGTTTTGTCGGTGAGTACGCGAAACTTTACGGTTACACGACACTTATTCATATGAGTAAAGGGTTATTTCAACAGAAAGTTTTAATTTAAGCGATTGGACCGCCTAAGTTAATAATGTCTTCAGATACGCTGTCGAACTTTTTGAAGTTAGCTTTGAATTCGTTTGCAAGTTCGATTGCTTTTGCTTTGTAAGCAGCTTTATCAGCCCAAGTTTGTTCAGGCATTAACACTTCGTCAGGTACACCTGGTACGTGAAGTGGAACTTCAAGACCAAAGATGTCATGTTTAGCTGTTTCAGTTTTCGCAAGTTCACCGTTTAATGCAGCTTGAATCATTGCACGAGTGTAACCTAAGTTCATACGTTTACCAACGCCGTATTCGCCACCAGTCCAGCCAGTGTTTACTAAGAATACTTTCGCATCGTGTTTCTCAATTTTTTCACCAAGCATTTCAGCATAGCGAGATGCATCAAGTGGTAAGAATGGTGAACCGAAGCAAGTTGAGAATGTTGCTTGCGGAGATGTAACACCGCGCTCTGTTCCTGCTAGTTTACTAGTATAACCACTTAAGAAATGATACATAGCTTGTTCTTTTGATAACTTACTGATTGGAGGCAAGACGCCAGATGCATCAGCAGTTAAGAAAATGATTGTATTTGGGTGTCCAGCAACACTTGGCAGTACGATATTGTCGATCGCATGCATAGGGTATGCAGCACGAGTATTTTCTGTTAAAGTAGTATCGTTATAGTCTGCGATACGCGTTTGGTCATTAATGATAACGTTTTCTAAAACAGATCCAAATGTGATTGCATCGAAAATTTGTGGTTCTTTCTCGTGAGAAAGGTTTACACATTTCGCGTAGCAACCGCCTTCAATATTGAATACACCGTTATCAGACCAACCGTGCTCATCATCACCAATTAATTTACGGTTTGGATCAGCAGATAATGTTGTTTTACCTGTTCCAGATAAACCGAAGAATAATGCTACATCGCCTTCTTCACCTACGTTTGCAGAACAATGCATAGAAAGAATATCTTGTTCAGGTAATAAGAAGTTCATAATAGAGAAGATTGATTTTTTCATTTCTCCAGCGTATTCTGTACCACCAATTAATACGATGCGTTTTTCGAATGAAACCATAATGAATGCTTCAGAGTTTGTACCGTCAACAGCTGGATCAGCTTTGAAATTCGGTGCAGAAACAATTGTGAACTCTGATTCATGAGTCGTTAACTCTTCTTCAGTTGGACGAATGAATAATTGATGTACAAATAAATTGTGCCATGCATATTCGTTAATAACTTGAATTGGT
Organism: Bacillus sp. B2-WWTP-C-10-Post-4; assembly: GCF_009183805.1. Taxonomy (NCBI): domain Bacteria; kingdom Bacillati; phylum Bacillota; class Bacilli; order Caryophanales; family Bacillaceae; genus Bacillus; species Bacillus sp. B2-WWTP-C-10-Post-4. Next base: position 206,815 of record NZ_WEII01000001.1, on the reverse strand, counting down.
AGGCGGTAATTGCGGTCAGCGCCTGCAAATCCTTTGAAGACGAATAACTCTTCTTTTTCCTTTAAGTATTCTAAAACTTTAGTATATAATTTATTAAAATGTTCTTCAGAAATCGGTTGGTTCACAGCTCCCCAAGCAATTTTGTCAGCAACCGATGCTTCTTTCACAATAAATTTATCTTTAGGAGAACGTCCTGTATATTTTCCTGTTGAAGCAGAAACGGCACCAGTAGAAGTTAATTTCCCTTCATTTCGCATTAATACTTTTTCCACTAATTGCGGAACACTTAGTTGAATCTGTGCATTGCTTCCGTTCAATAATTCGTGTAAACCAATTTGGACATTCACAGTACTCATATTTATATACCATCCTTTTCATTTAATGAAATATTTCTCGTAATCCCCAACAAGAGTATAACACAATTATATAAATAATGTATACTATTTATTTCTTTTTGTTTGTGTGAATGCATTATTTCCTTATTAATATTTCATTTCAGGCGTATTGAGAAAAACTTTCAGGAAAATGTGAATATTAATTGACAAATGAATATCATTTCTTTAGTATAGGTTGGGACGGATACTCTCTTATCCCGAGCTGGCGGAGGGACAGGCCCGATGAAGCCCAGCAACCTCACTTGTATTGATAAATGCAGGTGAATAGGTGCTAAAACCTGTGCGAGGCTACAGGTCTCGAACGATAAGAGCGAAGGGCAAAAAGCAGTATGCAAGTAGCAAATTAAACCTTTCCTCTATGTAAAGTAGGAAAGGTTTTTCTGTATGCTTGTGTGGGAGAATAAATGTATGTCGCAGTTTGTGGCAAATTAAGGATGAGTTCCGTACAATATATACAATTACTGTAGGGAGGTTTACCACATGACAAAAAAACGTCATCTGTTCACATCTGAGTCTGTAACTGAAGGACATCCAGATAAAATTTGTGACCAAATTTCTGATTCAATTTTAGATGCGATCTTATCAAAAGACGCAAATGCACGTGTAGCTTGTGAAACAACTGTAACAACTGGTTTAGTATTGGTAGCGGGGGAAATTACGACTTCTACTTACGTAGATATTCCGAAAATCGTTCGTGAAACAATTCAAGGCATTGGTTACACACGCGCAAAATACGGATTCGATGCAGAAACTTGTGCTGTTTTAACATCTATCGATGAGCAGTCTGCTGACATCGCTATGGGTGTTGACCAAGCGCTAGAAGCACGCGAAGGTCAAATGACTGACGCTGAGATTGAGGCGATTGGTGCAGGAGACCAAGGTTTAATGTTTGGTTTTGCATGTAATGAAACACAAGAATTAATGCCACTTCCAATCTCGCTTGCTCACAAATTAGCTCGCCGTTTAACTGAAGTACGTAAAGATGATACATTATCATACTTACGTCCAGATGGAAAAACGCAAGTTACAGTTGAGTATGATGAAAATGGTAAACCAGTACGTGTTGATACTATCGTAATTTCTACACAACATCACCCAGATGTTACATGGGAAGAAATCGATCGCGATTTAAAAGAGCACGTAATTAAAGCTGTAGTACCAGCAGAATTAATGGATGAAGAAACGAAATTCTTCATTAATCCAACTGGCCGCTTCGTAATTGGTGGACCACAAGGTGATGCTGGTTTAACAGGACGTAAAATCATCGTTGATACTTACGGTGGATACGCTCGCCACGGTGGCGGTGCATTCTCTGGTAAAGATGCAACGAAAGTTGACCGTTCTGCAGCATATGCAGCTCGTTATGTTGCGAAAAACATCGTAGCAGCTGGTCTTGCTGAAAAAGCAGAAGTACAACTTGCATACGCAATCGGTGTAGCACAACCAGTATCAATTTCAGTTGATACATTCGGCACTGGTAAAGTATCTGAAGACGTACTAGTAGAACTAGTTCGTAACAACTTCGATCTTCGCCCAGCTGGTATTATTAAAATGTTAGACTTACGTCGCCCAATTTACAAACAAACAGCAGCTTACGGCCACTTCGGACGTACTGATGTAGATCTATCATGGGAACGTACAGACAAAGCTGCAGCTTTAAAAGAGCAAGCTGGTCTATAATATATGAAAAAAAGCTTTGCGCGGTGAGCGCAAAGCTTTTTTTATTTATAATTACGTTGGAATAAAGCGAAGAGTTCAATGTCATGCCAAGTGCCGTTGCGGAATATAGCTTCTTTACAAGTTCCTTCATGTTGAAAACCAAGTGATTTATATAATTTAACTGCTCTATCGTTAAAAGAAAATACTCGTAAAGAAAGGCGATGTAAATTTAATTCTAAAAATGCATAATCCAATAATAGGGTTAAAGCTTCCTGCCCATAACCTTGTCCCCAGTAATCCTTTTTACCAATATCAATAATGCATTCAGCGTTTCGATTATACGAATCAATATGAATTAAAGAAGTAATACCAATTGGAAGATGCGTAGCTTTTTCTTCAATGATATAGCTCTTAGAGTTCGAAGAATGAATAAATTGCTGGCAAAGTTTTTCTGTGTCTTGAAAGGAATATTTATCAAGAGTAAGTGTAGTTGAACTCATAACGTCTATATCATTATGCCATTTATAATATGTTAGAATATCATCTTCGGAAAACTTTCGTAACTGGATACGGTTGGACTCAAACAATGTAAACACCCCTTTTGTATTTACTGGTTTTTATTCATTATCTCAACACACGAACTACAATAAATTTGTCCTTCTAATTCAATATACTTTTTCATATTCGTCATGCCATTCGCCGGAAAGGGCATATGAATCCACGCTTTTTCATACGTTTGTATTTCTGTTTTACATGATTTACAAAAGATTGATTTCTTTCTGAACATATGTAATCAACCTTTCATTTGACGTGCTTTACTTGCGCAAAAGGCACTACTTAGTAAAAATAGTGTCGCAAATATAATGCTTACTAATGTAGCGTATGGAATTGCGCCTTTTAAGGAAAAGCCGACAGTGATTGAAGCGATGAATAAGAGGATAAATGTTGTTGTTAATTTTTTATAAAGTTCCATACTATGTAGACCTCCAATTTATTTTTTAGTACAAGTTTTAAAATTGAATTCTATTATGTAGAAAATATAAAGAGTAGCTAAAGATGTGTAGTCTAGGAGTATAAGAAAGTACACTTTCCTTTTTGTGGGTTAGTATACTTATATTGTATCATGCCGCATGAGTGGCTTCATACATAATTGTGTAAAGGTATGTATGATAAAATGAAGAAAAGTCTTTAAGAAAGGAAAGATAAAAAATGAGTGTAACTGAACATAAAAAGCAAGCTCCAAAAGAAGTGCGTTGCAAGATTGTTACGATTTCCGATACACGTACGGAAGAAACAGATAAGAGCGGACAACTATTACATGAATTGTTAAAAGAAGCGGGACATAAAGTAACTTCTTATGAAATTGTAAAAGATGATAAAGAAAGTATTCAGCAAGCAGTGTTAGCTGGTTATCATAAGGGAGATGTAGATGTTGTATTAACAAATGGCGGTACTGGTATTACGAAACGCGATGTTACAATTGAAGCAGTATCAGCGTTATTAGATAAAGAAATTGTTGGATTTGGTGAGCTGTTCCGTATGATTAGTTATTTAGAAGATATCGGAAGCAGCGCAATGTTAAGTAGAGCGATTGGTGGTACAATTGGGCGCAAAGTAGTCTTCTCGATGCCAGGGTCTAGCGGAGCGGTTCGACTTGCGATGAATAAATTAATTTTACCGGAATTAGGCCATATTACGTTTGAGCTGCATCGCCAATGAGGAAGTGTGCTGGAATTGTATTAGCGGGCGGTATGTCGAGTAGATTTGGTGAGCCGAAAGCGTTAGCAATTTGGAAGGGAACTACTTTTGTTGAGCATATTGTGAAAGTGATGGGAACTACTTTGCAAGACATTGTAGTAATTAGCCATACTGATATAAAAGAGCGAGTAGAGCAATTCGTACAAGTTCCTGTTATAGAAGATATCCCGCACTATAAAGGAAATGGACCGCTTGCCGGCATTGTATCAGGTATGGAATACATAGAAGCAGATTGGTACGCTATTATGCCTTGCGATGCACCAAACGTTTCGCATGAATGGTTTATCATTTTATTAGAGCAAACGAGTAATGAATATGATGCGGTTGTACCTATTATTAATGGAAGAAAACAACCGTTACTTGCAGCGTATCACAACCGCGTGAAAGAAAAGATTTATGCTTTACTTCAGGAAGAAAAAAGAAGTATGGGCCAGCTTTTATCACAATGTAATGTGAAGTATGTTTCTGGAGAAGATGTACAAGCGAATGCGGATTGGTTTATAAATGTAAATACGAAAGAAGAATATGTGCAGGCTCAAAAAGACCTTTCAAATGAATGAAAGGTTTTTTGATATACAGAATTGGGGAACAATTGCTGTATAAAGGTATGTGAGTAAGTTGATTTTAAGGGGAATTCTTAAAATCATTATACAGTTTAAAATACTGTATAACCATATATTAATTTTTATGGGTTTTTATTACAAGTCTGTTTATTTATGTTTATTTTTGATATAATTAAAATAGAAATAAAACAATGTTTAACCTTATGTATCATTTATTAAACTAAAATTTATAACCATGTAATAAACTCCCTTCGTTTTTTTGAAGGGAGTTTTTCTATTTAAGCAAGCAACTCTGATGCGTTATGCTGCAGGACTTCTTCATATTGGTTAAGCAAACCGTGAAAGATCTCATCCCAGCTCTTTGATTTCGCAAAAGATGAAGCTGCTATTCCCATCTGCTCAAGTTTTTCTTCATTTTGTAATAAAAAATAAATGGATGATAGAAATGCATCTTCATTTTTAGGCGGACAAAGAACTCCCGTTTTTCCATCTGTAATAATATTTTTAACCCCGCCACTATTTGCACCAATGACAGGTGTACCGCATGCGAGTGATTCAAGTACGACATTTCCGAATGTTTCAGTAGCTGATGGAAACACCATTATGTTAGAACAAGCATATGCTTCAGCTAAATCTGTACTTTGTAAATAGCCAGTAAAAGTGATATTTGTTTTCGGAACAGCTTCACGTAAACTTGTTGCTAGAGGACCATCTCCTGCAATGAGCCAATGAATATCGTTTCGAGTATGTGCTGTTTTAACGATAAGGTGTTGCAGCGTATCAATATCTTTTTCAGGAGCAATTCGTCCAACATAGGAAAGGACATACTTCGCTGTAATATTATATTTTTTTCGGAATAGGTCTGTATTGTAAGCAGGATGAAAGAGTGTGCAATCTACACCACGTCCCCATATAGAGAGGGTCTGAAAGCCTTTGTTTTTTAATTGATGTAATGTTTCAAAGGAAGGTACAAAATTTTTTTGCATATGACTATGAAACCATTTTAAATAGTTCCACAGCATATTGGAGAGGAATTCGATTTTGTAATAACGTAAATAGGCATCGAAATCAGTATGATAAGAACCGACAACTGGGATGTTTAACTTTTTTGCATAATACAATCCACAAAGTCCCATGTTGAAAGGTGTGGCAATGTGAATAATGTCAGGTTTAAAGGAAAGTAGTTCTCGTTTAATGCGCGGAGTAGGAAAAGAAAAACGACATTCTGGATATAATATTGTTAACGGGATACTTCTCATCTTATTCACATTCGCTACAAAATTATCTTCAGCTGTATGCTGAGGAGCGAAAACAGAATAGGCGATCTGTTCTTTCTGAAAATATTGTGTTAATCGCTCTAACGTTTTCGCAACCCCGTTAACTTGTGGCGTAAAAGTATCGGTAAAAATGGCGACTCTCATCATATCACTCCTTTATGTGAAAAGTGGGATGAATTGATAAAAAGAGATGATGCCAGAGCAAGTGCCAAGGCACATACCGACGAATACATCTGACGGATAGTGAAGTCCTAAATAAATACGTGAAATACCGACGCATAATGCTAACGGTAATAGGAAAGCAAGTAAGCTTGGATTATAGCAAATAAATGGAATGAAGACAGAGAAAACGGCTGTTGTATGACCAGACGGGAAAGAGTGGTCTTTTAATGGATGGACTGGATATTTTGCATCCTGAATTGTTAAATAAGGACGTTTTCGCGGATACCACCTTTTTAATATTTGCACAGGAATATGGCTAATTGCTAACGAAATAGCAGTTGCAATTGCAGCTTGATGCAAAGTTCCCTTTGCGAAAATTAAAAAGAAAAGTGTGAGTGCGATGGAGAAAGTCGCGCCACCGATATGAGTAATATTGCTGAAAAAGATATTTAATGTTTTTTGATCAAAGTAGCGGTTAATTCCTCTGAAAATGTAACATTCTATTTTATATAATCCACTGACCTTCATGAAAATTCTCCTCCCTCATCTACATATATATGGAGATATTAGCTTTTATTTTAATAAGATTTTGTTGAGGGAGTAATAATGTTTTGTAAAGAAAAAGTTAGATTTTATATAAAAAAAGCTGCCAATCTTATGGCAGCGGAAATTTACTTCTGTAATGATTTATAATATTGACCTTTTTCAACGTATTGCGTGCGAATACGCTCCATATCTTTACGGTCTTCTTCTGTTAATTCACGAATGACTTTCGCGGGACGACCGAAAGCTAACGTGTTCGGCGGAATTTTCTTTCCTTGTGAAACGAGGCTTCCAGCGCCGATAAAAGCTCCTTCGCCAATTTCAGCACCATCTAATATAATAGATCCCATTCCAATTAAAGCATCTTTCTTAATATGGCAACTATGTAAAATGACTTGATGCCCAATTGTTACGTCGTTTTCTAAAATAAGAGGATACTGTGGGCTTTGGTGAAGTGTACATTGGTCTTGTACATTTACTCGGTCTCCAATGATTGTCGGTGACACATCACCACGGATGACTGTATTAAACCAAATACTTGATTCCTCGCCAACGGAAACATCGCCTGTAATCGTAACATAGTCAGCGATAAAAGCACTACTCGCAATTTTCGGTTTTTTTTCTTTGTAAGGATATATCATGTAAAGTCTTCCTTTCCTAGAGACTAGTTTTAGTGTATCAAATTATGAGAAAGAGTGAAATGGAGGAGAGCCGTATGTGGAATTATGAAGCGGAGGAAGCAAAAGCTGTCATTGTTATTGTGCACGGCGCAATGGAATATCACGGACGTTACGAAGCAGTTGCGGAAATGTGGAATCATATCGGCTACCACGTCGTGATGGGGGATCTTCCGTCACATGGAACGACTTCAAGAAATAGAGGACATATTGATTCATTTGATGAATACATAGAGGAAGTTAAATTATGGGTGAAAGAAGCAAGAAAGTATAGGTTACCTATTTTTCTATTCGGTCATAGTATGGGTGGTCTTATTGTCATTCGTATGATGCAAGAAACGAAGAGAGAAGATGTAGAAGGTGTTATTTTGAGTTCGCCTTGTTTAGGGGTAGTGACTGGACCCTCTGCTCCGCTTCAATTTGCTTCAAAAATATTAAATGTTGTGGCTCCAAAATTGCAATTTGCAACGAATCTTACGGTGGAAATGTCAACACGTAACCATGAAGTAAGAGATGCAATGGAGAATGATTCTTTGTTCTTGCGCAAAGTATCAGTACGTTGGTATAGTGAATTGATCAAGTCTATCGAAATTGCTCATAAAAAAATAGATGATTTTCCAGATGTTCCGCTCTTGCTAATGCAAGCTTGTGAGGATAAACTTGTAGATAAAACACGTGTCCGCACTTGGTTTGATAATGTTAAAATAAGTGATAAGGCTTTTAAAGAATGGCCGAATTGTTATCACGAGCTATTAAATGAGTATGAGCGTGATGAAATTTTGAGTTATATTCAGTCATTTACTGAAATGCATGTCAATAATATAGTAAAAACAAACAAATAAATCATTATTTGTACATTTAATAGAGGAGATGAAGGAAGAAGTGAACGTACCGAGTAATCCCATAACGCTCATGGCGAAAGTATACCGTGATGTGTTTCCGGTTGTACACCATGAGCTAGCGATGTGGAAAGAGCGTGCCTACCATATTCCGAATGATGAGCTTCATAGTCAGGCAATCGCAAGTATTGAGCATAAAACGTTTCATTGCGAGGGCGGTGGTATTTTAGCTCTGCTAGCAAATGAACACCGAGAAGAATGTATTCGTTTTATCGTAGCGTATCAAACGATCAGCGACTATTTAGATAATTTATGTGATCGCAGTACATCACTTGATCCAAATGATTTTGCCGCACTGCATGAATCGATGTTAATGGCATTATCACCTGAAGTAGAAGGCGGCGGTAATTATTATCGTTATCGTGATGATCAAGATGATGGTGGTTATTTAGATGAACTTGTTGAAACATGCCAAGATGTTTTAAAGAAAACGAAGCACTATGACAAAATTGCTCCTGTTCTTCATGAACTTGCTTGTTATTATTGTGATTTACAAATTCATAAACATGTAAAATTAGAAGAAAGAGAACCACGATTACAAAAGTGGTTTGAAGCGCATAAAGAAAACTTACCAGAGATGAGTTGGTTTGAATTTTCAGCATGTGCCGGTTCTACACTTGGAATCTTCTGTCTTGTCGCATATGCCTTTCATGATGAATTACATGATGAAGATATTGCGAAAATTAGACAAGGATACTTCCCTTACGTACAAGGACTTCATATTTTGCTGGATTATTTCATTGATCAAGAAGAAGACCGTATAGGCGGAGATTTGAATTTCTGTAGTTATTACGAAAACGAGCAAGCGATATTAGATCGTATGAAACATTTTGTAGAAGAAGCAGAGAAGAGCATTGGTGATTTGCCTCATGCGAAGTTTCATCGCCTTATAAGCCGAGGGTTACTTGGTATTTATTTATCAGATCAAAAAGTATCAGCACAAAAGAATATGCACAAAATGGCACGGCGCATTGTAAAGTACGGAGGCCTCACTTCACGATTCTTCTATTGGAATGGGAAGATGTACCGAAAGAAAACAGCGCAGTGATGAAGAAAACCACTCATGTAGAGTGGTTTTTTTTTCATTATGATTGTATTTTTGAAAATACATATATAAGAAGTTCAATCGCAAAAATCACTAATACAGATAATCCAAATAAAGGCATGACAGCGCCCAGTATAACCATCATGATAAAGAAAACGAATATACTGTTCTTATCTCTTTGTTTTGGAGGTACTGCTAATTTTCCTTTCGGCTTTCTTGCTAACCACATTTTTACCCCGTAATAAATAAGAAGTAGTAGAGATAATGTCGTTAGTAAGCATAATATTTTATTTGGCCATCCAAATAAATGTCCTTCATGAAGCGGGATGCCGTAAGTGAACCATTGTGCAAGTAATCCATAATCACGATAGTCCGTTTTGGAAATAAGCTTTCCGCTATATTGATCAAAGTAAGCTGTTATTTCTTCATTTGGTGCAACATGCATACCTGTAATACCAGAACCGCTCGATTTCGAAACAGTGAATACACCTTTCGGATCAGCTGGTAGTGAGATAACGTATGGCTTCTTTATTTCAATTCCTTTTTGTAATTCATCGACAGAAATAGCTTTCGGTTCATTTGAATTCGATTCAGGAGGAGCTTCTTTTCTTGTTGCCCATGGCAATTCTTTTACCTTTGATTCAGGCGGCGCCATATACAATTTCGGATATCCGAGCGATTCATTCGACGACGCAATTTTATAAATTTGGTTACCCATAAATCCTGACCATGGCAATCCAGATGCGACTAGCAGAACGAGTGGAATTGTAAATATAATACCGATAATAGAATGACGTCGTTTTGCTTTTTCTCGCTTATTGGATGCTGGTGTGTTTTTGAATTGGCGTATACTCATGTACAATCCGGTTACGATTAAAAAGATTGTCCAGCACGCCGCGAGTTCTACAGTATAGTTGATGACAGTGCCACCAACTAAAAGAGAACTATGTAATTCCCGCATTATATTGGCAAACGTTTCACTTGCGTTTTGATCTCCGACAATTTGATTATTGCTATCTAAATACACATACTTTTGTTGCCCTGTATATTCATTTGTAATCGTAAGTCTCGTATTATAATCCCCATTAAACTCACTAATTTTCGCCACACTATAATGTGGATATTTTTTCTCGGTTAAGGAAATAGAATCAGACATCGAAATAGACTCTGTTTGGGCGCTCTTCCCAAAATATAAATCTTTATAGATGAAATCTTCAACTTCCTCCCGAAATAAATACCCAATTCCGCTCAGTGACAAAGTAATAAGAAGCGGCGTAATAAAAAGTCCAGCATAAAAATGCCAACGCCAAAAAATGTAATGAAGCGAACGATTTTGTTTCATACTTTCAGTTCCCCTAACCTTCCCTATATGAATAACTACTTATTTAATATAGCGAGATTAAGTGTGATTACTTTGAAAGAATTGTGAAGAAAGTTAAAAGTTTGTGGGATTTTTATTAAACAGAAAACACATTTTAGAAGGAGTGTTTTCTATGTTTATGAAGATCTCTTTATATTTGATAAGTACATCCTAACAACCGCTTTCGCAAGACATTGAGAAGAATCAACAAAATCCTCACTAGCCACAACATTCAAATCAGTACATGCGATAATTGCGGTATCTACTTCATCCTTCAATTGCACAACGAGTGCGTTCCATAATTTGTGAGCTTCTTCAACTTCTCCGCTTTTAATATACGTAATAATTTGATTAATCATCCTTTGCCATTTTTCATAATGAATGTATTCTATATTCCGTTTTGCAATCCCGTCTTGATAAATACCAGCTTGAACTGTCGCTTCCGTTGCAAGAAGAGCGACTCTTTTTGCAGTTTCAGGAATTGCTTTTAACGTTTCGTCAACTATATTTAAAATTGGGATAGAAAGAGAACGCTGTAATTCTTCAAAATAAAGATGTGCCGTATTGCACGGCATAGCGATAAAGCTTGCGCCAGTACTTTCGAGTTTTTGTGCCCCGTCAATAATCGCTTTTTTCATTGCTTCGTGATCAATAGGGCGATCCATGTAAAACGGTGTTGGGCATGAATAAATCATCATATGGGGAAAGTCCATATCATGCTTTGCTCCGTATATTGTTTGACACCCTGCTACAACTGTATCGACGAATGGTCCAGTTGATTTTGGACCCATTCCTGCTAGTATTCCGATCATTGTCTCGTCTCCTTTAAGAATGTTTATATCCATTATATAGGAGAATAAAAAAAGACGTGCAGTGAATGCACGTCTTTTTTTGTTATGTTTTGTCGAACAATCGATATATCCGAGAAATCGTTGATATATTGTAAGTTATGATAGATATATCGAAAAAATCGTTGATATATCCCGAGTTACGATAGATATAATTGAAAAATCGTTGATATATTACCCCGCATTAACGGGCAGTAAAACTTCCACCTTAAAATTCGGCTGGAGCAAAGAAGTTAGTTGGGAGATAAACTGCCCATAAATGCCCTATTGGTTCAACTAATAATCAGTGGGGATTCCCCCCACTGATTAAAGTTTCACTTTATCGTTTCTCAATCGCCACAATAAATGGCGGGTTATTTTGCTGGTTAATGAAGCCATATCGCAGTACGTGAGCTTGTTTTTGGTCTAGCTCTTCTGCAAATTTGAGAACAGCGTCGCGTTCTACTTGTCCTTCTGGGTGTCCGTGGTAAATGACGAGGACGATGATACCCTCAGGTGCCATTACTTCTAGTAATTGTTCAATTGCCGAAATTGTTGAGTTCGGTTTTGTAACGATATGCTTGTCACCGCCAGGAAGGTAACCTAAGTTGAAGATAGCGCCTGTTACTTTTCCTTTTGCGTCTTCTGGTAGTACTGATAGAAGTGTATCGTGACTATCGTGAACTAAAACAGTACGTTCAAAAAGTTCTTTTTCTTTTAGACGAGTTGTTGAGCTTTCAATCGCTTCTTTTTGAATATCAAATCCAAATACTTTTCCGCTATCCCCAACAATTTCAGCTAGGAAGCAAGTGTCATGACCATTTCCAAGTGTTGCATCTACAGCGTAGTCGCCTTCTTTAACAGCCGTTTGCAGCAGTGTGCGAGCAAACGGTAATACACGTTCTAATTTCATTGTTGTTTCTCCTCATTTGCATATTTTCCTTGCCAGCTTCCGCGGCGTACAAATTCTGCATCGATGGAATTTAATACTTCCCATTTATTTAAGCTCCACATTGGACCAATCATTAAATCAGGTGGGCCGTCACCTGTGATACGGTGCACAATTACGTCTTCTGGAATAATTTCAAGTTGGTCAACAACAAGACTTACGTAATCCTCAAGAGAAAGGAATTCGAGTTGTCCTTTTTCATATTGCTTCACCATTGGCGTTCCTTTTAATAAGTGAAGTAAGTGGATTTTAATTCCTTGTACGTCAAGTTTCGCTACTTCACGAGCTGTTTCCATCATCATGTCGTAATCTTCAAGTGGAAGACCGTTAATAATATGAGAGCAAACTTTAATGCCGTGCTTACGTAATTTATTTACGCCTTCCACGTAAGACGGATAATCGTGAGCGCGATTAATAAGGTTTGCAGTTCGTTCGTGAACAGTTTGTAAACCGAGTTCAACCCAAAGGTATGTGCGTTTATTTAAGTCCGCTAAATATTCAACAACATCATCTGGTAAACAATCTGGACGAGTTGCGATAGAAAGACCGACAACGTCTTTTTCTGCTAGAAGCGGTTCGAATTTTTCTTTTAACACTTCAAGTGGTGCATGTGTATTTGTGTACGCTTGGAAATAAGCGATACATTTGCCATCTTTCCACTTTGAACGCATTTTTTCTTTCATTTCATGATATTGTGTTATAACATCATCGCGGCGATCACCAGCGAAGTCGCCAGATCCGGCAGCGCTACAAAATGTACAGCCACCGTAAGCAACTGTACCGTCACGGTTTGGACAATCGAAGCCAGCATCTAATGAAACTTTAAAGATTTTTTCACCAAATTCATTTCGTAAATGGTAATTCCATGTATGATAACGTTTATTGTCGTTTGTATATGGAAAAGGGTTTTGAACCTTCATTATTTTCCCTCCTAAGCCGAGTCAAAATGAAACAAAATCCATTATAACATACTCATAAGGTAGAGATGGAAGGGACACACTAAAGGGGAATTGAAGCAAGGAGGGACAATTATGGCAGAGCGTCAATCACTTGAATCGTATATTACACAAGCGGAACAAGCGGTGGAATATGCAAAAGAACAATTAGAACAAGGCATGAGACAAGAGCATTACAATACGATGGAGTATTCAGATGCACAGTTACAATTAGAACAAGCGTATAACGATTTACAAACGATGCAACAACATGCGAATGATGAGCAACGTGAGCAATTAAATAGAGCACGTATGGCAATTCGCCAATTGCAACATCAAATGATTATTACACCGCACTAAGAAGGAGTGAATGTAATGGCGAAACGTTCAGATCAAAATAATCCAGAGCAAAAAACACAAAATGGACATAACGCTGAGTTTTCGAATGAACTTGATCCCATTGTTCAAGTAAAACAGCGTAATAGTAAAAAAGGACAATCTCAAAAATCAAAACAATCAGAGTAAACCAGGTCGAAATATGACCTGGTTTTATTTTGCTATATGACAATAGTGTAAGATTTCTGTAAGGTTTGCCGATAGTTGTAATTGTCCTTTTCCAGTAGAGTAAGGGAGGATTAAATTTTGGACAAGGAGTTGCTTTATGGGGAACAATATTACAAACAAGCGAATTGATGAGTTAGATTACATTCGTGGCTTCGCATTACTGGGGATTATTTTAGTAAATATTCTAGCGCTACTTAATATTAAAACTCCATATCCTAATACAGTAGATGCTAGCTATCAAAGGTTTTTATACTTATTTGTAGAAGGTCGTTTCTTCTCAATCTTCTCATTCTTATTTGGAGTGGGATTCTATATCTTTATTTCAAGAGCGATTGCAAAAGGGAAGAATGGCTATGTTTTATTTTTACGTCGCTTAGTAGCATTATTTATTTTTGGTTTAATTCATCAAATGTTTCAGCCTGGAGAAGCACTAGCGTTATACGCAATTTGTGGGTTAATCGTTTTGCCGTTTTATAAAGCGAAAAAAGAAGTGAACCTAGCACTAGGACTTATTTTGACAATTGCCTTCAGTGTAATGGGAGTTAAAGAACTATTACCACTTGGCTTAATTTTATTAGGACTTGCTGCAGGACAATATCGTGTATTTGAAAATCTCACGCAAAATATAAAGAAAGTCGCTATTTTTACAGGTATTATGTTTGTTTTAAGTGTCATAGCAGTATGGTATCAATATGGGCACGCTCCTGCTGAACCATTTATAAATGGGATAATGGAAACTGAAGAGGGAACAATGGATGTTGCAAGCCAGTTTCTAAAAATTGGTATTACTGTTGGACCAATTATTTCAGCTTTCTATGTAGGAGCATTAATTTTATTACTTCAGTTAAAACCAGTTCAAACATTATTAGCACCATTGAAATACTACGGTCGTATGGCTTTAACAAATTATATCGGACAAACGGCAATGATTTTAATTGCTGGTAGTGTATTTAACTTTGCAGGAAATTTAACATACATGCAGACGTTATATGTATGTATCGCAATTTATGCAATTCAAATTGTGTTTAGTGTAATTTGGATGAAAATCTTTAAAATGGGTCCATTAGAATGGATTTGGCGTGTTATTACGTACTGGACGGTAACACCTTTAAAGAAATAAAGTGAAACTTTAATCAGTGGGCTGTTCCTTTCGCGGAACAGCCTATTTTTATTGTCATCTTTTGTCGATAAGTCGATATATTTTGGTAATCGCTGATAAAAGTGTAAGAATCGCCGATATATTTGAAAAATCGCTGATAAAAGTGTAATAACCGCTGATATATTTTAACAATCGCCGATATAATTTCATTTACCGATTTACTATGTCGAAATGTGAACTAGTATGAAAAGCCAACCTTACACGCATCCATTTTCTATCTTACAAAAGTGTAAGGTAATTGTAATGTTAACAAATAGCAGTTCACTTCTAAAAAGCGCAAAATAGGTAATGGAAAAACAAGCGTAGGAGGATATATATGACGAAACCAGTTGTAGACGTGAAAAACGTTCAAAAAGTGTACGGTAAAAAAGGTGAGAACCAATCACACGCGTTAAAGGGTGTTTCATTCTCAATTCAAGAGGGTGAGTTTGTTGGAATTATGGGACCATCTGGTTCCGGTAAAACGACATTATTAAATGTAATTTCAACGTTAGATAAGGCAACAGGTGGCGTTGTTGAAATTGCGGGAACGGATATTACAAAAATGAAGCAAGGTGAGCTTTCAGATTTCCGTTCGCAAAAATTAGGATTTATCTTCCAAGATTTTAACTTATTAGAGAACTTATCTATTTATGAAAACATTGCACTTCCACTTTCTCTTCAAGGTGTCGCATCACGTAATATTGGACCGAAAGTAGAAAAAGTAGCGGATATGTTAGGGATTACAGAAATACTTCAAAAGTATCCATCTGAAGTATCTGGTGGACAGAAACAACGTTCAGCAGCAGCGCGTGCTTTAGTGCATGAGCCGGCAATTATTTTAGGGGACGAGCCAACAGGAGCGCTTGATTCTAAAAATGCAACGAGTTTACTTGATGCGATGACAAACTTAAATAAAGATCAAGGCGTATCGATTATGATGGTTACGCATGATCCATATAGTGCAAGTTACTGTCAGCGTATTTTATTCATTCAAGATGGTGAGCTATATAAAGAAATTCATCGCGGTGGTACGCGTGAAGAGTTCTACAAAGAAATTTTAGATGTACTTGCAGATTTAGGTACACAAAAGGCGTAAGAAAGGAGGTTCCAGTATGTTATTTAAACTTTCCATGTCGGGGCTGAAAAGTAAGCTGAAAGATTATATCGTCTTACTTGTCGGTCTTGTCATGTCGATTTCCATTTTTTACATGTTCCAAACGTTAGCACTGAATAAAGCATTTTTAGAATCTAATTCAGTGATTAAATCTATTGGATTCGTATTCCAAGCAGGATCATTTTTATTAGCAATTATAACGTTCTTCTACATTTTATATGCAAACTCTTTCTTATTATCTCTTCGTCAAAAAGAGTTCGGTATGTATATGATGTTAGGTGCGAAAAAACATAAAGTTACATTACTTATGTTTATTGAAACAATCGTATTAGGTGCTGCGTCTCTTGCAATCGGGATTGCAGTTGGAGTAGGACTTGCAGAAGGTATTGGACAGTTATTAATGAAACAGCTTGAATTTGCTGGTGAAGGGTATAAAGCATTTTATCTACCATCTATGACTGTTACTTGCATCTTCTTCTTTGCACTATTTGTATTATCAGCAATTATGAACAGTATTAAATTGTCACGTATTTCTGTATTGCAACTAGTACATGCAGATGCACAAACAGAGCGTGTTGCAGTAAAAGGTAAAAAGACAGTTGTAGTGGCATTCCTTGCTGTTATTTTATTAGGTATAGGTTATGCATCTATGATCTATATGGAAAAACTAAAAGAGATGGGAATCCTTATTGCATTAATTACAACGACAGCTGGTACTTACATGCTATTTGGCTCACTTCTTCCAGTCATTATTAAAAAGTTAAAAAGTAATAAAAAGCGTAGTGAAAAAGGACTTAATGCTTTTACATTTGCACAATTAAACTTCCGAATTAATAGTTTAACAAAAGTACTTGCAACAGTGGCAATGTTAGTTGCACTTGGAGCTGGTGCAATTTCAGGTGGTATGGCATTTAAAAATAACGTTATAAAAATGGTAGATGGTTTAGTAATATATGATTCAGTAGTTCATAATCCAACAGCTGAAGAAAAGAAAATTTTAGATGGTATTACATTTAAAGAGAAAAGCGAATATCGTTACAAAGTTGATGATAAATACGTTTACTATGTAAAAGAAGATTTAGAGAAAAATCGTCCTTTCGTAAAAGATATGGCAAAGATGAAGTCTATGAAGGATTTAGTAAATACGAAAAAAGTTTCAGAGGAACTACCGGTAGGTGCAGTTTCTAGAGAGATGAATCAAAAAGATGGGAATACTAAAGAACTTTCAGCGGAATGGACAGATGCTTTTAGTACAATCCATCCATATTATTTATACAATGATCATGCAATTAAAATTGTAGATCAAAAAATGTATGATGGGATAAATGGTAAAGAAGGTATAGCATTTATCGGAAAAACAGATGATTTTTTAACATATAAAAAAGAATGGAAAAAACTTGACGAGTTGCAGCTAGATAAATATAAAAATGTAAAAGCTGAACAAATGGATAGTAAATATCAAGCTTATAGTGGGTTCTATGGCATTGCGAGTGGAACAGTATTTATGGGATTCTTCCTTGGAATTGCGTTCTTAGCAATGATGGCAAGCTGTCTTATGTTTAAAATTCTTTCTGGTGCATCAAAAGATATTACGCGTTATCAAATGCTTCGTAAAATCGGTGTGCGCCGTGAGTTATTAACGAAATCGATTTATAAAGAGCTATTCTTAGTATTCTTATTCCCAGCAATTGTGGGTATCGCTCACGTATTAGTTGGTATGAATATTTTCGGATTTATTTTAATCGATCCGTACTTCCGTATTTGGATACCAATCGTAATTTTCGTAGTTATTTATGCGATTTATTACTTCATTACAGTTCAATTGTATAAAGGAATTGTTCTTCCGAAAGAAGATTAATAATAAAAACCGAGCAAAAACGCTCGGTTTTTATTATTTTCAGAAAAAACACTTTAATGTTACTGAAATGTATAATATAATGTAAGTAAGTAACGTAATATAAAAGTAGAAGTAGCTGTATAAGGAAAGGAGGAATCCAATCTGTAGAAAGAAGCTGAACTTTTATCCCCACATTTTTTTACCGCAACGTATTTATACAATCGTAAGTTTCCACATTGAAAGTTTTCAGAACCACCTGAGTATATTGTGAAAATAATGGATAACACATGGAAATCTCATAGCATGATAAGGTAAAATGGACAACATAATGAGAAAATTACCGTTCATAAGATGAGGAGAATACATGTATGGAAGTTGTAGAGGCATTAAAAGATATAAGCCAAATTGAGGCTATGAAAAAATATTTAAAAGAGCACTCCCAGCGAGATTATCTTTTATTTGTTATTGGAATTAACACAGGATTAAAAATTACAGAACTACTTAGCATGAAATTTGAAGATGTATTAAATGAAGACGGGACTGTTAAAGAGTTTTATGCTCTTCCTGTGAAAGATGAAAAATTTAAACAAGATATTTATTTAAATACAAAAGTAAAAGAAGCGCTTTTAGATTACGTACAATCTATTGGCGTTAAAAGAGAAAATTACGTATTCCAATCTAATAAAACGCCAAATTCAATTACGCGCCAACAAGCGTATCGTGTAATTCATAATGCTGCAGAAGCAGTTGGAGTTGTTGGTAAAATCGGAACGAATTCAATGCGAAAAACGTTCGGATTTCATGCGTACAAAAGAGGGATAGCGATTGCACTATTGCAAAAACATTTTCATCACGCGACTCCATCAGAGACACTAAAGTATTTAGGTATCTCAAAGGATGAGAGCTTTAAAACGGAGATTGATGTCGATTTATAAAAGCCGTAACTAAAAAATTAGGAGGCGGAAAATATGAATATTAGAGAGAGTGAACTGCCGGGTATTGGATGTAAGTTTGAAGTGATTACAAAAGGTAATGAAAAGATGGTTATCGTTATTCATGATGATGGCCGAAGAGAAATGTACCATTTTGATGCTGATCATGAAGAGAGTATTTCAAGCGTCTCTCTTCGTGATTCTGAAGCGAGACAAATTGCAGCTATATTGGGCGGAATGGTATATAGGCCACAAGCTTTAGATACGATTGAAATGGCTTTTGAGGGATTATCAATTGAGTGGTTTAAGGTGGAAAATAATGCACCAGTTGTACAAAAAACAATTGGTAGTTTACATGTTCGAAACACATATAATATAACGATTATTGCCATTTTGAAAAAGAATATGAAGAAGTTCTTTAATCCAGGCCCAGATTCTATCATTGAAGCTGGCGATATGCTCGTATTATCAGGTGAAAGACATGAAGTGAAAAGAATTATTAATGAGTTGCTTTCAGTAGGAGGGGATTCATAATCGATGGATACTTTAATCTTTGAAGTTGGAACTGCGTTAGTATTAGTCGCTTTTGCAGCTATTCTCGCTGCAAAGTTAAAGTTCTCGATTATTCCGTTTCTTATTATACTCGGTATGCTAGTGGGGCCTCATGCCCCAGATTTAGGGCTTATCGATTTAAGATTTATTGAAAGTGGAGAAGTTATTTCCTTCCTCGGCCGTGTTGGCGTCATATTCCTCCTATTTTACTTAGGTTTAGAATTCTCAATTAAAAAATTAATTAAATCAGGAAAATCAATTGCTTTTGGGGGAACTGTTCATATATCGCTTAATTTTATATTAGGTTTACTTTACGGATATATAATGGGTTTCCCCTTATTAGAAACATTAATTATTGCTGGGATCATAACAATTTCATCGAGTGCAATTGTTGCGAAAGTAATTGTTGATTTAAGAAGATCTGGTAATAAAGAGACGGAGCTAATTTTAGGAATCATTATGTTTGATGATATCTTTTTAGCGGTATATTTATCAGTCGTTTCAGGATTAGTACTTGGAGGGGCAACATCATTTGTAGGTGCTCTTACATCTATTTTAATCGCAGTAGGTTATATGCTACTATTCTTTGTAGTTGCTAGAAAAGCTACACGGTTTTTAAATAAAATGTTAGATATTTCGTCCAATGAAATTTTTATTATTGTAATATTCGCTATTTTGTTCTTTGTAGCAGGATTTTCAGAAACGATTCATGTTGCAGAGGCAATTGGAGCATTATTACTAGGACTCGTTTTTTCTGAAACAGAGCATAGTGATCGAATTGAACAGCTTGTCGTTCCGTTTCGTGATTTCTTTGGAGCTATATTCTTTTTCAGCTTCGGTTTAAGTATAGACCCATTTTCACTTGGCGGAGCAGTGTGGTTGGCATTAGGAGCAGTTTTCATTACTCTTATCGGTAATTTTACTGCTGGAATGGTTGCGGGGCGTAAAGCTGGGTTATCGCATAAGGCTTCTACGAATATCGGTTTAACACTTGTATCACGCGGAGAATTTTCTATTATCGTCGCGAATATTGGAATTGCGGGTGGCTTAATGGCAGCGATTAAACCGTTCTCAGCTTTGTATGTTTTAATATTAGCATCGTTAGGACCTTTGTTAACGAAAGAATCTGGGAGAATATACTCGCTACTAGATAAGGTGTTTAAATGGAGTGCTAAAGAACGTGTGAAGCGAGAAAAGGAAGTTGGATAGTACAAATAAGGGTAGACTGCATGAAAATTTCATGCAGTCTACCCTTTTATATATTGTTACTGTTGTCGTTTTTTGTCGGTAAGTCGATATATTTTAATAATCGCTGATATATTTGTAGTTGCGCCGATATATTCTGATAATCGCTGATATAATCCAAGAAGCAACCAATATAAATTCATTTACCGACGAACTATTATCTGAATTTCATCAACTATTAATCAGTTGCCTTCCTATTTAAAAACGACTACAATTTTACTGTTATATATATGAACGAAAAAAATAGAATAGGAGGGGAAGCTATGCCAAGGAAAGTATGGCTATTAGTAGCTGGGATGATTATTAATGTCACGGGTGCTTCTTTTTTATGGCCTTTTAATACAATTTATTTGCATGATCACCTAGGAAAATCTTTATCTGTGGCCGGAATGGTATTAATGATCAATTCGCTTACTGGTGTAATAGGAAACTTGCTCGGCGGTGTTTTATTTGATAAATGGGGCGGTTATAAATCAACTTTAGTAGGGATTGTGATTACACTTGTATCAATTTTAGGTCTTGTGTTCTTCCACGGTTGGCCGTTATATGTTGTATGGCTAGCGTTAATCGGCTTCGGTTCTGGAATGGTCTTCCCATCGATGTATGCGATGGTTGGTACGGTTTGGCCAGAAGGCGGAAGACGGGCATTTAATGCGATGTATGTTGGACAAAATGTTGGTATTGCGATCGGAACAGCATGTGGTGGATTAGTTGCATCGTATCGTTTTGATTATATTTTCTTAGCGAACTTTATTTTATACTTTGTTTTCTTCTTAATTGCTTTTATTGGATTCCGCGGTATGGAAGACAAGAAAGAGCCAGGAGTGCAAAAAGAAGTCGAAACGAAAAAAGGGTGGTCACTTACACCTGGATTTAAAGCACTTCTTATCGTGTGTGTAGCATATGCTTTATGCTGGGTTACATACGTACAGTGGCAAGGAGCGATTGCAACACATATGCAGGAATTAAACATTAGTCTTCGTCATTATAGTTTATTGTGGACGATAAACGGAGCAATGATCGTTTGTGCGCAGCCACTTGTTAGTATGTTAATTCGCTGGATGAAGCGTTCCTTAAAACAGCAAATTATGATTGGAATTTTCATTTTTGCGGCGTCATTCATTGTGTTAAGTCAAGCGCAGCAATTTACGATGTTCCTCGTTGCGATGGTAACATTAACAATTGGTGAGTTATTTGTATGGCCTGCGGTTCCAACGATTGCAAATATACTTGCACCAAAAGATAAATTAGGATTTTATCAAGGGGTCGTAAATAGTGCGGCGACTGTAGGGAAAATGTTCGGACCGGTCGTTGGCGGAGCAATTGTAGATTTATACAATATGGAAGTATTGTTTATAGCAATCATGGTAATGCTTGTAGTAGCGCTTGTAGCAACAAGTATTTATGATAAACGAGTAAAAGTAGAAGAAACAGTTGAAGAAAAAATTGCAGTTTAGTTTGACGGAACATGTTCACATGTTTTAGAATATATTTAAATAAAACAACCTTTAGAACAAGGGAGATAGCTCGGCTGTCTTAAGATGAATTCGTTAGTTATGAAGAGTAACGATTAACCGAGAAGTCCTCGCTTTAGTAAGCTCTTAAGAGATACTAGGTGAAGGATAGTTCACGTAACTTATATGTGTAATAACAGTGAGAAGGAGTAGTAGTAATAGAAGCTGGTTTAGAGAGTTGACGGTCGGTGCAAGTCAATCCACGTTTCGTTATGAACTCGCCTTTGAGTTGCAGTTGTGAAATTAATAGTAGCAATTGCCGTTAATCCACGTTACGGATCTAAGCGAATGTACATTTGTACATTAATTTAGGGTGGTACCGCGGGAATCTATAACCTCTCGTCCCTTTTTAGGGATGAGAGGTTTTTTGTATTTTGGGCGGTGAAAATAAATAGAATTTCAAGGAGGGTATCTCATGAGCTTTAATCATCAAGAAATTGAGAAGAAGTGGCAAGGGTACTGGGAAGAAAATAAAACATTCCGTACGCCAGATGAGACAGAAAAACCAAAATTTTATGCACTAGATATGTTCCCATATCCATCAGGTGCAGGCCTACACGTAGGACATCCAGAAGGTTATACAGCGACAGATATTTTATCTCGTATGAAGCGTATGCAAGGATATAACGTTCTTCATCCAATGGGATGGGATGCATTCGGTCTTCCAGCAGAGCAATATGCACTTGATACTGGAAACAGCCCAGCTGAATTTACAGAGCATAATATTAATACGTTCCGTAACCAAATTAAATCATTAGGTTTCTCTTACGATTGGGACCGTGAAGTAAATACAACAGATCCAAACTACTATAAGTGGACGCAATGGATCTTCCTAAAACTATTTGAAAAAGGCTTAGCTTACGTTGATGAAGTACCTGTAAACTGGTGCCCAGCACTTGGTACAGTACTTGCAAACGAAGAAATCATTGACGGTAAGAGTGAGCGTGGTGGACATCCAGTTGAGCGTCGTCCGATGAGACAGTGGATGTTAAAAATTACAGCTTACGGAGATCGTCTATTAGAAGATCTAGATGAGCTTGATTGGCCAGAAAGCTTAAAAGATATGCAACGTAACTGGATCGGTCGTTCTGAAGGTGCAGAAGTACACTTTAACATCGATGGTACAGACGAGAAGTTCACAGTATTCACAACGCGCCCTGATACATTATTTGGTGCAACATACTGTGTACTAGCTCCGGAACATGCGCTTGTTGCAGAAATCACAACAGCGGAACAAAAAGAAGCAGTAGAAGCTTACATTAACGCTGTAAAAATGAAGAGTGACCTAGAGCGTACAGAACTTGCGAAAGAAAAAACTGGTGTATTCACTGGTGCTTACGCAGTTAACCCAGTAAACGGTGAGAAATTACCAATCTGGATTGCTGATTATGTTCTTGCAACTTACGGAACAGGTGCTGTAATGGCAGTTCCAGCTCACGATGAGCGTGACTATGAATTCGCATCAGTATTTAATCTTCCAATGAAAGAAGTTGTAAAAGGCGGAGATATTACGAAAGAAGTGTACACAGGTGATGGTGCACACGTAAACTCAGCATTCCTTGATGGTTTAAATAAAGAAGAAGCAATCGCAAAAATGATTGAATGGCTTGAAGTAACGAGCGCAGGAAATCAAAAAGTAACGTACCGTCTACGTGACTGGTTATTCAGCCGTCAACGTTACTGGGGTGAGCCAATTCCAGTAATTCACTGGGAAGATGGTACAATGACAGCTGTGAAAGAAGAGGAATTACCATTAGTTCTTCCGAAAACAGAAAACATCCGTCCTTCAGGTACAGGTGAATCACCACTTGCCAACATTGACGAGTGGGTAAATGTTGTTGATCCTGAGACTGGTAAAAAAGGTCGTCGTGAAACAAATACAATGCCGCAATGGGCTGGTAGCTGTTGGTATTACCTACGTTACATCGATCCAAACAATAGCGAAGCACTTGTAGATCCTGAAAAAGTAAAACAATGGCTTCCAGTTGATATTTATATCGGTGGCGCGGAGCACGCTGTACTTCACTTACTATATGCTCGTTTCTGGCATAAAGTATTATACGATATCGGTGTAGTTCCAACGAAAGAACCGTTCCAACAATTATTCAACCAAGGTATGATTCTAGGTGAAAACAACGAGAAAATGAGTAAATCAAAAGGTAACGTTGTAAACCCTGATGATATCGTAGCAAGCCACGGTGCAGATACACTTCGTCTATACGAAATGTTCATGGGACCATTAGATGCTTCAATCGCTTGGTCTGAAAATGGTCTTGACGGAGCTCGTCGTTTCCTAGACCGCGTATGGCGTCTATTCGTTCAAGATAACGGTGAATTAAGTGAGAAAATTACTGACGCACCAAATAAAGAGCTTGAAAAAGCTTACCATCAAACAGTGAAGAAAGTAACAGAAGACTATGCAGAGCTTCGCTTCAACACAGCGATTTCTCAAATGATGGTATTCATCAACGATGCATACAAAGCTGAAACACTTCCAAGAGAATATGTAGAAGGTTTCGTAAAAATGATTGCACCAGTTGCACCTCATATCGGGGAAGAGCTATGGAGCAAACTTGGATACAATGAAACAATCACATATGCAAGCTGGCCAACATTTGATGAGTCTAAACTTGTAGAAGATGAAGTTGAAATCGTTGTTCAAGTTATGGGTAAAGTTCGCGCAAAACTAACAATGAGTAAAGACGCATCAAAAGAAGAAATGGAACAACTTGCACTTGAAGCAATTCAAGACCAAATTGAAGGGAAAACAGTTCGTAAAGTAATTGTTGTTCCTGGAAAACTTGTTAACGTTGTTGCAAACTAATTAACGCTAAATAAAAGCTCAGAGCATTTAGGCTCTGAGCTTTTTTGTGTAGAAAATAATCTCAGGGTCACCTTCATCTAAGTTTTCAACTATTCCGCTACGTATAAAACCATTCGAGTTAAATACTTTCTGCATACTGTCATTCGATTCGTTCGTTGAAGAAAATATTTTTCGAGTAGGAGAATGACTTAACATATATGAGATTAACGATCTTGCATAGCCTCGCCTTCTTTTAGTTGGCGAAACAATGATTAATGAGAGGAAAGTACAACTAAAGAAGTTTGTATCGTATGTTAGAAAACCGGAAATAGAATTATCTTCTTTTACAATGATGCATCTACCTTCATTAATAGTCTCCTTAATATAATCTCGTCTACTATCGTTTCCTATTACATCAATATCTATATGTAAGATTGCATCTAAGTCATTGATAGAAGCCTTTATTACGTTTTTCAATAGAAATACCTCCTAGAAAAAATATTCAGTTAATTAATTTTATCATGAATGAAGAAAAAGGAGCGGAATTCTAGTGCAGACAAACACCTATTTTTCTATAGGAAATATGATAAAAAAGGTAGGCTAAATTGAGTAGAAGAGGTGAAAGGAATGAAAGGGATGGACAATAATGCACCACATGGCTTCTTCGGAGGTGGGTCGGGTAGTTATGAACAAATGATGTTAATGGGAGGAGCTGGCCAACAAGGATACGGTGGAATTCCGAGCTGGATGGGTGGAGCAGCAGGAGGATTTCCAACATCGGTAGCGGGCATGCAAACTGGAATGCCTACATCAATGGGAGGCTTTTCAACATCAGGGGCTGGAATTCCTACAGTAACAGGGAGCTTTCCGACATCAGTAGCTGGCGTGCAAACAGGGATTCCAGTAGGAGCACCAACTACATTTCCTTCTTTCGTTGGAGGAGTGCAGACAGGATTTCCGGTACCAGGAGTAGGTGTTGTAGCTGGAGGGATAGGCGGGTATCCGCAAGTTGTTCACGGTCATCATGAACATCACCACCATCATGGACACCATCATCACCAAGGCCATCACGGCCATCATGGACACCATCATCATCAAGGTCACCAAGGCCATCATGGACATCACCACCATCAAGGTCACCATGGACACCATCATCATCAAGATCACCAAGGTCATCAACAACAAGTACATCACCATGGACACCACCACATTCATCCGCAAGCTGTTCTTTATCAAACGCACCAAGGCCAACATGGTCACCATGGACATCACCACCACGGCCAACATCATGGACACCAAGGTCACCACCATCACCAAGGTCATCAAGGCCAACACGGTCATCATGGACACCAAGGTCAACAGCACCAACACCAACAATATCAGCAATATCAACAACAGCAACAATCTTCTCCTTGGACAGGTGGAATTGGAGCAGGAGGAGCAGGGGCAGCGGCAGGAGCGGCTAGCATTAGTGGAGCAGCAGGGCACGCGGGACACGTGGGTCATTAACAAGCCAACAGAAAAAAGACATAATAAAAAACTGCTAGGAAATCCTAGCAGTTTTTTTCAGCTTCTTGGCGCTGACGTTCAATTTCAGCACGAAGTTGTGGTTCCGGTGCTTGCCAGCCTTCTGGCTTTAGAATCTTACCGTCGCCTTCACGGAATCGAGGCTTCCCATCAGGGAATAGTTTTGCCATGTTGGCGTTGTTTACAATTTCGAATCCTTTATCTGGACGTACGCCCATTTCTGCAAACGTTCCGAATGCAAAGTAAATAAGGTCAATCAGTGCATCGTATTGATCTTCAACAGTCGTTGCCTCAAGAAATTCTTCTAGTTCTTCCTGCATAAAACTTGCACGGATTTTTGCACGCTCTTCTGTTAATTTTGTTGGAGTATTTGTTACAGGATGTCCGAATACTTCATGCATTTTTGCAACAAGTTCATATCCTTTATCTAAACCTTTTTCGTTTGTCATGTTGTTTCATCCTTTCTTACGTTATGCCGAAGTTTATTGTAACATAAGGTGATTATGAAATGAAAAGAACATCTTATAGAAATAAGATGTTCGCTCGTTATTCTTCTTTCTTAATTAAAATAGATAAAATAAGATCAATACCGAATATACCAACGAGTAACATTGGTATAACGACAAGTAAATAACGTGTGAAGGAAACATTTTTTAAGTATGTATGAGCAAATAAAAAGACGGCGAGAAATAAAATACCATTTAAAATAGGCTTTACTAATTTTTTAGACATAAGCTCCCCCATAAATATCTTCTCTCTATTTGATAATAAAAAACTCCTCTCTCCGTTGTATCATGCTGGAGAGAGGAGTTCAATCATTTCTCATTCAATTACACCAGAATTTGTAATGTCTACGGTATATTTTATAGTAACGGGAACATCTTTGTACATTTGTTTCCACTCTTCTAATTTGAATGGGCGATAATGTTGCTTATATTTAGCTCCTAGCCCAAGAGGGTCGACATCTAGAGATTTAAAATGCTTAATTAATTTCTTACCTTGTGTCTCCAATTGTTTTTGAACGACCTTCTCAATCTTTTTTGTATTCTTAGCATTCTCTAAGTTAATCTGTTTCGATACTTCTTGAATACGAGCCTCAAGTTTAACATGAATGGAAAAGGAAGGCTTACCATTTTTTATTTTTATATCGTATGTTGGAATAGAACGAATATTATTAATCATTACGTACCCAGGATCTGCTTTAAATTCATGTGAATCTAACTTATGCTTTTCTAAAAGTCCTTTGAATATAAACATATCTTTTTCTGCAATTTTACCAACATATTTATCCTTTTTAAAAAGACCAATTCCCGTTATTTTTATTTTATCACCATGTTTCTTTAAAATTGGAATATAGTAGTCTTGCCCTTCTTGATAATAACGGAATGCTCCTATATGCAGATTATCTGTTGGTAAAGGACCGGTCTCCATATTATGTTCTAGCATTTTTTTTATATAAATTGCAACGTTGGATGAAGTCGTGTACTTTCCTTTTAAAAGTTCAGTACCATTACCTTCAAGTAAAGCAACATATAAGGCATTCCCGATGTTTACATCACGAATTAATGTATCGAAGGAAGCAACCATTCCTTTCTTAGCAATTCGGGTGGTAAATAGAGCAACCCGCATTTGCCCGCTAGCAAATGGTTGAGAAGACTCTAAAGATGTGTCAGCTTTTACTTGTTTTACCGCATTTGCTGTTCCTTCAAAAACTTGAACTTTGTTTCCTTTTTGCTGAATAGGACAAACAAATGTTACCTTTATTTTATTATCTTTTGCTACATCGAAGACAGTTCCTTGGATAAGGTGTACGTCATCGATAATATTTTTTTGTAAACATCCAGTTAGACTAAAGAGTGCTATACAAGAGATAAGTATTAATTTTCTTTTGATTTTTTCCATTTTCTTTTCACCCACACAATAATAAATAGAATTGGGATGTATACATAAATGAGCCAAAAGCTTCCTTTTGATGCATTACTAATAAAATTATTAATATCGTGTCTGTTTGTTAGAAGTTGTGAAACAATGAGGGTGATAAACATAAAAGCGATTAAAACACCTCTTTGTTTTACAAGGAATATTTCGTGCGTTGCTCTCGTTGCCGCCCACAAAGGTAGAATAAAACTTGTAATGATAACGAGGGAATAAGCTGAAATTGCGATATATTCTAGCCTTTCTATGAATGGTAATTGAACAACTTGGGTCATAGAAAGTTGGGCCCATATCGTTTTTAACAATTGTTTTTCACTAAAAAACGAAAAGGCTAAAAGAGTGCTAAATAAATATAGAAGGTTTGAAAATAGTGCCCCATATTGAGCAAATTTATGAGATTGTTTAGGGTTTTTCACAAATGGATAAACCATGAGGTAAATCTCAAAACCAGTCATACTGTAGATTGACAGTTGAGCGGATTTTAAAATGTCTGAAAAAGAATGTGTGAATATAGGTAGTAAATTATCCCAATGTGAATATTTCAAAACGAATAAGCTTAGAAATAAATACCCTAGTGTACCACCAACAGAGATGACGCAAATGCCTGTAATGACACGAAATCCAGAAGAAATGATGTAATAGCTAACTAGGCACAAAAAGAGTGTTAACATAAAGGTGGAGGCAGTTGGGAACATCCATACTTGAATAATTTCAACGTATGTTCGAATAACCGAAATACTGACGATTAAAAAATAAGTTGCAAAGATGATATTAAAGACGTTCCCTATCCACTTTCCAAAGGTTTGTCGTTGTAAATCAATTAAATTCCCGTTTGTTTCCCTTAATAAAAAATACATCATCCACATAAGAACATGGATAACGATGCCTGTGATTACAACGCCTATCCAGCCGTCGTATCCAGCGGCCTTTGCGGTGATTCGAGCAAATCCGAGAACGCCAGCTCCAAACTGTGCACCGTGAATTAAGAAGAAAACAAAGATAGGAGATATTTGATATTTTTCTTGAACTTTACTCATCAATGCACCTCATCTCTTAATCATCAAAGTCTGATCTATGTTTTGTTGAAATTCCTTTAGCAGCTTTTTTTACATGTTGTGGTCTTGCTTGTACATCTCTTGTATCGATCATTGTTAACGGGAAACGAATCCAAGAGTCTTTAACAGATTGTTGTCTTGTCGGATAAAACAAAGCGTACGGTTTACGTAAGGAAGTAAGTCTAAATAGATGGGTAAATAAAAAGATAAACCCAAGAGAGATACCGAAAAGCCCCCCTATTTCCGCGAATGCTAGAAACGGGAAACGTAGTAATCGAACAGCATTACCCATTTTATAAATAGGTGTAATAAAAGAAGCGAGTGCTGATAGTGCAACGATAATTAATAAAATATTACTCGTTAACCCAGCTTGTACAGATGCTTGCCCGATTACGATACCGCCTACAATACCGAGTGTTTGCCCAACTTTCATCGGTAACCTCGCCCCGGCTTCTCTTAATAAATCGATTGCGAGTTCTAGAAAGAGCGCTTCAATTAAAGGTGGGAATGGTACTTGTGCCCTTGATAAAATCAAAGTTTCAAGTAAATCACTCGGAATAAGTTCATAATGATAATTTAAAACTGCAACGTATAACGGTGTAGCACATATCGAGAATAGAACGGCGATAAGGCGTAAAATCCTTGAAAATGTAGCGTACATCCAGGAGACGTTATAGTCTTCTGGTGAAATGAAAAAATCAAAATAGGATACGGGTGTTAGTAAAACACTTGGAGAACCATCAACAAAAATAGCGATTTTTCCATCAATTAGTGCTTTTGTAACTCTATCAGTACGTTCTGTATTGATATAGAGAGGGAAAATCGATTTTTCACCCATTAATTCTTGTAAATAAGCACTATCATTAATTTGATCATATTCAAGAGCGCGTAATGACTCTTCTAGAAAATCTACATTATCTTTTTCAGCAAGGTTGTCTAAATACATCATGACAACTTTTGTTTTGGAAAACTCGCCGATAATCATTTCTTTTGTTTGTAAATCTAAAACAGGAAGACGTTTTCGAACTAAATTAATGTTTGTATCAATATCCTCTACGAAACCTTCTTGCGGACCAATAACAGTTGATTCGTTTAAAGGAGGGGTTGGTGCACGATAATTATCAATTGCAATGTTTGCAAGCATACATTTTTGATCTTGCTGATTCAATTGAATAATCGCATGCCCCTTTAAAACCATATCCTCAATTTTTTGTAAGTCGTTCGTAATTGTAATGCCGCTCATCGGGATATGTTCCTTAAGCTCTTCTAGTGATGCGTTAGGTCGTTCTAAAAGAGTGGGCATTAAATACTTTTGTAATTTTTCTCCATCAAGTGAAGGGCGATAGTAAGAAATCCAATAAGGCATCGTTTCATCGTCGGATGTATGATAATTTACAAAATCACTAGACTTTTTCAGCTTCTCTATTAAATTTTGTAAAGAATGAATACGATCTTTTTCTGGTTTTGTAAAGTCATAAATACTATTACCTCCAGAGCTTTGTTGCTTACTTTGAGAAGGTTCATCTTGCTTAGCGTTTTGCTGTTTATCTTGAAACGAATCACCTTGTTTAGCACTTTGTTGTTTATCTTGAGACGAATCATCTTGTTTAGCACTTCGTTGCCTATCTTGAGAGGGATCATCCTGTTTAGCGCTTTGTTGCTTATCTTGAGAGGAATCATCCTGTTTAGCGTTTTGTTGCTTATCCTGAGAAGGGTCATTTTGTTTAGCACTTTGCTGCTTATCCTGAAACGAATCACCTTGTTTAGCACTTTGCTGCTTATCCTGAGACGAATCATCTTGTTTAGCGTTTTGTTGCTTATCCTGAGACGAATCACCTTGTTTAGCGTTTTGTTGCTTATCCTGAGAGGAATCCTCTTGTTTAGCACTTTGTTGCTTATTCTGAGAAGAATCTTTTTGCTCGTTATTTTTACCTTTATTATGTTTCATACTTCTAGTCTGTTCTTTGTTATCATCCTCTTGATTGTTAGAATGCTGCTCCTGATTATCTGTTTCGTTTGCTTCTGGTTTATTTGATTTTTTTTTCTTACGTAACCAATTCCAAATCATATGTACGCCCTCTTTAATCTTGTAATATAGTGCTATTTTGTGGCTAATTTTGTATATTATTCATTTATTTATGAAAAGAAGAAGGAGATTAGTTTGCATAGAAAAAAAACTTTAGTAAGCAGTTCATACTATAACGGGGAGAGGGAGAGCCTGTGCAAATTGTAAAAAAGGAGAAGTTTGTTTTAAAAGGGTTTACGTTTGAAAATGGCAGAGAAATTCCTGTTCAAATGGGATACGAGACATATGGCACTTTAAATAGAGAAAGGTCAAATGTGATTTTGGTTTGTCATTATTTTAGTGCAACAAGTCATGCGGCAGGAAAATATACAGTGCATGATGAGGAGTCTGGTTGGTGGGATGGGCTAATTGGACCTGGAAAAGCAATTGATACAAATAAGTATTTTGTTATATGTACGGATAATCTTTGTAATGTGCAGGTGAGGAATCCATATGTAATTACAACAGGACCGAAATCAATTAATCCAGAAACTGGAGAAGAATATGCTATGGATTTTCCGATTTTTACATTTCTTGATGTAGCTTGTGTGCAATATGAGTTAATAAAAGGTATGGGAATTTCAAGGTTACACGCTGTAATCGGACCGTCGGCGGGGGGAATGATTGCACAACAATGGGCGGTTCACTATCCACATATGGTAGAGCGGATGATTGGCGTTATTACGAACCCACAAAATCCAATTATTACGTCAGTAAACGTAGCGCAAAATGCGATTGAAGCAATTCAACTCGATCCAAATTGGAAAGATGGAAAATATGGAGAACAGCAGCCGATAAAGGGGCTTCATTTAGCAAATAGAATGATGTTTATGAACGCGTTTGATGAGCATTTTTATGAAATGGCATTTCCTCGTAATAGTATAGAGATAGAACCTTATGAAAAGTTTGCTACACTAACATCATTTGAAAAAGAAATAAATAAAGCGACATATAGAAGTATGGAGCTAGTAGATGCGAATTCATGGATATATACTGCGAAGGCAGTTTTATTGCATGATATTGCACATGGGTTTTCTTCACTAGAAGAATCTCTTTCTAACATAGAAGCGAATGTACTTATGATTCCGTGTAAACAAGATTTGCTTCAGCCGTCTCGTTATAATTATAAAATGGTAGATATTTTGCAAAAACAAGGAAAATATGCGGAAGTATATGAGATAGAAAGTATAAATGGGCATATGGCAGGAGCATTGGATATTCATTTATTCGAAAAGAAAGTTTATGAATTTTTGAATCGGAAAGTATCTAGTTTTGTGTAGAAGGAAAATGATGGGGAAAAGGTGCAGTGTTTGAAGTAGGCACCTTTTTTTACATGATTTGTAGACGGAAAATATATGTAGCAATTGCTATACCGAAAAACGCTATGCTAAGCAATAGAAATAAGAATGACATTTCTTGTGGCGATTTTATCTTTTTATTATTTTTCATACTAAGTACAATAATTGCAGCGAGTAAGAACACAATGCCTATAATGAAAAGAAAAAGCGTCATTTTAATCGACTCCTTTCATAAAACAAGTATATTGAGGATACAATGTGCTAGTTATGTTTGTAAAGAATAAGTTTTACGAGAAAATTGAGAAATAGCTTTTCGATTCTTTGCGTTCTTTCTTTTGCATGCTAAAATTGGTAGAGAATGTTTGTGAAAAAGAAACTAAAGGTTTTATTGTATATAAGGAGGAACTACATATGACAGAAGTTAAAACAATTACTACAGAAGAGGTGCAAGAGCGTTTAGAAAATGGAGAAACGTTATTTTTAGTAGATGTAAGAGAAGATGAAGAAGTAGCGGCAGGAAAGATTCCAGAAGCTGTACATATTAAAATGGGCGATATCCCACATAAAGTAGATTTCTTTAATAAAGAGAATGAATATATCTTTATTTGTCGTTCAGGAATGCGCAGTGAAAATGTATGTCATTATTTAAATGAACAAGGGTTTAAAACAGTGAACATGGTTGGCGGTATGCTTCAATATGAAGGTGAAACGAAATAGTTAATTGTAAAAAACTTGAAACGAGTCTGTTTCAAGTTTTTTTCTTTTGCATACAGTATAAAAAAGGAGGAGGGGTAAATGGGGATTAATTTGCGTAAAGTAAAAATTATTAATAATACAGGAGCTGTTAATGTCGGTGACTGTTATGATCTCTCACCTTTAGCTGTAGCAAAAGTATATGCAGGTGCTGGAGGATCGAGTGCGGCTATTTTTTTAAATGGAAAAAGGCAGCCAGAAGCGGTCATTAGAACATCAGTATTTCTTCCGCCTTTGGCAACGAGTACACGTACGTTAGGTTCATAGAGGAAAGGTAGAGTGTAATTATGCCTGCTCATATAAAAGAGTTTGTTATTGTGAATAACACTGGAAATATATTTACCGGTGATAATTTGAGTGACACTTCATTTACTGCTTCGAAATCATATAGTGGTTCAATGGGGTGTACTTGGATTGATGTTGTTACAGTAATAGGGACGGAGACGAAGCTTTGTTTACAGCCGGGAGATTCGGTGACGACGACGTATACAAGGGGCACTCCTGCTGGTACTGTAACAGGAGCAAATATGGGGCAAAATGTAAATACATCGAGTATAGCGCAAGCTGTCCCTAATACAGATAATATGGATTCAATTGCAGGACTCCCTTAAGAAATTAAGGGAGTTTTTATTATTTAAAATAAAAATAGTCTTGGAAATTATTTTTGTAAATAGATTAAGAAGAGGCTTATTTATTATGAAAAAGACGGTTTGTAGGCGGTGAAAGTGTGAAGAATCGTGATAATAATCGGAAGCAAAATTCGTTAAGCTCTAATTTTAGAATTCCACCCGAACTTATTGGGCCTACTTTCCCCCCTGTTCCAACTGGGTTTACAGGTATAGGGATTACTGGTCCAACCGGTCCACAAGGCCCAACAGGACCTCAAGGACCAAGAGGATTACAAGGTCCGATGGGGGAGATGGGCCCGACAGGACCTCAAGGTGTGCAAGGGATACAAGGATCAGTTGGGCCAATAGGTGCAACTGGACCAGAAGGACAGCAGGGCCCACAAGGATTGAGAGGACCACAAGGAGAAACTGGAGCGACAGGACCTCAAGGGGTGCAAGGGTTACAAGGTCCGATTGGTCCAACGGGAGCGACTGGGGCACAAGGTATACAAGGGATACAGGGATTACAGGGGCCAATTGGAGCGACGGGACCTGAGGGACCTCAAGGAATTCAAGGTGTCCAAGGGTTGCCGGGTGCAACTGGTCCACAAGGAATACAAGGAGCACAAGGGATACAAGGAACACAAGGACCGAGTGGAAATACAGGTGCAACCGGAGCAACTGGTCAGGGGATAACAGGCCCGACTGGAATAACAGGTCCAACTGGGATAACTGGACCATCTGGAGGACCTCCTGGTCCGACGGGGCCGACTGGTGCGACAGGTCCGGGCGGTGGACCGAGTGGAAGTACAGGTGCGACTGGAGCAACTGGGAATACTGGAGCTACAGGAAGTACAGGGGTAACAGGAGCAACGGGTCCAGAGGGCCCCCAAGGAGTGCAAGGTATACAAGGGGCGATTGGTCCAACCGGTCCGATGGGCGCACAAGGAGTGCAAGGAATACAAGGGATTCAAGGAGCAACAGGTGCACAAGGAGTGCAAGGCCCACAAGGGATTCAAGGGATACAAGGTCCGACGGGAGCAACAGGAGATACGGGGGCAACCGGAGCGACGGGAGAAGGAACTACCGGTCCAACAGGAGTAACCGGTCCAACAGGGGTGACTGGCCCGTCAGGAGGACCAGCAGGACCGACCGGCCCAACGGGGCCATCAGGTCCGGCAGGAGTGACAGGTCCATCAGGTGGACCACCTGGTCCGACAGGAGCAACAGGTGCGACAGGAGTAACAGGAGATACCGGGGCGACAGGCTCAACTGGAGTGACAGGAGCGACAGGAGCAACGGGAGCAACCGGAGTGACGGGTTTACAGGGCCCGCAAGGAATCCAAGGTGTTCAAGGAGAGATAGGTCCAACCGGTCCACAGGGTATTCAAGGTCCCCAAGGAATCCAAGGAGTAACGGGGGCAACCGGAGCACAAGGTCCCCAAGGAATTCAAGGCCCACAAGGCGACATAGGTCCAACCGGCCCGCAAGGAATTCAAGGTCCACAAGGTCCTCAAGGAATCCAAGGAGCGACAGGGGCAACAGGAGCACAAGGCCCACAAGGAATCCAAGGTCCACAAGGTGACATAGGTCCGACCGGCCCACAAGGCCCGCAAGGAATTCAAGGCCCGCAAGGAATTCAAGGTCCAACGGGAGCTACAGGAGCAACCGGAGCGACAGGTCTCCAAGGAATTCAAGGCCCACAAGGAATTCAAGGCCCGCAAGGAATCCAAGGTCCAACGGGGGCTACAGGAGCAACCGGTTCACAAGGCCCAACTGGAGATACAGGTCCAACCGGAGCTGGAGCCACTGGAGCGACCGGGGCGACTGGAGTTAGTACAACTGCAACATATGCATTTGCGAATAATACATCAGGAACCGCTATTTCTGTTTTATTAGGTGGCACGAATGTACCATTACCGAACAATCAAAATATTGGTCCAGGAATTACTGTTAGTGGAGGAAATACTGTATTTACAGTTGCGAATGCAGGGAATTATTATATAGCTTATACAATTAATCTAACGGCAGGATTACTTGTAAGTTCTCGTATAACTGTAAATGGCAGTCCGCTTGCGGGAACGATAAATGCTCCGACAGTTGCTACTGGTTCATTTAGTGCAACAATAATTGCTAACTTGCCTGCTGGAGCTGCTGTTAGCTTACAGTTATTTGGAGTAGTTGCAATAGCTACATTATCTACAGCAACGCCAGGGGCTACCCTGACTATTATTAGATTAAGTTAATAAGCAGAGAACCTTGAAGCTTTTATGTTTCAAGGTTTTTTTATCTTTGTATTTGTAAGTAAACCTCGTTAACCAGGGGGAGTGAATCCCCTCTAATTATTTAAAGTTTCACTTTATTCACTTGAGCAAAAACATCGCAGTTCGAAAATATATTATAATAGAATGAAAAGAAAGAAATTTGGCAGAAAGGGAGGGTGGCGATGCAGGAGATGGTTAAAGATTTTTTTGGACGCCCACTTCAAGATTTACGTATATCTGTCATTGATCGTTGCAATTTTAGATGTACATATTGTATGCCAGCGGAAATATTTGGGCCAGAATATGCTTTTTTGAAAGACGAGTTTTTACTAACTTTTGATGAAATTGAGCGTTTGGCAAAATTATTTGTTAGCATCGGTGTACGGAAAATTAGACTTACTGGCGGTGAGCCACTGCTTCGTAAAGATTTAACAAAACTTATTGCACGTCTTGTGAAAATTGATGGGCTAATAGATATAGGGTTAACGACAAATGCTATTCATTTAACGAAACAAGCGAAGGCATTAAAAGAAGCTGGATTACATAGAGTGAATGTTAGTTTAGATGCGATAGATGATGACATATTTAAGAATATTAATGGTCGAAATATTAATACGAAACCGGTAATTAAGGGAATTATAGCAGCTAAAGAGGCGGGCTTGGAAGTAAAGGTAAATATGGTTGTGAAAAAAGGGATGAACGATCATCAAGTACTACCGATGGCTGCGTATTTTAAAGAGCAAGGAATCACGCTTCGGTTTATTGAGTTTATGGATGTTGGTAGTACAAATGGGTGGAATTTTGATCAAGTCGTTACAAAACGAGAATTGATTGAGATGATTCATAAGGTGTATCCGCTTGAGCCAGCTGAAGCGCATTACTTTGGTGAAGTTGCGAAGCGATATCGGTACGTTGGAACAAATGTTGAAGTTGGTTTTATTACATCTGTTTCTGAGTCATTTTGTGTCTCTTGTACGAGGGCGAGAATTTCGGCAGATGGAAAGTTTTATACGTGCTTATTTGCGACAGAGGGTTTGGATGTAAGAGAACTTCTTAGAGGAAATCTTTCGGATGAGGAGTTATTAAGTGTTATACAAGATGTATGGATGAATAGAAAAGATAGGTATTCGGATGAACGAACAGAAGAAAGTGCAAAAAATCGTCCGAAAATCGAAATGTCTTATATAGGAGGATAAGAAAGGGGGCTATCGCATGCAGGAGCGATATTCAAGACAAATATTATTTTCTGGTGTTGGAGAAGAAGGGCAGAGAAAAATAAGAGAGAAGCATGTGCTTATTATTGGTGCTGGTGCTCTCGGTGCGGCAAATGCAGAAGCGATTGTTAGAGCGGGTGTTGGAAAAGTAACGATTGCTGATCGTGATTATGTAGAATGGAGTAATTTACAAAGACAACAACTATATACAGAAGAAGATGCAAAGCAGTATAAACCGAAGGCGGTAGCGGCAGCAGAGCATTTAAGAGCGATTAATTCTGAGGTGGAAATAACTCCGGTTGTGACAGATGTAACGGTGCAAGAAATGGAAGAATTAGTGAATGGTGTAGATTTAATATTAGATGCGACAGATAATTTTGAAACGCGTCTTCTCATTAATGATATTTCACAAAAGTATAATATTCCGTGGATATATGGTGGGTGCGTTGGAAGCTACGGAGTAACGTATACAATTTTACCAGGGAAAACACCGTGTTTTCGCTGTTTAATGGAGCATCCGGCGAGCGGAGCAACATGTGACACAGCTGGTATTATACAACCGGCAGTACAATTAGTAGTTGCGCATCAAACTACGGAAGCGCTGAAAATATTAGTAGAAGACTACGGAGCGCTTCGTGAAACGATGTTATCATTTGATCTTTGGAATAATCAACAGATGGCATTTAAAGTGAATAGGCAGAAAAAAGATACTTGTTTATCTTGCGGAAGGTTACGTACATATCCGAGTTTAACATTTGAAGCACAAACGAAAACAGAAGTGTTATGTGGGCGAAATACAGTGCAAATTCGTCCAGGTGTGCGGAAGAATTTTAATTTGGAAGAAATTAAAAAGCGCTTACAAAGAAGCGTAGAGATAAAGGCGACACCTTATTTATTGTCGTTTCCGGTAGAAGAATATCGTTTTGTTTTATTTACAGATGGCAGAGCTTTCATTCATGGGACGAATGATATAAATGTAGCGAAAAGTTTATATGCAAGATATATAGGTTGAACCTAAAGGGAATCCTTTAGGTTCAACGGAGAAAGGATTATGAATTTCTCGTATAATCTCCACTTTTTCCGCCTGTTTTTTCAAGTAAGTACGTTTCGCCGATAATCATACCTTTATCGACAGCTTTACACATATCATACACAGTAAGAGCGGTAGCCGAAGCAGCTGTTAAAGCTTCCATTTCAACACCGGTGCTACCTTCTGTTTTAACTTTTACTTCAATGAGTAAACGATATTGTTCTTCTGATTGTTTCCAATCGAAAGAAACGTCAACACCTTTTAATAGTAAAGGATGGCACATTGGGATAATATCAGAAGTTCGTTTCGCAGCCATAATGCCTGCGATTTGCGCAACTGCTAATACGTCACCTTTCCCAATTTCATTGTGAGAGATTTTATCGTAAATTTCTTTCGTAACGACAATGCTAGAGCACGCAATTGCTGTTCGAACGGTTGCTTTTTTGTCACTTATATCAACCATCTTCGCGCGTCCTTGGTCATTAAAGTGTGTAAATGAAGACATGGAATTCCTCCTTGAAGTAATTTCTATTGAATATATAAAGTTTAATCGAGATAAAAAAAATTGCAAATATGAGGTGAGAAACGATGGTAGAAAAACGAATTCCAATTCAAGTTGCTGAGGCAGTAGAACGGGTAATGAAATATGCAAAGCATGGTGAAGTAGAAGAAATTTCTATTACGGAAAGTTACGGGAGAATTCTCGGGGAAGATGTTGTCTCAGATCATGACGTTCCTCATTTTGATCGTTCCCCTTACGATGGTTTCGCCATTCGAGCAGAAGATACGAAAGAAGCAACTCAAGAGAATCCAGTTGAATTTGAAGTAATAGGAGAAATCGGGGCAGGTTCTGTTTTTACAGAAGAAGTAGGATCTTTTCAGGTGGTTCGTATTATGACAGGAGCAGCTATTCCACAAGATTGCAATGCAGTCGTAATGCTAGAGCTGACAGAAGGGTTTGAGAAGAACGGGAAAACATATATGAAGTTAAAACGCCCTTTTAATAACGGTGACAATGTGTCGTTTAAAGGAGAAGATATAAAACAAAATCAAGTTCTCGTTCAGAAAGGCGTTGCAATTAATCCAGGTGTTGCCGCCTTATTAGCAACGTTTGGATATAGCACTGTGAAAGTTGTAAAACAGCCTGTTGTCGGTATTGTAACGACAGGAAGTGAATTATTAGAAGTACATGAGCCGTTAGAACCGGGGAAAATTAGAAATAGTAACTCGTATATGATCGCAGCTCAAATTATGAAAGCTGGCGGGAAAGTTCGTTATTATGGTCAACTCGCGGATGAGTTAGATGCATGTTTTACAGCTGTTCAATCAGCGGTGGATGAGGTCGACATTTTAATTACAACAGGCGGTGTATCAGTAGGAGATTATGACTACTTACCAGCTATTTATGAAAGGTTACAGGCAAATGTACTCTTTAATAAGATAGCCATGAGGCCCGGAAGTGTAACGACAGTAGCTGAAGTTGATGGAAAGTTACTCTTTGGTTTATCAGGAAATCCGTCTGCTTGTTATGTAGGCTTTGAATTATTTGTGCATCCAATTATAAAAACGTATTTGTATGCGAAGGAACCTCACGTATATAGAGCGGATGCTATTTTACAAAAAGATTTTCCAAAGCCAAATCCATTTACTCGTTTCGTAAGAGCGAACGTAACAATTGTGGACGGGGCGTTACAAGCGATGCCAGTTGGTTTAGATAAATCGAGTGCGGTATCTTCACTTGCAGGTGCGAATGCTTTTATCGTGTTACCTGGAGGAACGAGAGGATTTGAGACCGGAATGAAAGTATCCGTATTATTGTTAGAGCACTCTGAGGGATGTGATTGGCCATGGGCAAAGCCCCTTCAATCTTACAAATAGTAGGATATCAAAATAGCGGGAAAACAACACTTGTTGTGAAAGTGGTGCATGCATTAGCTGAACGAAAAATGAAAGTTGCTACAATTAAACATCACGGGCACGGAGGCTTTCCAGAAGTAGCGCAAAAAGATAGCGAAAGACACCGTAAAGCTGGTGCTGTCGTAAGTAGTGTAGAAGGTGCTGGATTGCTTTCACTTTCTTCACTAAGAAAGAAATGGTCCTTGCAAGAAATTATTCGCTTATATGAGTTTTTTGAAGTGGATACAATTTTAATAGAAGGCTATAAAAAAGAGAATTACTCGAAAGTAGTGTTACTTCGTTCTGCGGAAGACATTGAGCTTTTACATAAAGTAGAAAATATAGTGGCGGTTATTACGTGGTATGATGTTCCGGCAAATATACGAGAAGAATATAAAGTATTTCATATAACAGAAGAAGAGTTGTACATAGACTGGTTTTTACAAACGGTTAGGAGTGCGAAATGATAAATACATATTATGAAGTAATTGATACAGAAATCTCAATTGAAGAAGTAACGAAGAAAGTAATTCGACGTGAATGCGGTGCTGTTACAACATTTATTGGAACGGTTAGAGAGTTTACGAAAGGGCGTCGTACATTATACTTAGAGTATGTTGCTTATAAGACGATGGCAGAAAAGATGCTAGAGAAAATTGGCTTGGAAGTGAAAGAGAAATGGCCAGGTACATATGTTGCGATTACACATCGCATCGGTACGTTGCAAATTTCTGATATAGCGGTTGTTGTTGCTGTTTCAACACCACACCGTAAAGCGGCTTATGAAGCGAACGAATATATTATGGAACGCATAAAACAAATTGTTCCGATTTGGAAAAAGGAGTTTTGGGAAGATGGTGACTCATGGATTGGTGATCAATTAGAAAAAACACCATATCCGGCGGGAGAGCCTGGGAAGGAGCTATAAGTATGATTAGAGTATTGTTATTTGCGCACTTGCAAGAAGAAGCAGGGACAAGTGAATTACAAATAGAGAAAGAAAATATTACGGTTGCACAGTTAAAAGATGTTGTTGCGAACGAATATAATGTACCAGTTTCAGAGCCAATTATGGTTGCGATTAATGAAGAATACGCAAATGAAGATGACAGGGTCCAATCTGGTGATGTTGTTGCACTAATTCCACCAGTGAGCGGTGGTTAATATTGGATTCATTAAAACGACTTTCCTACATAGGGAAAGTCGTTTTTTTATGGCAGTTTTGAGAACACTAATCTATAGAACAAGGAGGGAACTATGAAAAAAATATGTGTAGTTATCACAATGCTATGTGTGGCCTTTTTCTCTTCTCCAAGCGATTCTTTCGCGAAAGAATCAAGAGAACAGCTTTTAGAGAGTGCATTATCAAATAGGTACTATTCAGTTATTAGACAAGTGACAGAAGATCAATATGAATGTGCTTCAGTTATAGATATAAAGCGTCTCGGCAAGAAAGATGAATTTGTTCCTAGATACGAAGTGAAGCTACAATTTCTTACATTTCAAGGAGCGCATAATCCGCCGAACGATAAAGTTACGCTTACTTTGGAAGATCATTTAGATCACGTAAAGATAAAGAAAGTGGAGCGAGAAAAGAATGTTTCTGACGTTATTGCAGAAAAAGTTTGTGAACGGGAAAAAGAAAAAATAAAAGCTCACTCTAACGACTTAGAGTGATAATCTATGGCATTTAGTAAAGAAAGGTAATGAGTGATGGATATATTTTTAGCGATTTTACCAGCTATATTTTGGGGAAGTATTGTGCTATTTAACGTAAAACTGGGCGGGGGCCCGTATAGTCAAACGCTCGGAACAACGTTTGGAGCACTTATTTTCTCAATTGTTGTTTATATTTTTATGAAGCCAGTATTAACACCTACCGTTATCGGAGTTGGAGTTGTGTCAGGTTTATTTTGGGCGCTTGGTCAGGCAAATCAATTGAAAAGTATTGATTTAATGGGTGTTTCGAGGACGATGCCAATTTCAACAGGACTTCAATTAGTCGCGACGACTTTATTTGGCGTTATCGTATTTCATGAATGGTCCACGACAATATCGGTCGTCCTTGGGATTTTAGCGCTCGTTTGTATTATTATCGGTGTTATTTTAACATCGCTTCAAAGTGAAGAAGAAAAGAATGCAGAGCAAGCAGCAAACTTTAAAAGAGGTATCGTAATTTTATTAATTTCAACAGTCGGTTATTTAGTTTACGTAGTAGTAATTAGGTTATTTAACGTGGATGGCTGGTCGGCTTTGTTGCCACAAGCAGTTGGTATGGTGTTAGGTGGGATTTTGCTTACCTTTAAACATCATCCATTTAATAAATATGCAATTCGAAATATTATTCCAGGCTTAATTTGGGCAGCTGGAAATATGTTTTTATTCATTTCACAGCCGCGTGTTGGAGTCGCAACAAGTTTCTCGCTATCGCAAATGGGAATTATTATTTCCACGCTTGGTGGGATCCTTATATTAGGTGAAAAGAAAACGAAACGTCAATTAACGGGTATCGTTGTCGGTATCGTTTTTATTATCGCAGCCGGAATTATGTTAGGTATAGCCAAAAGTTAAAGGAGGTATGGAAATGTATAGTGATTTAGCAGGGAAAGTTGTCGTTATTACAGGATCAGCAACTGGTCTCGGAAGAGCGATGGGAGTAAGGTTTGCTAAGGAAAAAGCGAAAGTGGTTATTAATTATCGTTCACGAGAATCAGAAGCGAATGATGTGTTAGAAGAAATTAAAAAGGTAGGCGGCGAAGCGATTGCTGTAAAAGGTGATGTAACCGTCGAATCAGATGTTGTGAATCTTATTCAATCTGCTGTGAAAGAGTTTGGTACGCTTGACGTTATGATTAATAATGCAGGGATAGAAAACGCGGTACCGTCGCATGAAATGCCGCTTGAAGATTGGAATAGGGTAATTAATACAAATTTAACAGGTGCTTTTTTAGGAAGTCGTGAAGCGATTAAATATTTTGTAGAACATGATATTAAAGGGTCTGTCATTAATATGTCTAGTGTTCATGAGAAAATTCCGTGGCCACTATTTGTGCACTATGCAGCAAGTAAGGGTGGCATTAAACTGATGACAGAAACGTTAGCGCTAGAATATGCGCCAAAAGGTATTCGAGTAAATAATATAGGACCAGGTGCAATTAATACGCCAATCAATGCAGAAAAGTTTGCTGATCCTAAAAAACGTGCTGACGTAGAAAGTATGATACCTATGGGCTATATTGGAAAACCTGAAGAAATCGCAGCAGTAGCAACTTGGCTTGCTTCATCAGAGGCGAGTTACGTAACGGGAATTACGCTATTTGCAGATGGTGGAATGACGTTATATCCATCGTTTCAAGCTGGGCGTGGGTAATATAAAAGGACGAAGAGATAAAACTCTTCGTCCTTTTTTTACAAAAAAAATAGCGGCCAGCTATTTTAAATTTAGTGATTAATTGTATCTTGAAGAAATTCTGTTGCTTGATGTTCAGTAACATTTTGTACGAGCGCGACTTCGCTGATCATCATTTTTCGTGCATTATCTAGCATTTGTTTTTCGCTCGCATTTAATGTTCTCTCTTTATTACGGCGAAGTAAATCCCGAACCACTTCTGCGCTATCTTGTAAATTGCCATTTTTCATTTTTTCCATATTCATTGTATATCTTTGTTTCCATGAGAGTGATGGGTCTGACTCCCCGTTTTGAAATTCAAGAAGTATATCATCTAACGTACCTCGATCAACGATATAACGAATACCTGATTTTTTTAATTGATCCATCGGAAGCATTACTTGCATATCTTTACTAATGATGCGTATCACACAATATTGACGTGAAGTACCTAATATTTCTTTCTCTTCAATTGCTTCGATGATTCCTGCACC
This sequence comes from Bacillus sp. B2-WWTP-C-10-Post-4, assembly GCF_009183805.1. Lineage (NCBI taxonomy): Bacteria > Bacillati > Bacillota > Bacilli > Caryophanales > Bacillaceae > Bacillus > Bacillus sp. B2-WWTP-C-10-Post-4. The sequence goes on along the minus strand of NZ_WEII01000001.1, from coordinate 162,537 downwards.
GTGCATTGGATAAACGATTTTATCACCAATTTGAAACAAATCATCCACCTCCATATGTGGTAACCACTTTTAATGATAGCATACGTATATAAAAATGTCAAATTTTATATAATAACATAACATTTATATTCGAGTCAATAAGGTGAAGTGCTTTTTTTATTTTTTTTTGAACATATTTATCCCGCATTAACGGGCAATAAGGCCCCCACTTCAAAATTCAGCGAAAGCAAAGAAGTTAGGTGGGTGGTCGGGCTGATTAAAGTTTCACTTTATAGTGATTTTTTTAGAAAAATAGTACAGGTGAGAAAGAGGGCATATCCACTTATTTTTAAGCATAAAATGTAAAAGCGCTAATACAATATACCTAAATCCGTTCTTTGCAAAGGAGGGAGAGAAGGTGGGGCGCACAATAAAAATTGATATTACAAATAAAGTTGTAGCTAAATTTAGACCAAATTATTTGGAATTATATACGAGTAAATTTATGATAGGTAAGTTTTATGTCTATACTGAAGATAAAAAATATGTGTTAGAAGACGGATATATATATGAGAATGGAAAGTTTTATCGCATCATAGATACGCACCGTGGCAATAATCAAGCGGCGGAGGGCTGCGATCTAGGATGGTGTTAACATGATTCGTGTGAAAGTTTTTGATGAAAGTCACGAAAAAGACTTAGAAGACGCTGTGAATGTGTTTTTGAAAAAGATTGATGATAGCAACTTTGTAGATATTAAGTATCAAGTTGGTGTTTCCATTAACGACGATGAAAACCAAATTTATTGTTTTTCAGCAATGATCGTTTATAAAGCATAAAAAAGAGCTGGCTCACCCAGCTCTTTTTTATGTTTTATGTTGGGACAACATGTGTCGGTAATACGTTCATAATAGATTGGGGTGTGCCTAATTTTTTTGTCGTTAAAAGAGGCTCCCCTGTTTCATGATTTTGCGCATCTTTACACATACCAAGGTGATAACGATCACCTAAAAATGGATCAATATAAAAGCCGTTTTTGAATACTTTATCATTCGGATGTTTTTCATGATGAATATCAGAGCAGTTAATGCAATAGAACATAGCTTTCATCCCCTTTTTATTTTTGTTTGAAAAAAGTGAGTCGGTAGTCATTTCGCTCCTGAGGAAATGTTGAGGAGAAGAGAAATAACTACCTACTCAAATGGTGGGCATATTCCTTCTGATTTGTCATATCTCGCGTATTGTCCCTTGAGGGAAGGAGGAGAGACGAAGTACGCATGATATAAGTAAGGCGCTTCTCTCAAGATGAATGATGGAGTTTCATGTTGAGAGAAGTTTTTATTTTGTATTGCCTTTGTGAGTATATTATGAGGAAATGCTAAGAGGGTGTTTGTCCTGTTGAAAAAATGTTGAGAATTTCTCAACAGTAAAAGAATTAGCGTTGACATGAAACTAAAAGGTGTTATATTATCGAAGTATAACCAAAAGGTGTTATGTTATAACGCCGAGTAAAGGAGAATGAAGATGGAACAACAAAATACATTAAATGATATTAAACAAACAATCGTTTTTAACGCGTCTATTCAAAAGGTATGGAGTGTAGTATCAACTGCAGAAGGGATTGCGTCATGGTTTATGCCAAATGATTTTGTATTAGAGGTAGGACATGAATTTCATGTGCAATCACCATTTGGGCCATCACCATGTAAAGTGTTAGAAATTGATGAGCCAAACCATTTATCTTTCTCATGGGATACAGATGGCTGGGTTGTTTCATTTGATTTGAAAGACTTAGGAGATAACAAAACAGAATTTACGTTAATTCACGGCGGCTGGAAACATCCTGATGAAATTCTTCCGAAAGCAAATGCGAAGAGCTCTATTATTCGCGATAGAATGAGCGGTGGTTGGGTAGCGATTGTAAATGAAAAACTGAAAAAGGTTGTCGAAGGCTAAGTGTCCTCGTCAGCAGCGAAATATGATGTATTTCAAGCAATTGCTGATCCAACCCGCCGAGAAGTAATACGGTTATTAAGTGACAAAGAGTTACCGATTTCCAAAATAACGGATCATTTTCCGATGAGTCGTACTGCGGTTGTAAAGCACCTTCATATTCTTTCGGAAGCGAATTTAGTAAGTGGAAGAAAGAGCGGAAGAGAGAAGATATATCGTTTGCATCCAGAACCATTAGAAGAATTACAACAATGGCTCTCATATTATGAACGTTTTTGGGATAATAAATTATCCATGCTGAAACATATTGTGGAGAATGAAGAATAAAAAAAGGATGACCAAAATGGTCATCCTTTTTATTGTTGCTCACTTGTTTGTGTAGCTGGCTTTAATAAAAGCCAACCGATAATTAATGTACATACTGCTAATACGAAAGTGCTCATATAAATAACGTGTACACTTGCAGCTAATGCGGATTGTGATTCAGTGGCTACACTTGCTGTAGTCCCGCCGTGTCCACCAGATACAAGATCAAGGTTTTTAATGCCGCGTGCATGAATCATCGTATTAAAGATTGTTCCAAAGATTGCAGCACCTAACGTTTGACTGAATGTATTAATAAATGTGTTTAAACCAACGGCTGTTCCGCGTGTATGAGCTGGTACGGCTGCTTGAATTGTTACCATGTAAATCGGTGTCACAAGCCCCATTCCTAAGCCGAATAATCCGACTGCTACATAAATAAGGAACGATGGTGAATTTGTTGATAGTGTAAATAATAAGAACGTAGCGACTGATAAAATGCTAGCTCCAAGTAAAATGATTTGTTTCGTTTTTAATTTGCCTACTAAGTTACCAGAGAAAATAGCGCCAAATGTCCACATAACAGGGATTGGCATTAAAATAAGTCCAGCTTCTGTAGCATTTTTCCCTAATACACCTTGGCTCCAAATTGGAAGGTACATTGTAATACTAATAATCATTGCGCCAGCAATAAGAGTTAATATATTTATCGTAGATAATGTACGGTTAGAGAAAAGTGCTAGCGGAATTAATGGTTCTGGAGATTTTTTCTCGATGAATAAGAAAATAATAAATGAAATAGCGGCAAAGATTAATAGGCCGATAATTGTCATGTCTCCCCAGTTTTGCTTACTGCTACCTGTTAATAATGCATATAGTAGAGCGATTGTACTTAATGAGAAGACTGTTGCACCAAGATAATCGATATGATGCTTAGCAGGTTTAATAGATTCTTTGTAGTAAATTGCAATCATTAAGCAAGCGATAATTCCGAATGGAACGTTTAGGAAGAAAATATAGCGCCAAGAAAGGGAATCAACTAAAAATCCACCTACTAACGGTCCGATAACACCGGATACACCCCAAACGGCACTCATCCAACCTTGTGCTTTCGCGCGGTCTTTCGCTTCGCTATATAAGTCTCCAATAATCGTCATTGTGATTGGCATAACAGCACCAGCACCGATACCTTGAAGCGCGCGGAAGAAGATTAATTGTTCCATCGATGTAACGATTCCGCAAAGTGCAGAACCGACTAAAAAGATTGTAGCTCCGATTAGTAAAACTTTTTTACGGCCAAATAAATCAGCGAGCTTTCCGTATATTGGAGTCGAAACAGCTGTTGCAAGCATATAAATTGCATATACCCAACTAACAAGTTCGACGCCTGACAAATCACTCGTTATACGAGGGATTGCTGTACTAACAATCGTTCCTTCTACCGCAGAAAGAAACGTCATTAACATTAAAGACATCATGACTTTTTTTCTCATTTGTTTTCCCCTTACCCTTTTTTAAATATTCAACAATATAAAATATAAAGGTACTAAGGTAAATAAAGCAACAAAAAAGCAATGGAAAGTTACATGGAGCAGATATTTGTCGCTTCTTGTCGGTAAGTCGATAAATTTGGGAAATCGCCGATATAAGTTGCAAAATCGCTGATAAATTTGGAAAATCGCCGATATAAGTTGCGGAATCGCTGATATATTTGTGGAATCGCTCATATAATTTCATGTACCTATAAAAAAAGAAACAGGAATCCCTGTTTCTTTTTTTAATACTGCATTTTCGCGTTTTCTCCAGCTGTCGTTCCGGCAATTCTACCAGTAACAAGGGCTGATGTAATATTATAGCCACCAGTATAACCATGAATATCAAGAACTTCTCCGCAGAAATATAAGCCGTTCGTAAATTTAGAAGACATTTCTTTCGGGTTAATTTCTTTCACGGATACACCGCCGCCAGTAACGAATGCTTTTTCAATTGACTGCGTACCATTTACATTCACAGTAAACTCTTTAAAGTCTTTCACAAGTGCACGAATCTTTTCGTGAGAAACTTGTCCAGCTTGTTCGCTGCCGTCAATTTCATTTTTTTCTAATAAGAATAGGAAGTAACGTTCAGGAACATAACCTTTTAAAACGTTTTTAATTCCTTTTTTCGGATCTTCTTTCATTTGTTTCAGCATGCGCTGAAATAGTTGCTCACTATTTTCCTCTGGCAATGCATCAATACTCATTTGTATTGTATTCGTTTTAAACTTTTTCAGTGCTTTCACGACGAATTGACTACAGCGAAGAGCAGCAGGACCAGATAGGCCAAAATGAGTGAAGAGCATGTCCATTTTGTGAGAAATGATAGCTTTTCCTTTCGGGTTTAATACGCTTAAGTTTATATCACGTAAAGCAAGACCTTGTAATGAGCGGTCACGTATAAACGGCTCGTTTGAAAGGATAGGTACTTCTGTTGGGAATAATTCTGTAATTGTATGACCCGCTTTTTCAGCCCAAGCATATCCGTCTCCAGTAGATCCGGTTTGAGGAACTGATTTTCCGCCAACAGCGATAACGACGTGATTTGTTTCTAACACTTCACCTGTTTGCAGTATAACTGCTTTCGTTTGACCATTTTCATATTCAATCGTTTCAACAGGCGTATTTGTACGAATTTTTACACCTAAGTCTTTTAATCGTGTTAAAAGTGCGTCTACAACAGATTGTGCTTTGTTTGACACAGGGAACATGCGACCGTGGTCTTCTTCTTTCAATTTAACACCAAGATTTTCGAAGAATGTAATAATATCTTCATTATTAAAAATAGAAAAAGCGCTGTATAAGAAGCGACCGTTTCCTGGTATATGTTTAACAATTTCATCAAGTGGTAGACGGTTTGTTACGTTACAGCGTCCGCCACCAGAAATTGCAAGTTTACGCCCAAGTTTATTTCCTTTATCAAGAAGTAAGACATTTGCGCCTTCTTCTGCAGCACCAATTGCAGCCATTAGCCCAGAAGGACCGCCGCCGATGACAATAACATCATAATGCATAATATATCGACCTCATTTTCTACATTTCCTGCCTAAAAGAATAGCATGTTTTCCCTTAAAAGAAAAATAGAGTGAAGTACTGCTTAATGAGAGAATTGTGGTACAATACAAAAGTTAGAGTTCAGCACTATCCTGCCATTTGTAGGCGATAAGACTAAAATCTCAAGATTTAGGAGAAGTAAATAGGGAGTCTGTTAGCCTGTAAATGCTCGAATGGTTCAACTAATAAGGAGTAGGAGAGAAGTCTCCAACTAATTATAGTTTCACTTTATGTAGATGTAGGAGGATTTTTGTATGTCCGATTCGAAATTTCTGCGCGGAACGCTTATTGTTACGCTAGGGACATTTTTAGTAAAGTTCTTAGGCATGATTTACGTCTTTCCGTTTCATGCATTAGTAGGAACAGAAGGCGGAACGCTCTATACATATGGATACATTCCATATACGATCTTTTTAAGTATCGCAACGGCAGGTGTGCCACTTGCTGTTTCAAAATTTGTTTCCAAATATAATGCGCTTGGCGATTATAAAACGAGCCGGAGAATGTTCCGCTCGGGAATGGTTATGATGATAGTAACAGGAGTTCTTTCGTTCCTAGTACTGTACATGACGGCGCCATTGTTTGCAGAAGCGATGCTTGGTAAACAAAGTATACACAATAATGTAGGAGAAGTTACGACGATTATTCGTCTTGTAAGTTTCGCACTTATTGTTGTACCAGCAGCGAGTTTAATTCGTGGTTATTTCCAAGGTCACCAGTCTATGGGACCAACTACCGTTTCACAAATTATTGAACAAATTATTCGTATCGTCTTTTTATTAGCAGGTAGTTTTATCGTTATTAAAGTACTTGGCGGTACAGTTGCAACAGCAGTTGGAGTAGCGACATTTGCTGCGTTCGTTTCAGCGGTTGGAGCACTCGGTGTGTTAATTTGGTACTGGTTAAAACGTAAAAAATATTTGGATCAATATCTAATTGAACAAACTGTACCAGAATCAACAGTAAGCACCGTTCAATTGTTTAAAGAGTTATTTGCATATGCGATTCCTTACGTTGTAATTGGGTTAACAATTCCTTTATATCAACAAATTGATACATTGACATTTAACTCAATTATGCAGGCGATTGGTCAAGGTGATATCGCAGAGCGAGCTCTCGGTATTTTCACAATGTGGACGCATAAGCTAATTATGATTCCTGTATCACTTGCAACAGCGTTTAGTTTAACGCTTGTACCAGCAATTACAAAATCATTTACTGAAAAACAATACCGTTATTTGAAATTACAAATTACACAAACATTCCAGGCGAATATGTTTTTAACATTGCCAGCAGTTGTCGGTATTTCTTCACTGGCATATCCAATTTATACTGCGTTTTACGATTCAGATCCACTAGGTGGACAAGTATTAATGTGGTATGCACCAGTTGCGTTGTTATTCGCTTTATTTACAGTAACAGCGGCAATCCTGCAAGGTATTAACCAGCAGAAGCATGCGATTATTGCGCTTATAATGGGCGTTATTTTGAAATTTGTATGTAACGTAATCTTTATTCGTTATTTCGGTACAGTAGGAGCAATTCTAGCAACAGCAGTTGGTTTCTTAGCTTCTGTTTGGTACACAAATCAACAAATTAAAAAATACGCACACTATTCATTCGGTGTTGTATATAAAAGAACATTCCAAATTGCAGTACTAACACTTATAATGGTCGTTGCTGTAAAACTATCACAATGGCTTCTATCCTTCATGATTTCGCCTGATGGCCGTATGGGTGCTCTTATAACAGTTGCAATTTGTGCAGGTATTGGCGGTCTTGTTTACGGATTGTTAGCAATCCGCACAGGAGTACTTGAAAGAGTATTTGGCGGAGAAGCATTAGATAAAATTCAACGTAAACTTGGTAGTAGATTTAAAATAAAGTTGAAATCAAGAGGGGCGTAATTACGTCCCCTTTTCTATGATAAATAAAGAAGGTGAAAAACGTGAGATTAGATAAATTATTAGCAAATATGGGATATGGAAGTAGAAAAGAAGTAAAGAAATTATTGAAAGACGGCGTTGTGAAAATTGATGGAACGCCAGTAAAAGATGCGAAAGTTCATGTAAATGTAGAAGAGCAAGAAGTTATGATTCACGGTGAAGTTGTGGAATACAAAGAATTTGTTTACTTAATGATGCATAAACCACAAGGTGTTATTTCAGCGACGGAAGATGATAATCATGAAACAGTAATAGATTTATTAGAATTAGAAGATGCAATCTTTGATCCGTTCCCAGTTGGACGACTTGATATCGATACGGAAGGTTTCTTATTGATAACAAATGATGGGAAGTTATCACATCAATTATTATCTCCGAAAAAGCATGTGCCGAAAAAATATTATGCACACGTTGCAGGAGTAGTAACAGAAGAGGATGTAAAAGAGTTTGCTAAAGGTGTTATTTTAGATGATGGCTATGAAACAAAGCCAGGTGCACTTACAATATTGAAAAGCGATGATATTTCTGAAATTGAGCTTGTGATTACGGAAGGGAAATTCCATCAAGTGAAACGTATGTTTGAAGCGGTAGGGAAAAAAGTAGTCTACCTAAAGAGAACAGAGATGGGTCCGTTAGTATTAGATGAAGAACTAGAACTTGGACAATACCGAGAGCTAACAGATGAAGAAGTAGAAATGTTAAAAACATATCAAGTAGATACTGAAAAGTAGTACCTTTATAGGCGCAGAAAAGACCCCTTTCTAATTATTAGAAAGGGGTATGTATTTATTTACATACAATTATTTTTCATTATGAGGTCATTCTCACTTTCTTTCCTGTTGTTGTCCACTTACCGCGGCAAGGGCTATACACGAGTTCATTAAACTGCAACACATTTAGATCACGTTGTATCGTTCGCGGTGTGATCCCGAACTCATCTACAAGGTCTTTCGTCGTTACCGTTCCGTTTTCATTGATGTACATATAAATTGATTTAATGCGTGTTAGCATACGAGTAGTTGTAGGTTTCAAGAGAAAACCACTCCTCTACTAGTTTTTTTGACCCCATTCAGGAAAGAAGGTCGTTACTACCATTGTACTCTACATGATAAAATTCATGCTTTAATCTACTTAAATTTTACAGAAATTTAACAAATATTCATATAGAAAAATATTGGTAGTTGACATTGTATATATGGTCAGTCAACTAACACATAAAATTCTACGTAAAACGCCAAATTCCTGCAAATTTTTTTGAAAAAATAAAAGAAAAACTAATAAGAAATATCTGAAATATTACAATTGTTCGGTATTTAGTTTTCGTGTATGGCATAAGAGATTTCGGTTTGTTATGATGAAAGAAACAATATAGTGAAGGATGGATGCGTGATGTCAGCAATTAATTGGACAGAAGAAGTTGCGAAACGAAAAGATGATTTAATTCGTGATACACAACAATTTTTACAAATTAAAAGTGTATGGGAAGAAGAATCGGCGAAAGAGGGCGCACCATTCGGTGAAGGTGTAGAAAAAGCTTTATCTTTCATGTTACATAAAGGAGAAACTGAAGGTTTTGCTTCTAAAAATTTAGAAGGATATGCAGGTCATCTTGAAATGGGACAAGGAGAAGAGTTAGTAGGCATTCTTTGTCACGTTGATGTTGTACCAGAAGGAGATGGCTGGACGACTCCTGCATATAGTGCGGATATTCGCGATGGAAAGATTTTTGCACGTGGTGCAATTGACGATAAAGGCCCAACGATGGCAGCATATTATGCGATGAAAATTGTGAAAGAATTAGGCTTACCTCTTTCCAAACGTGTTCGTATGATTATAGGAACAGATGAGGAAAGTAATTGGAAATGTGTAGATCACTACTTTAAAAATGAAGAAATGCCAACAATCGGTTTTGCACCAGATGCAGACTTTCCAATTATTAATGCAGAAAAAGGAATTTCTGATATACAAGTTGTGCAAAATGGTAGTAAAGAGAAAAAAGGTACATATGAACTTGTTTCATTTGATTCAGGGCGCCGTTTAAATATGGTTCCTGATTTTGCAGAAGCGGTTATTACAGGAGAAGATGTAAATGCACTTACAGTAGCATATGAAGAGTATTTACAAACTGCTAAAAAAATAGGGAAATCGACTATAGAAGGAAATGCAGTGACGTTGCAAATAGAAGGAATTTCAGCGCACGGATCTACTCCTGAAAAAGGAGAAAATGCAGGTTTATTATTAGCAAACTTCTTAACTACAGTTTCACTTGATGGAAAAGCAACTGCATTTGCGACATTTGCAACAGAAACATTTACTGGTGATATTTTTGGTGAAAAAGCTACTATTGCTTATAAAGATGAAATTAGCGGTCCGTTAACAGTGAATGTCGGTCGCATTTCTTATACGAAAGAAAACGGTGGTAACTTAGGGCTAAACGTACGTTACCCAGTTACAACTAACTTTGAAGAAACAATTGTGAAGTTGAAAGAATATGTTGATACGCATGGTTTTGAAGTGGCTGACTATTCTAATTCTCGCCCACATCACGTCGATAAAGATCACGTATTAATCCGTACGTTACAACGTGTGTATGAAGAACAAACAGGTGAAAAAGCAGAACTATTAGCAATCGGCGGCGGTACTTATGCTCGTTCATTAAAAGCTGGTGTGGCATTTGGCCCGCTATTCCCTGGAAAAGAAGAACTTGCACATCAAAAAGATGAGTATATCGAAATTGAAGACTTATTAAAAGCAACAGCAATTTACGCACAAGCAATTCATGAATTAGCGAAGTAATGGATATATAAATAATGTCCGCTCTCTATTTTGGAGAGCGGCTTCTTTTTACCTGAATGAGATAAGAAAGAAAAGCAACAATAGAAAGAAGGAGAAGATGTACATGGAACTGCATTATTTTGTCGCAATTACGTTACCGAATCATATAAAAGAAATGCTGTATAACTATAAAAAGGACATGCAAGAGGAATTACAATTTCGTTCATGGGTACATAAAGAAGACTATCATATTACCCTTTCATTTTTAGGGAGTGCAACGGAGGAACAATTAGAGGGAATAAAGAATGGATTACAAACAGTTGCAGAAACAAAAGAACTATCGTTCACGTTACAAGGTTTTTCAACGTTTGGTAGGGAAGATCAGCCCCGTATTTTTTGGGCGAAGGTAAGTGAGAATCACGATTTGTTTCAGTTGCAAAAGCAAGTACATGCCATTTGTGAAGAAAATGGATTTTCTCTAGAAATACGCCCGTATCACCCGCATATTACCGTTGCTCGTAAATGGATAGGAGAAGAAAAGTTTCGTTTAGAAAGTATAAAAGAAGTGCCTGAAATATCATTTCAAGCAGATACAATTACTTTATACGAATCCCACGTGAAAGAAACCCCGAAGTATAAATCGATTGCTGAAATAAAATTACAAAAATAGAATGTTGAAAACGTTTTTTATGCAGGTGAATATACTATAGAGAAGAATGGAGTTACTGTATAGAGTCTTGTTGATAAGAAAAGCCTTATCATTTGCAGATCATTTTATCTCGCCTAATTGGTGAAGGCTAATAATAAGTGAGGATGGAAAAATTTTCTCGCTCATTAAAGTTTCACTTTATTTTAACTTTGAGAATGATGGTGATTTTTTTATGTTGAAAGTAAAACGTCCATTTGATGCCTATTTAGATGAAATGAATAAAATTACAATTTTGCTCCCACATGCGTATGGAACAAGTCGGACATTTCGTTTGCAAGAAGGAAGTAATGTGAAAGATTTACCGATTACTCATACTATTGCGCTTCCAGATGCAACGAAGTATGAGTGCTTTATAGAAGAGCCGCTAGATGTGGGGAAGTATTATACAGTACGAGATGAACGGAATGAAGAAACTGATTTACAAATAGGTGCTGTTATTCGAACAAAAATTTTCGATGAAAAGTATTATTACGAAGGTACAGATTTAGGTGCTGTGTATCAAAAACAAGAAACGACATTTAAAGTATGGGCTCCAACTGCAAGGCTTGCGAAAGTAAGAATTTATAAGAGCGATAAAGAATATACCGATCATGAAATGTACAGGGGAGAAAACGGAGTTTGGATTCAAACATTACAAGGTGATTTAGACGGAGCACGCTATACATTTCTTGTTTGTATTAATTTAATATGGAACGAAGCGGTGGATCCTTACGCAAAGTCAGTGACTGTAAATGGAAAGTATGGCATTGTTATCGATTTAGAAAAGACGACTGTAACGAAACGAGAGCAATTACCACCATTACAAGCAATGACAGATGCCATATTGTATGAATTGCATATTCGTGATGCTACTATTCATCCGAACAGTGGAGTGGGTAAAAAAGGGACGTATAAAGGGCTAATGGAAGAAGGAACAACAGGACGAAATGGGACATTGACAGGTTTGTCTCATATAAAAGATTTAGGCGTTACGCATGTTGAATTATTGCCTTTATATTGTTTCGGTGGTGTGGATGAGGCGAATTCTTCTTCTGCCTATAATTGGGGGTACAATCCATTATATTACAATGCACCAACAGGATATTATGCTACAAACCCCTCTGATCCGTATAACAGGATAGTTGAGTGCAAACAACTAATTGAAACATTTCATGAACAAGGTATTAGGGTGATTATAGATGTTGTATATAATCATGTTTATGAAAGAGAGCTATCATCATTTGAGAAGCTTGTTCCAGGATATTATTTTCGTCATGGTGAAGATGGTATGCCTTCTAATGGGACGGGAGTCGGAAATGATATAGCGTCTGAACGGAAAATGATGAGGAAATTCATTGTAGAGTCTATTTTATATTGGCTTACTGAATACAATGTCGATGGATTCCGATTCGACTTAATGGGAATTTTAGATATTGATACAATGAATATGATAGAGAAAGAAGTGCGAAACATAAAACGAGATGCTTTGTTATTAGGAGAAGGATGGGATTTACAAACACCGCTTCCTCTTGAGGAAAAAGCAACGTTAAATAATGCGAAGAAAATGCCACATATCGCACAGTTTAATGATCAATTTCGTGATGGGATAAAAGGGAGTACATTTCATATAAATAAGCGTGGTTTTGCATTTGGTGGGCATGTAGACTGTAATCATTTGCAGTATATTGCAGCAGGAAGTCTTTTAAGTATGAAAGAAACAGGGTTGTTTTTAGAGCCGGCGCAAAGCATTAACTATGTAGAATGTCATGATAATATGACGATGTGGGATAAACTAGTGCGCAGTAATGAAGAATCAGAAACGATTTTGAAAAAACGTCACCTATTAGCGAGCGCAATGGTTATTCTTTCACAAGGCATTCCTTTCTTACACGCAGGGCAAGAGTTTTATCGTACGAAGAAAGGAAATGAAAATAGTTATAATGCAAATGATGAGATCAATCAATTAGATTGGGATCAAAAAGAGAAAGAGATAGAAACCGTTAACTATATAAAAGGTTTAATTGCGATTCGTAAAGAGCATGGGGCATTCCGATTACAAAATGCAGACCTTATAAAAAAACATATGACTTTTTTACAAACATCTACAGAAGTACTTGCATATCACCTAGAGCATGCAGAATCGTTTGGGCCGTGGAAAGAGATTATCGTCTTATTTAATAGCGGTTTAGAAGCTAAAACTGTGCAACTTCCGAAAGAAGCAACGTGGCATGTGTTAGTAAACGAAAACGAAGCGAAAATAGAGCCAATTTCTTCATTTAGAGGAAAGGAACTTAGGCTCGCTCCAATTAGCACGTATATATTGACGATAATGTGACAAATCGCTACTTGACGATGAGAATGTAATAAATGTAGAATTGACAAAGGTGACGATTTTGATAAGTTGTCATTCTATGACAGGTTTTGTAAAATAAAATAGAGGATTTTTGGCTTAGGCTAATTTTTCTTTTCATTTACAGTAAAATATATGAATCCACAACATGTGTAGAAATGTTGCGGTTTTTCTTTTCATAACTATAAAAGATAAGGATTTGTTAACGGGTAATGAATATGGAATGGTTGGAACAATTATTAGGAAAAGAGTGGAGTCTTGTACCGGCTGGTGGAGTAACGGGCGATGCATATATTGCGCAAAACGGACAACAGAAGTTATTTTTAAAGCGGAATACATCGCCCTTTTTAGCGGTATTGTCAGCAGAAGGAATTGTTCCAAAATTACTTTGGACAAGAAGGGTAACGAATGGTGATGTAATTTCTGCTCAAAAATGGCTTCCGGGACAGAAGCTAGAGCCAGAGGATATGAAACTAGAACGTGTTGCGAAACTTTTGAAGAAAATACACTCCTCTAAAGCGCTTGTACAGATGATTCAAAGACTTGGGAAGCAGCCGCTTCACGCACAAGAGTTATTACAACAACTGCAACTCGTTTTAAGAGGAGATATAAGGGATGATGAAACAATTCAGCAAGGCCTTCAATATTTAATGGATTCATTAAAAGCTATTGAATACAATGAATTCGTTGTATGCCATTGTGATGTAAACCATAACAACTGGCTATTGTCGGATGAAGATGAATTGTTTTTAATTGATTGGGATGGAGCTGTAATTGCTGACCCAGCTCTAGACCTCGGTATGTTATTATATTGGTACATTCCGCGCCAGGAGTGGAGTGAGTGGCTCGGTTATTATGATATTGAAATGGATGAATCGCTGCTTAGGCGTATGAGATGGTATGTGATAGCACAAACGATTTTGTCTATTCAATGGCATACAACAAAAAAACAGCAAGCAGAAGCTGAATATTGGCATCAATATTTACAGCAACTACTTGCTTCAGAATAATACTTAAGAAAAATTGTCCATTCCAGCAATCCACTGAGTGAGTTGTTCTTGATTATTGGAAATATGGTTGTCCAAATTAGAGGAAGATTTACCCGATTGACTATAAGAATATACATCGTTTAGCATTGTTTTAGCGTCACTACTTATATTATCGTTTGCGAGTAACGATTGAATGAGGCGCTCTAATTGCTCGCATTCTGAAACTGTCCCGCAGCAATCACTTTGGTGGTTGACTAAAATATCTTTCAGCACTTCTAATTGATGTTGTTGATTAATTGGCATGAACGGATCATCCTTTCGATTGTTTTTCTCTTCAAATGTAAGAGAAAAAGCTGTTTCGTCATGGAATGTTTAATGCTGTATGTAGTTTTTATCAAAATGGTACATCTTATACTTGAAAGAAACGGACCGAGTGCTCGTACGTACTTGGTTTTTTGTTTGGTAGATTGATTAAAAAAAGAAAGAAGGAATTATTCCTTTAAAATAGTTTTGTAAAGAGAGGGAGACATCTATGCGTTTAAGACATAAACCATATGCAATGGATCGAATTAACGAGTATTCACATATCGTAATCGGAAACCCAGAGGAGCGCGCTGGTAACTGGAAAGAAGTATTTGGAAATGAACAACCAATTCATATTGAAGTAGGTACAGGTCGTGGCCGCTTTATGTATGATATGGCAAAAGCGAATCCACATATTAATTATATTGGAATTGAAAAATTCACAAGTGTTGTTGTAGATGCACTTGATAAATTAATTGAAGAAGAAGTGCCAAACTTAAAGTTAATTAATAAAGATGCTGAAGATTTAACAGTTTTCTTTGCAAAAGGTGAGATTGATCGCGTTTATTTAAACTTCTCAGATCCATGGCCAAAGAAGCGTCATACGAAGCGTCGTTTAACGTATAAAACGTTTTTACGTAATTACGAAGAAGTGTTAGTAGAAGGTGGAGAAATTCATTTCAAAACAGATAACCAAGGTTTATTTGAATATTCTCTTATGAGTATGGCTGAGTATGGTATGTTACTAACTTACTTAAGCTTAGATCTTCATAACAGCGACTTTGAAGGTAACATCATGACTGAATACGAAGAGAAATTCTCTAGTAAAGGTCATCGTATTTACCGAGTTGAAGCAAAATATCGTACAGAGCCTATGCAGTAATGCATAGGTTTTTTATATCTAAAATAATCAGAATTTTATGTTAAGATTAATTGAAAGGGGGATGTGTAATGGAACAGTTACAAATTGGAGATATAAAAGTAACGTGGTTAAAAGGCGGAAATACACATTTAGATGGAGGGGCAATGTTTGGTGTTGTGCCGAAAGTACTTTGGTCACGTAAATATAAACATAATGACACAAATCATATTTACTTACGAACAGATCCGTTACTTTTACAAACGAAAGATGGAAATATGCTCATTGATTCAGGAATAGGAAACGGTAAATTGAATGAGAAGATGAAGCGGAATCAAGGTGTAACAGAAGAATCATCGGTTTATGAATCATTAGAAAAACTAGGATTAAAGCCAGAAGATATTCACTATGTTTTAATGACGCACCTTCATTTTGATCATGCATCTGGTTTAACAAAATGGGAAGGTGATCACCTTGTACCAGCGTTTCCGAACGCGAAAGTTTACGTAAGTGAAACAGAGTGGAATGAAATGAGGAACCCAAATATTAGATCCCGTAATACATATTGGAAGGAAAATTGGGAGCCGATTGTAGATCAAGTTGTTACGTTCCAGCAAGAAATAGAAATTACAGATGAAATAAAAATGGTGCATACAGGTGGTCATAGTGATGGACATGCAGTTATTGCTTTAGAAAGCCATGGGGAAACGATGCTTCATTTAGCAGACCTATTACCGACGCACGCACATCAAAATGTATTATGGGTAATGGCATACGACGATTATCCGATGACCTCGATTGAAAATAAACAAAAGTGGATGAAGTATGGTGCTGAAAAAGAGGCATGGTTTACGTTTTACCATGACGCATATTATCGCGCTGTGAAGTGGAATGAGGAAGGGCATATCGTAGAAAAAGTAGAACGGAAAACGAGTATAGAAGCATAAAAATAGGAGGTTGTTCCATCATATTTATTGGAGCAGCCTCTTTTTTATTGTCGGGTTTTGTCGGTAAGTCGATATATTTAAACAAACGCTGATATAATTGGGAAATCGCTGATATAAATTGAGTTGCGCCGATATAATTGGGAAATCGCTGATATAAATTGAGCTGCGCCGATATAATTGGGAAATCGCTGATATAAATTGAGTTGCGCCGATATAATTGGGAAATCGCTGATATAAATTGAGTTGCGCCGATATAATTGGGAAATCGCTGATATAAATTGAGCTGCGCCGATATATTCGGAAAATCGCTGATATAATTTTAATCAATACCCGCAATTTCAAAAAAATAAGAGGTTCACCTAATGGGAACCCTCCTTTTTATGCTGCTATAACCTCTAAAACAGTACCTGTTTTAGCATCAACTAAAAATTCAAATCGTTCTTGTATATCATTTAACATTGTCGTAAGACCGCCGCGATAAACTTCATATGCGACATCATATTTTTCAAATGTCTCTGGAACCATATGTACCCAAGAGCCAGTAATTTCACCTTTATGACTTAATGCTTGTTTCACCATTTTCAATGCTTTTTCTGAAGAAATATGGGATTGTTCTTGTACCTTGTTTGCAACGAGATAACCAGCTGCGAACCCAACGCCAAGACCTGCTACTAAACCTTTCCAGCTCATATATTCACCTCAATTCTATAAAATAAAAATAGTGTACCGATAATAATTATAAAGCAAATACAGCTAAAAAAGAAGAAACTAGAAACATTTCGAAAATTTCGTTACAATAAAAGAGGTATTCTACTAAGGTTTGAAAGAAGGGGACTTCGTGAATAAAGAGACATTACAATTATTTCGTACGTTAACAGAATTACAAGGCGCATCAGGTTTTGAACATGATGTACGCCGTTTTATGAAACAAGAATTAAGCAAATATGCGGATGAAATTGTACAAGACGGTTTAGGTAGCGTATTTGGTCTGAAAAAAGGGGACGAAACTGGCCCGCGTGTTCTTGTAGCAGGTCATATGGATGAAGTAGGTTTCATGATTACGCAAATTACGAAAAACGGAATGCTTCGTTTTCAAACGTTAGGCGGATGGTGGAGTCAAGTTCTATTAGCACAGCGTGTACAAGTTATGACGAAGAATGGTCCTGTTATTGGGGTTGTTGGTTCTATTCCTCCTCATTTATTAAGTGACGCGCAACGTGCAAAACCGATGGATATAAAAAATATGTTAATTGATATAGGTGCAGATAGTTATGAAGATGCGATTGAAATTGGTGTAAAACCAGGACAACAAATCGTGCCGATTTGCCCATTCACACCGATGGCAAATGAGAAGAAAATTATGGCGAAAGCTTGGGACAACCGTTACGGATGTGGTCTTGCAATCGAATTGTTAAAAGAATTAAAAGATGAAACATTACCAAATACATTATATTCTGGTGCTACTGTACAAGAAGAAGTAGGCCTCCGCGGAGCGCAAACAGCTGCAAATATGATTCAACCAGACATTTTCTATGCGCTTGATGCAAGTCCAGCAAACGATGCATCTGGTGACAAAACACAGTTCGGTCAATTAGGAAAAGGTGCTCTTCTTCGTATTTACGATCGCACGATGGTAACACATAGAGGAATACGCGAATTCATTTTAGATACAGCAGAAACAAACAACATTCCGTACCAATACTTTATTTCACAAGGTGGTACAGATGCGGGCCGTGTACATACAAGTAACTCTGGTATCCCATCAGCAGTAATTGGTGTTTGTGCACGCTACGTTCATACACATGCTTCAATTTTACATGTTGATGATTATGCAGCGGCGAAAGAATTAATTACGAAGCTTGTAAGAACAACAGATAAAACGACGTTAGAGACAATTAAGAATAACGCGTAGAAGAAAGGGCTAAAAGCTCTTTCTTTTTTTAGGTAGGAGAGATGACCCAGCGGTGTGTGGTGGCGGTCAGTGCCTAATGGATGCTCGAATGATGTGTGAAGACCGCGCGTAGGAAGAAAGAGGAAGCCTGTTTTTGTGTCTAGGACCAGTAATATTGTGGAAAGCCACCTTCTTTTATAGGTAGAAGGGATTCCCTGGTGGTATGTGATAGTGGTTGGTACTTAATTCGTGCCGAAGCGGATATTAGAATAGAATGAAGAATTTTTATAGAGGTGAACGAAATGAAAGTAGTAGTTGGATCAAAGAATAAAACGAAGGTTGGCGCTGTGGAGAAGGTTTGGAAAGATGCTGAAATTACATCTCTTTCTGTTCCGTCAGGAGTATCAGCTCAGCCTTTCTCAGATGAAGAGACGATGCAAGGAGCGATTAATAGAGCGAAGCGAGCGCTAGAGGAAGGAGAAGCTCCAATTGGTATTGGGCTAGAAGGCGGCGTAATGAAAACGGAGCACGGTTTATTTATGTGTAACTGGGGCGCGCTAGCAACAAGTGATGGGAAAGTATTTGTGGCCGGAGGAGCGCGTATTACATTACCAGACGATTTTTTAGCACCTCTTGAAGATGGTAAGGAATTAAGCGAAGTGATGGAAGAGTTTGTGCAGCGAAAAGATATTCGTAGTCACGAAGGTGCGATCGGTATTTTTACAGAGGATTATGTCGATCGTACGGAATTATTTGTACACGTTGTTAAGTTGTTAGTTGGGCAATATAAGTATGACAAAAAGCAAGCATAAACCTTGCACCATGCGCGATGTATGGTAGTATAAAAGAAAGATTATAACATGAAAAATGCACTCGTTAGAGGAGGAAATATAGATGAAGTCATTAGAAAGCATGGAGCAATTCCAACAGTTAAAAAATGAAGAGAATGTAGTCTTTATGTTCTCAGCAGAATGGTGCCCAGACTGCCGCTTTGTAGATCCATTTATGCCAGAAGTAGAAGAGAAATATAGTGATTTCTCATTTTACTATGTAGATCGCGATGAGTTTATTGATCTATGTGTAAAATTAGACGTATTTGGCATTCCGAGCTTTGTAGCGTACAATAAAGGTGAAGAAACTGGTCGCTATGTAAACAAAGATCGTAAAACACAAGAACAAATCGAAGAGTTCATTGAAGGTTTAAAATAAGGCAATTTGCCAATTGAATTGTAAAACAACCTCTACCTTCGCGGGGGAGGTTATTTTTTTGGAAGGGAGGAAAAAAGAGATGAAGATGACAAGTAAAAAGATGAAAGATGAGTTAATAAAGAAATTATCTCGCCCAGAATGGGACTTTCAGTATGATAGTGAGAAAGAAGTTTTACGTATTGAACAAAAAGACTCCAAAAAAGGTATTAACGTATCGCTTCCAGGAGTTGTGGCAAAATGGGAAGTGAACAAAGAAAAGGCAATTGAAGAAGTTGCTTATTACGTACAAGAAGCGCTAATTGCGATGCATAAAGAAGAAAATAGCGGAGCGAAAATTTTACCTGTTATTCGCTCTACTTCTTTCCCGAAACAAGCAGAAGAAGGAAATCCGTTTATTATGACGGATCATACGGCGGAAACACGTATTTACTATGCGTTAGATTCGAATAAAACGTATCGACTAATTGATGAGCGTCTATTACAAAAATTAGAACTTACAGAACAGCAAGTGCGTGAAATGGCATTATTCAACGCACGCTCATTAGGTTATGAATTTAAACAAGACACAGTAGCGGGTAATACATTCTACTTTTTAAACACAAATGATGGGTATGACGCGACTCGTATTTTAAACGAATCGTTACTACAATCGATGCGTGAAAAGATTTCTGGTGACATGGTTGTTGCTGTTCCTCACCAAGATGTATTAATTATTGCTGATATCGTCAACGAAATCGGTTATGATATTATTGCACAAATGACAATGAAATTTTTTGCCGAAGGGCATGTTCCGATTACATCACTTTCATTCGTATATGAAGATGGAGAATTTGAACCAATCTTTATTTTAGCGAAAAATCGGAAGAAGACAGATGGAAAAGAGAAAGGATGAACGAAGTGAACGTTTTTTACAACCTTGAAGGAATTGGTGACACTTTAATTGTTGCCTTACAAGATATTACTTTAGAGAACCGTACTTTTGATCGCAAAGGAGATGTTGCACGCGTATACGATCGTGAAAGCAACGAGACAGCAGGATTCAACATCTTTAATGCATCTTCTTACTTAGAAGTAAAAGAAACAGGCAACCTTACATTAACGAAAGAGCTTGTAGAGAAAATCAACAAAATTTTAGCGAAGAATGGCTTTGAAGAAACAGTAGAAGCAGATCTTTCTCCGAAATTTGTTGTAGGCTATGTAGCTGAAAAAGAAAAGCATCCAAATGCTGACAAGCTAAACATCTGTAAAGTAGAAATCGGTACAGAAACATTACAAATCGTATGTGGTGCACCAAACGTTGATGCAGGACAAAAAGTTGTCGTTGCAAAAATTGGTGCTGTAATGCCAAGCGGTATGTTAATCAAGCCAGCTGAGCTTCGAGGAGTTCCTTCTGCTGGAATGATTTGTTCAGCACGTGAATTAGAGCTTCCAGACGCTCCACAAGAGAAAGGTATTCTTGTATTAGAAGATAGCTTTGAAGTTGGACAAGAGTTCAAATTTTAATTGATATAAGAAAAGAGAGGTTGTCCTTTTGGACAGCCTCTCTTTTTTTACATTCATTGTTGGTAATTCGAAATTTCATGCTGAATCGTTGATATATTGAGAATAGTGATAGATATATTTAAAAAATCGTTGATATATTGAGAGTAGTGATAGATATATTCAAAAAATTGTTAATATGATAAGGATGTCACCTTTTTTCTTAAAATCTATATTGTATTTTATAAACAAACTAGTTAAAATTTAGAAAAGTAGAAGGGGATAGAAGTATGAAACAGCAACCAAAAATCGCAGAACTTCTAAAACGAATTGAAACTTCAAAACAGCAAGATGTTGAGCTAGGTACTTATGAAATATATTTGTTTAGTGAAAGTGAATTAGAAAAAGGACAAATCGGTTACCGATACGATAAACATAAAAATTCATTAATAAGTGAAGAACACGGAAAATGGAAAGAAGAATGGATTACAATTGGATATGAAACGGATATGGGCGATCCAGTTTTCGTAAATATAGATGATGACGCTTATCCGCTTTATACTGCAGAACGTGGTACAGAAAAATGGCAACCAGTTTATATTGGAAATATAGATGAGATTATAGGGCAATTATAAGAAAAACTTTGAATCCGGTGCAAAGTGATGGGAGAGAAGTATGAAGTATATAAAAATAATGAGCATGATTGCATTCATTGGAATATATATGGCCGGTTGTTCACAAGGGCAGCCGAAAAAAGAAACTACATCTTCTATACAAGAGAAAAACAAAGATACCAAAGAAGACGCACCGGTAGAAAAGCAGCAAGAACAAGAAAAGAACGAAGAATCGCAAGCAATTCAAACGAATGAGCAAGTAGAACATAAGCAAGAGGAAGTATCATCTGATGAAAAGAAAGAAGAAACTACGCCAGTGCAGCCGGCTGAGCAACCAGTGCAAAATAATGAACAAAAAGTAGAGAGTAATGAAAAACAAGGAAAGTTTCTCGTTGTTATTGATCCAGGGCATCAACAAAAAGCGAATTTAAATTTAGAGCCGATTGGGCCAGGGGCAGCGACGCAAAAATATAAAGTGACAGATGGTACAACTGGTGTTGTGACGAAAAAAAGAGAGGCTGTACTTGTATTAGAAATGGCTTTTTTATTAAAAGAAAAGCTTGAAGCAAAAGGGATACAAGTATTAATGACGAGAACATCACAAGACGTTGATATAAGTAATAAAGAAAGGGCGACATTCGCAAATAATCATAAGGCTAATTTATTTTTACGTCTTCATGCAGATGGTTCTGAAAATCCAAACCAAAGTGGATTCGCTGTATTGACGCCGGCAGAAGGAAGTCCGTATACGAAAGAGATTTATGCGGAAAGTCTTCAAATCTCTCAAATGATTGTAAATAAAATGAGGGAGAACCAGCAAGTAAAAGTAAATGGAATTAAATTTCGGGATGATCTTTCTGGATTTAATTGGGCAAAGGTTCCTGGTGTGTTATTAGAACTTGGGTTTATGTCAAACCATGAAGAAGATAAAAAATTATCTGACCCGCAATATGTAAATTCTTTATTGCAAAGTGTAACGGATAGCATAGATGCATATCAGAAGAGTAAAGCTTAAGCGCAGTCTTATATGAAAGGCTGCGTTTTTTCATATGAAACACTCGTAAATTAGAATATTGTGGATAAATATGACATGCTTAATTTTACCTGCACTTTTTGCCGAATGCTGATACAATAAAGGATGTTACTATTTAGTAGAAAGAGTGGTAAGCATGTTAGATTGGATGAAAAAGCTGTTTAACAAAGAGGAAGAACAAACAGCGATGAATAAAGAAGTACCAAAGCAAATTGAAAGTCAGCCGAAAATTCCTCGTGTAAACCACTACACTGAAGCAAGAGAAGCACAAATGGCAAGTAGGAATGCAGGTAAATGCCGTTTTCCTTTAGTACCGGATAATGGGTTCGATGAAGAGGATGAAAGCGAAGTAAATCGCTTCGAAGAACAACCTGTTCAAGGAGTAACATATGAAGAACCGACTGCCCAAAGAGGAATAAAGGTGGAAAGAAGCAGACGACCGTATGTGGAAAAGGTAGTTTCTACATATGAAGAGCCGGAAGTGCAATATGAACCGGTGCGGGAGTCTGTCGTTAAAAAGGCATCTGTACCTTCGCAAGAGAGTAACCGTAGACCATTTCGTCCAACAGAAATGATTTCGCCAATTTATGGATATAATCGTCCTTCAGTAGAGAAAAAGGAAGAAAAGCAGGAGGAAGTAAAGGAAAGAGAAGACCTTGAAATATCTGTAGAGGGTAAATCAGTCGTTGATGCATGGTTAGAGAAAAAAGGATATACATTATCTGATTTCTCAGAAGGACAAGCACCAACTTCTTCTAGTCATAGAGCTGCTAACCAGCAAGGGGAGCAACAATATGAAGAGAATAAAAAGGAAGAAAAGTCAGTAGTTGATCAATGGCTAGAGAAAAACGGTTATGAAATTGAACGCCAAGTGCCTTTAGTAGAAGAAAAAGAAGTGATTCAAGAAATGAGTACACCGCAGGAAGTTTCAGCGGATGAATTACTTCATAAAACAGTAGCTGAGCAGATGGAAAGTGCTAAGCTAGAAAAAGATGTAGTGGTGTTAAACGAAAACAATCTACAAGAAGAATTAGTAGCTTCTAAAGTAGAGCACGAGGATACAATATTATCAGAAGAAATTAAACGTAATACAGAAATAAAACAACCTACTATTGAAGTAGAAAAGCAAGCTCCAGAAGAATCAGTGATTGTCAAAGCAGAAGAAAAACTTGAAGAAACAATCATTGTGGAAATACCAGAAGAAGTGTCAAAAGTAGAAGTAATTGCAGAAACGGAAGAGTTTGAAGAAGTAGTTATGGAAACAGAGGCACCTGAAGAAGTGGAAGTAATTACAGAAACAGAAGAGTCAGAAGAAGCTGAAGTAATTGCGGAAGCAGAAGAGTCAGAAGAAGTGGAAGTAATTGCGGAAGCAGAAGAGTCAGAAGAAGTGGAAGTAATTGCAGAAGCGGAAGAGTCAGAAGAAGTAGAAGTAATTACAGAAACAGAAGAGCTAGAAGAAGTAGAAGTAATTGCGGAAACAGAAGAGCTAGAAGAAGTGGAAGTAATTACAGAAACAGAAGAGTCAGAAGAAGTGGAAGTAATTACAGAAACAGAAGAGTCAGAAGAAGTAGAAGTAATTGCGGAAGCAGAAGAGTCAGAAGAAGCTGAAGTAATTGCGGAAGTAGAAGAGTCAGAAGAAGTGGAAGTAATTGCGGAAGCAGAAGAGTCAGAAGAAGCTGAAGTAATTGCAGAAATAAACGCGCCTGTAGTAGAGACATTTGTAGCACTTGAGGAAATTCAGCAAGAAGATGAAGCAATTGAACAAAAGAGTGAATTCATACATGTTGCTGAGGCTGATGAACAAACGAAGAAAGATGTTCAAAGCTTTGCGGATGTTTTAATTGCAGAAGAACAACCAGTTGTAGAAGAAGCGCCAGTCGCAGAAGAGCAACAAGTTGTAGAAGAAGCACCGGTCGTAGAAGAGCAATCAGTTGTAGAAGAACAACCAGTTGCCGAGGAAACACTAGTCGCAGAAGAGCAACGAGTTGTAGAAGAAGCACCGGTCGTAGAAGAGCAATCAGTTGTAGAAGAACAACCAGTTGCCGAGGAAACACCAGTCGCAGAAGAACAACCGCTTGTACAAAAAGAAGAACCAAAACGTGAGAAAAAGCGTCATGTACCATTTAATGTTGTTATGTTGAAACAAGATAGAACACGATTAATGGAAAGACATGCAGCTAGAGCAAATGCAATGCAGCCTTCTGCTAATGTACGAGTAGAGAATAAGCCAGTGCAGCAAGAGGTAGCAGAACCACAAGTGGAAGAGCACTCAGTGCAGCAAGTAGTAGCAGAACCACAAGTGGAAGAGCACCTAGTGCAGCAAGTAGTAGCAGAACCACAAGTGGAAGAACGCCCAGTGCAGCAAGTAGTAGCAGAACCACAAGTGGAAGAACGCCCAGTGCAGCAAGTAGTAGCAGAACCACAAGTGGAAGAGCACCCAGTGCAGCAAGTAGTAGCAGAGCCACAAGTGGAAGAACAACCAATACAGCAAGTAGTGGTAGAGCAAGTACAAAAGCCAATTTCAAGTACGGAAGTACAAGAGAAAGCATATGTTGTAAATCAAAGAGAGAACGATATGCGAAATGTATTGCACACACCACCGACATACACTGTTCCGCCATTAGCGCTGTTGTCGATTCCACAGCAATCAGCGTTAGATAATACAGAATGGTTAGAGGAGCAGAAAGAATTATTAGATACAACGTTTAATAATTTTCACGTTGGAGCACATGTTATTAATGTATCGCAAGGTCCGGCAGTCACTCGTTTTGAGGTGCAGCCAGACCCAGGTGTGAAAGTAAATAAAATTACAAATTTAAGTGATGATATTAAGTTAAGCTTAGCTGCGAAAGATATTCGTATTGAAGCACCGATTCCAGGGAAGAGTGCGATTGGAATTGAAGTTCCAAATAAAGAAAGTAAGCCAGTATTTCTTCGCGAAATTTTAAGAAGTCCTGTATTCACAAAGAGTGAATCACCGCTTACTGTTGCGCTTGGACTTGATATTTCAGGGGATCCAATTGTAACGGATATTCGAAAAATGCCGCACGGACTTATTGCGGGTGCAACGGGTTCAGGTAAAAGTGTGTGTATTAACGCGATTTTAACGAGTATTTTATATAAAGCGAAACCACATGAAGTGAAGTTAATGTTAATTGATCCGAAGATGGTTGAGCTTGCACCATACAATTCTGTTCCACATCTTGTAGCACCTGTTATTACGGATGTAAAAGCAGCAACAGCTGCATTAAAATGGGCAGTTGAGGAAATGGAACGTCGTTATGAATTGTTTGCGCACGCAGGTGCTCGTGATTTAACTCGTTATAATACGATTGTAAGTGAGCGAGAAATTCCGGGAGAAACATTACCTTATATCGTTATTGTCATTGACGAGTTAGCCGACTTAATGATGGTAGCACCTGGTGATGTTGAAGAAGCGATTTGTCGTATTGCGCAAAAAGCACGTGCTTGTGGTATTCATTTATTAGTAGCGACGCAGCGTCCATCTGTAGATGTTATTACAGGTTTAATTAAGTCAAACATTCCAACGCGTATTGCGTTTACTGTATCATCTCAAGTTGATTCGCGTACGATTATCGATATTGGTGGCGCGGAGAAATTACTTGGCCGTGGTGATATGTTATTCTTAGGGAACGGTACATCTAAGCCTGTTCGTGTACAAGGTGTATATGTATCGGATGATGAGATTGAAAAGACAGTTGATCATGTGAAAAAGCAAATGAAGCCGAATTACTTATTTAAGCAAGAGGATTTATTAGCGAAAACAGAACAAGCTGAGTCGGAAGACGAATTGTTCTTCGAAGCATGTCAATTTGTTGTAGAACAAGGGGGAGCGTCCACATCTTCTGTACAGCGAAAATTCCGCATTGGTTATAATCGCGCAGCACGTCTCATTGAAGAGATGCAATCGCAAGGAATTATTTCTGAAGCAAGAGGAACGAAGCCAAGAGATGTCCTTATTTCTGAGGATGAATTCGCTGCTATGCAGGAAACAAATGTATAGTAAACGGTTATGCTGTATACTAAGAGAAAATGTTGGATAGTAAAGTAGGGAGTAAAGCGACATGAAAGAAATTGAATTAAAATTAAAAGGTGAAATAAATAGACTAACAAATAAAACATTTAAATTTGACGAACGTGTTGGAGAAGGGTGGTTCTCTGCCGTTTACTTTTTAAAGACTAGAGAAATCATCGAAGAATTTCGCCCGAAAAGTGTTGTAACGATGCAATTTTTCCAAAAGGAAAATGCAGTTCTTTGCGGAACGGATGAAGTAATTGCGTTGCTACAAACATTCGCTAAAAATCCTGAGGAACTTGAGATTAACTCTTTAAAAGATGGCGATAAAATTAGTCCATTTGAAACAGTGTTAACAATTCATGGTCCTTATGAAAATTTCGGATTTTTAGAAGGTGTCATTGATGGGATTTTAGCTCGTCGTACATCGGTTGCGACAAACGTATATAACGTTGTCCAAGCTGCGCGTAGCGTAGATAAAGAAAAACCAGTTATTTTCATGGGAGATCGTGACGATCATTATACACAACAAGCTGGTGACGGTTATGCAGCATACATCGGAGGTATGAGCGCACAAGCGACGCATGCGATGAATGAATGGTGGGGCAAAAGTGGTATGGGGACGATGCCTCACGCATTAATTCAAATGTTTAATGGTGATGTTGTAGAAGCGGCAAAAGCATATCATAAGAAATTCCCAGAAGATGAATTAGTTGTATTAATTGATTACAACAATGATGTCATTACAGATGCACTTCGCGTAGCGCGTGAATTTGGATCAACATTAAAAGGTGTACGTGTAGATACGTCCCGCACGATGATTGATCAATACTTCATTCGCCACCCAGAAGTACTTGGAACATTCGATCCACGTGGTGTAAACCCATCGCTTGTATTCGCACTTCGTAAAGCACTTGATGAAGAAGGATTCCAGCATGTAGACATCGTTGTAACTGGTGGATTTGATGAGAAGCGTATTCGTGAATTTGAAGCTCAAAACGTACCTGTTGACATATACGGGGTAGGAAGTAGCTTATTAAAAATGAATATTGGCTTTACTGGTGATAATGTAGAATTAAATGGGAAACCAGAAGCAAAAGCTGGTCGTAAATATCGTCCAAACCCACGTTTAGAGCGTGTTCAATTAGAAAAAAGAGAAGAGATGTAAAAGAGAGAAAAACTGATAGGTGATTGACCCTATCAGTTTTTCTGTTATCATAGTATAGCGGCTTCTTTTTTGCTATAATGGACTTGTTATAGATATATAAAGAAGTACGTACGAGTTTATCCTGATAAGTGAAGGGAAGAATAACTTCACTACATCAAAAATGTATGATGATTACCAAAATAAGAAAAGATTCATATACTGTCTTATAGATAGGCCGTTGTATTAGTTCGAAATGTTGGAGGTTCTTTAAGATGACAGTTTACCATTTTGTAGGAATTAAAGGAACAGGAATGAGTTCATTAGCGCAAATTCTTCATGATATGAAGCATACTGTTCAAGGGTCTGATTATGAAAAGCGTTTCTTTACACAAACAGCGTTGGAAAAGCGTAGTATCTCGATCCTTCCTTTTGATAAGAATAATGTAGAAGAAGGACAAGTGATTATTGCAGGAAATGCATTTCCTGATACGCATGAAGAAATCGTAGCAGCAAAAGAATTAAACATCCCAGTCCATCGTTACCATCATTTCTTAGGTGACCTGATGAGCCAATACACAAGTGTTGCTGTAACTGGTGCACACGGAAAAACATCAACAACAGGTTTGTTAGCCCATGTAATGCAAGGTGCACACCCAACATCTTACCTTATTGGAGATGGAACAGGGCATGGGGTAGAAAATAGTAAGTATTTTGTATTTGAAGCTTGTGAGTATCGTCGTCATTTCTTGTCTTATAATCCAGACTATGCAATTATGACGAATATTGATTTTGATCATCCAGATTATTTTGCAGACATCAATGATGTATTCAGTGCATTCCAAGAGATGGCATTGCAAGTGAAAAAAGGCATTATTGCATGTGGAGATGATGAAGAACTTCAAAAAATTCAAGCGAAAGTACCTGTTATTTTCTATGGATTTGGAGAAGATAATGATTTCCAAGCACGCAACATCCAAAAGAGAACAGATGGTACTATTTTTGATGTATTCGTTCGTAATACGTACTATGACACGTTCAAAATTACAGGATACGGCAATCACAGCGTATTAAATGCGTTAGCAGTAATCGCGCTTTGCCATTATGAAAACGTTGATGTAGAAGCAGTTAAGCATCAGCTAACAACTTTTGAAGGCGTAAAACGTCGCTTTAATGAAAAGCCGATGGGAGAGCAAGTGATTATCGATGACTACGCACACCATCCGACAGAAATTAATGCAACGATTGAAGCAGCTCGTCAAAAACATCCAGAGCGTGAAATTGTCGCTGTATTCCAGCCACACACATTCTCACGTACAGAAAAGTTCTTAGATGAGTTCGCAGAAAGCCTAAGCAAAGCTGATCAAGTATACTTATGTGATATTTTCGGATCAGCACGCGAAAACAAAGGTGAATTAACAATCGAAGATCTGCAAAAGCGTATTGACGGTGCAGAACTAATTACAGATACAACAACGGATGTATTAAAGAAACATAAAAACGGCGTTCTAATTTTCATGGGCGCAGGAGACATCCAAAAATTCGAAGCAGCTTACGTAAAAGAAGTTCAAGTTGCAGAGAAGTAATAGGAAAGACGCATAGCTTGGCTATGCGTCTTTTTTATGTTGTCGTGGTTATGCATTAATGTTGAAACGTCTATATATATGGAGTTGTGTTCGATATATTTCAAAAATCGTTGATATATTGGTACGCGTTTTGAAATATAAGTGTTAGAATAATAAGAAAACTAAAAAGGGGACTGAAAAATATGTTCACACTCCGAGTAGATGACGAAATCGAACTACAATTACTAGAAAAACATCATAAAGAGGAATTATATCAATTATTAGATCAAAACCGTAATCATTTACGAAAATGGCTCCCTTGGGTAGATGGGACGAAATCTGCTGATGCTTATGATGAGATTTTTCCGATGTGGTTAAAGAAGTTTGCAGAGGGAGACGGTTTTGAAAGTGGTATCCGTTACAAAGGAAAGCTCGTTGGGATGGTAGGCATTCATCCAGTGAGCTGGGGGAAGAAAGCGACGAGTCTTGGGTATTATCTTGCAGAAGATGCTGGCGGGAAAGGTATTATGACGCGTAGCGTAAAGGCTGTACTTCACTATGCATTTGAGAATTTAAAATTAAATAAAATGGAAATTCGGTGCGGTGTTGGAAATGCGAAGAGCCGCGCAATTCCAGAACGTTTAGGATTTAAGTTAGATGGTATTTTACGAGATGAAGAATGGCTATATGATCATTTTCATGATATCGCTGTATATAGTTTACTAGCTTCAGAATGGAAAGAGATTCGATGAACGAGAAGATTCGTATTGTTCCATATGAAAGTACGTTTCAAGAGGAAGTAGTAGATCTTATCGTTCATATTCAGCAAAAAGAATATAATGTTCCCATTACGAAAGAAGAGCAACCTGATTTACTTGAAATAGAAACATTCTATCAAAAGGATCACGGAAACTTTTGGGTAGCAATTTATGATGGGAAAGTAGTTGGAACAGTAGCTTTATTAGATATTGAGAATCTTCAAGTAGCGCTAAGAAAAATGTTCGTGAAGAAAGAGTTTCGCGGAAAAGAATGGAGCGCGTCACATATGTTGCTTCAAACAGCAATTTCATGGGCTGAGGATAAAAAATTGAAAGATATTTACTTAGGAACAACAGTAAAATTTTTAGCGGCACATCGTTTTTATGAAAAGAATGGTTTTGAAAGTGTGAGTATAGACGAGTTGCCGAAAAACTTTCCGGTGCTACAGGTAGATAAGAAATTTTATAGGTACATTGTGTAAAAGGTCATTTAGAAATGGCCTTTTTCTATGAAGTAAAATGGAAATAGTGGTATAATTTGGGTTAGGGGGTGTAGGTATGAACTTTCCAATTCAAAGAAGTAAGTCAGTAGTCATTTTTGTTTGTCTTACGTTAGCTTTTATGTTTATATATCCAATTGTCATGCTTTTCACTAATAAAGCGCATTGGATGTCAGCGTTGATTGGGATGGGTTTATGCTTCATTGTAAATGTACCACTCGTTTGGGAAGTATTTATTAAAAAACATAAAGTAGAAAATGGCGTATTAAAGTACGGTATTTTAAATGATGATATTGTATTAAAAGATGTGAGAATTATACGTCAGGTCGGAAAGTCTCTTGAAATTACGACGAATGCATATAAAGTACATATCGTTGCGATGCCGCAAAATATGGATGAATTCTTGGGGCTTATAGAGAAAGAAAATCCACATGTGAAAATAGAAATGGTAGGGAAGAAATAAAAACGCTCGGCGAAAATTCCGAGCGTTTTTATTATTATTTTAAGTTCTCTGGGTTTAAAGCTTCTAGTTCAGGTACAACGAAGCGTCCGTCTTTACGGATTAGTACGTCGTCGAAGTAAATTTCGCCGCCGCCGTATTCAGGGCGTTGGATGCATACTAAATCCCAGTGGATGTTCGAGTTGTTGCCGTTCCATGCATCGTCGTAAGCTTGTCCAGGAGTAAAGTGGAAGCTGCCATCGATTTTTTCATCGAATAGGATGTCTCCCATTGGATGTAAGATGTATGGGTTTACGCCAATTGCGAACTCACCAACGTAGCGTGCGCCTTCGTCTGTATCGAAGATTTTGTTAATGCGCTCTGTATCGTTTGCAGTTGCTTCAACGATTTGACCGTTCTCAAACTTAAGTTGTACATTTTCAAATGTATAACCGTTGTAAGGAGATGGTGTGTTGTAAGAAACTGTACCGTTAACAGAATCACGAACTGGTGCAGAGTATACTTCACCGTCTGGAATGTTTAAATGACCTGAGCATTTAATTGCTGGAATGTCTTTAATAGAGAATGTTAAGTCAGTTCCAGGACCAGTTAAACGAACTTTATCTGTTTTATTCATTAATGTAACAAGGCTATCCATTGCCTTATCCATTTTACCGTAGTCTAAGTTACATACTTCGAAGTAGAAGTCTTCGAAAGCTTCTGTACTCATTTTAGCAAGCTGTGCCATAGAAGCATTTGGGTAGCGAAGAACAACCCAACGTGTTTTTGGAACGCGAATGTCTCTATGAACTTTTTTACCAACTGTTTGGCCATGAACTTTCATACGCTCACTTGGAACGTCAGCTTGTTCATTAATATTATCGCCAGAGCGAAGGCCGATATAAGCGTCCATGTCTTTCATTACGCTTGCTTCATATGCAGCGATTTGTTCGAAATGTTCTTCAGTAGCACCCATTAATAAAGAGCGATCTACTTGATGATCTTTTAAAGAGACGAATGGGAAACCACCAGCTGCATATGCTTCTTTTACAAGTGCAGTTACAAGTTCTTTTTGTAAGCCAAAGTTTTCAATTAATACTTTTTCACCTTTTTGTAAGCGGATAGAGTAGTTAATTAAATTGTATGCTAACTTTTCAATACGTGGATCTTTCATATGTAAAGCCTCCCTACTAATTATGTATCCTCTCCTATTGTAACCTACTTAGTGGAATTTGTTGAATGATTTATGTTACAGTTAACGAATAAGTATGAAAATTCTAATGATGAGATAGGGATTAGAATGAAACGGAAAATGATTGTATAATAGGGGAAAGTATGAAAAAGATAAAGGAAGTGATGAAATGCAAGTTCTTTTATATGTAAGTGCGGCTATTATCGCGGTTGCTTTCGCAGTATTAGTAGTGTATGTATGCAGAACGTTGTTATCGGTTCAGAAGACGTTGGAAAACGTTGCAAGCACGTTAGAAGGTTTAGAAAAGCAAATGCAAGGAATTAGCGTAGAGACAGAGCAATTATTACATAAAACGAATGCGTTAGCTGATGATATTCAACAGAAGTCACAGTCATTAAATAAAGTGGTAGCGGGTGTAGATGGGATTGGAACGACAATCCAATCTTTAAATACGAAGCTTCGTAATGTATCGGACTCTGTAACGGACGAAATTGAAAATAACGCTGATAAAGTAGCGCAAGTTGTACAGTGGAGCAGTGCGGCGATTGAAGTATACAATCATTACCGTGCGTCGAGACAAGAGAAGAAGGTTGAAAAAGAAGAGCGTAAATTAGAAAGAATTGAGAAAAAAGCTGAAAAGAAAGAGAAACGCTCTAGATTTCGTATGAGAGGTGAATCGTGATGAATATGACAAAACTTGAAACAATTGAAGAGCTTGAAGTCTTAGTAGAAAAGAACGAGCCGTATGTTCTTTTTAAACATAGTACGACATGCCCAATTAGTCATGGTGCATACACAGAATTTCAAGCGTATTGCAGCGAAGAAAGAGAAGTGCCAGCGTATTACTTATACGTACAAGATGCGAGAGATGTGTCAAATCGTGTTGCAGAACAATACAGTATTAGACATGAATCACCGCAAGTGTTATACATAAAAGATGGGATGGTAGTATGGAATACATCTCATTGGAATATTAAAAAAGATGCTTTAGAAGAGAATATAAAGTAAAAAGAAGCAAGCTAAAGGTGCTTGCTTCTTTTTTTTGTTTTTGTTGAAATATATTTAGTGGTACACTATTAATAGTTCAAACTAAATAACTAGATTTTTGAAAGTAGGTTTTAAGTAATGAAGAAAATGGCATTATCCTTCGCAGTCGTAAGTTTATTACTGGGAGCTTGTAGTAACAATAGTAATACGCTTAGTAAGAAGGATGAAGTTATACAAAAAGATACAAAAGAAAAAAGTATGATTCCGAGAACTGCTGTTTCTAAAGATTATTATAGAACTGTTATTCCTTTAAAAGAACAAAAGGTTATTAATACAGCTAATATAAAAACAAATTCTAAATTAGATTTAGCAGAGTATGAAAATGGTTTAATAAATATTGCAACGCAGCAATTTGATACAGAGAGTCACGTACTGCAATTAAACCAGTATATTCCAGAGAAACTAATTGATGAACTAGTTGCGAAAGTAGAAGCGCCAGTTTTGACGAATATTATAGAACAAGACTATTTCGGAAAACAGAATTCAAATGAATTAAGTTTATCTGGTGTTATGATTGGCTTAGCTATGTCTTCAAGTGTATCGAATGAAGAGGCTATGTCTAAAGGGACTGAAGTTGCTAAACAACTTATTGAAGCTATTAACAAAAATGATAAGTATAACAAATCTCCAATTACGTTTGCTATCTTTAAGCAAGAAAGTACTAGTTCTTTAAAAAATGGTACGTATATTGCTAGTGCTACTGTTCAAAAGAATGATATGAACCTTGGAAATTGGAGTACAATTGATGAAAAGTCGTATTCATATCCTTCTGATGAATTTACACAAGCACATGGAGAAGATAATACAAAAATAAATAACTTTGCTAAGGAAATAAAAGGTTTTTCTAATGGAGATTTTATTCCAGTCAACGCTAAAGTTTCTTATAAGAAAGATCAAATGGATACATTAAATATGAATATTGTTATTAAATATAACGGTAAAACAGAATTAATGGCTCTTACCCAATTGGCTGCGCAAGGTATGTTAGACAAATTGCCTAAAGATGCGAAAGTACAATTACAGATCAAGTCCGAAAGTAAAATTGAGGCCGTTATTATAAAAGAGAAAAACAGTGATAAACCGTTTGTTTCCTTCTTGTAAAAAAAGACAGTATGTAAACTGTCTTTTTTTTATTTTAAATGAAAATATACAATGTTTTTTGATAGTAATTCATTGCTGTATATCGTGTGACAATCGTATATGTATCAGCTATAATAAGTTATCTTAAAAAAGTAACATATAGGAATTTGAAAGAGGTGGCTTTCTTATGGCATCACAACAATTAGGTCGTTTACGTTCTGAAATTGATCAACTTAATTTACAAATATTAGAGTTACTAAACGAAAGAGGTCGTCTCGTACAAGAAGTTGGTAATTTAAAAGAAGTACAAGGTGTGAAACGTTTTGATCCTGTACGTGAAAGAAATATGCTGGATTTAATTGCAGAGAATAATAATGGTCCATTTGAAACTTCGACTTTACAACATATTTTCAAACAAATTTTTCAAGCTGGTTTAGAATTACAAGAAGATGATCATCGTAAAGCATTACTTGTTTCTCGTAAGAAAAAAACAGAAGATACGATTGTTGAAATTAATGGTGAAAAAATTGGTGACGGAAATCAGCATTTTATTATGGGACCGTGTGCAGTGGAAAGTTATGAACAAGTACGTCAAGTTGCTGAAGCAATGAAAGAGCAAGGTCTGAAATTAATGCGTGGTGGTGCGTTCAAACCACGTACTTCACCGTATGATTTTCAAGGTCTTGGATTAGAGGGATTACAAATTT
This sequence comes from Bacillus sp. B2-WWTP-C-10-Post-4, assembly GCF_009183805.1. NCBI lineage: Bacteria > Bacillati > Bacillota > Bacilli > Caryophanales > Bacillaceae > Bacillus > Bacillus sp. B2-WWTP-C-10-Post-4. The sequence goes on along the minus strand of NZ_WEII01000001.1, from coordinate 127,662 downwards.
TGCGCCAGGTAGCAGATGAATATGATTTGGCTGTTATTAGTGAAATTTTAAATCCGAATGATATTGAGATGTCATTAGATTACGTTGATGTTATTCAAATTGGTGCTCGCAATATGCAAAACTTTGATTTGCTAAGGGCAGCTGGTGCTGTAAATAAACCAGTATTATTAAAACGTGGTCTATCAGCAACGATTGAAGAATTCATTAATGCGGCAGAATATATTATGGCAAAGGGAAATGGGAACATTATTTTATGTGAACGAGGTATTCGCACGTATGAAAGAGCGACGCGTAATACGCTTGATATTTCCGCTGTGCCGATTTTAAAGAAAGAAACACATTTACCTGTCGTTGTCGATGTAACGCATTCTACAGGGCGACGTGACCTTCTCTTACCAACTGCAAAAGCAGCGATGGCAATTGGTGCAGATGCAATTATGGCTGAAGTACATCCAGATCCAGCTGTAGCTTTATCAGATGCGGCGCAGCAAATGAATATACCGCAGTTCAATGATTTTATGAATGAATTAAAATCATTTGGAAGTAAATTATAAAAACTTTTAATGAGCTGTTCCAAAAAGGGATTTTGGAACAGCTTTCTCTTATTGTATAGCGACTGTCATTGTCGATTTTTGTTGGTAAGTTGATATATTTAAAAAATCACTGATATAATTAGAGTTGCGGTCGATATATTTGGAAAATCGCTGATATATTTCGAGTTATAGTCGATATATTCGAAAAATCGCCGATATAAATTTCATTTACTATCGTACTGCTTAAAATAAGATTTCTACTTAGGAAACATCTATTTTTTTACAAAAAATGCCCTTTTTTCATAAAAAATACGAAAATACGAGAAAAGAAGCGAATTTTTTCGAAACTTTTGCGGGAAAATATTGTATGAGCCTGCGTTTTTATCGTATCATTAGTAAAAGGAAGAACTCGGGACGATTGGTGGCATCTGCAAATAGAGTTGATGTCTTTTTTTCATTCAAGTAACCGATACATAAAAATAGATAACAAAAATAGAAGGAGTGTGCGATGAGATGAACGTAACAATCTATGATGTAGCGCGCGAAGCAAACGTTTCAATGGCTACCGTATCTCGTGTTGTGAACGGTAACCCAAATGTAAAGCCTACAACAAGAAAGAAAGTATTAGAAGCAATTGATCGTTTAGGATACCGCCCGAATGCGGTAGCACGTGGACTAGCAAGTAAGAAGACAACTACAGTAGGTGTTATTATTCCTGATATCTCAAATACGTTTTATGCAGAACTTGCACGTGGAATTGAAGATATCGCAACAATGTACAAATATAACATCATTTTAAGTAACTCTGATCAAAACAAAGAGAAAGAGTTCCATTTATTAAATACGATGCTTGGAAAACAAGTGGACGGAATTGTTTTCATGGGTGAAGATATTACAGACATTCACATTGAAGAATTTAAAAAATCTCCAGTACCAATTGTATTAGCAGCGTCATTTGATGAGCAAAATGAAACGCCATCAGTAAATATTGATTATACACAAGCAGCTTATGATGCAATGAAGCACTTTATCGAGCAAGGACATAAACGTATCGGTTTCGTCTCTGGTCCTTTCATTGATAAAGCGGGAAGCGCGAAGAAGTTACAAGGTTATAAAAAAGCTTTAGAAGAAGCAGGTATTTCATATGATGAAAATCTTGTAATCGATGGAGATTACACATATGACTCAGGTATTGAAGCATTCGAAAAGCTTTGGAGCAATGATGAAAAGCCAACAGCAATCTTCGTGTCTTCTGATGAAATGGCACTAGGTGTAATCCATGCAGCACAAGACGCTGGATTAAACGTACCAACTGACGTAGAAGTACTTGGTTTCGATAATACACGTCTTGCATTAATGGTTCGTCCGCAGCTTTCAACAGTTGTTCAACCGATGTATGATATCGGTGCAGTAGCAATGCGTTTATTAACAAAGTATATGAACAAAGAAAAAGTGGAAGATCACACTGTTATATTACCTCACCGTATCCAATTTAGAGATTCAACGAAGTAAGTATAAAAAAGCTCACAGCATTTGCTGTGAGCTTTTATTTGTATTCAGGATAGTATTTTTGTACTACTGTATCTGCCGTGTTATTTTTCTTAACGTGTAAAAATCTTGCGTACAATTCTTTTCCGGTTTCAAATGGTGTATCGTCTAATTCAAACACATGCAACACTTTTCGGAACTTCCACGTTATTTGCTCACCGTACATATTATCGTACGTATCTTCAGATTGCATAGCAATTTTTTTACCAAGTTCGTGAGCATCCTCTAAACTGTTTGCTTTAACAAGAATAATGCTTTCTTCAAAAAGTGTATTGTGATTCTCTTCATAATGCCTTCGCTATAGATGGGGCTATTCCTTGTTATATGTCACATAAGTGCAAATTTAACTATTATAGGGCAATGTCATGTATAATAGAAAGAAAAGGCTTGTGAGGGGGGAAAAGAGATGATCGTTCTTTGGATAATTACGCTTTGTATGACTGCTATTTTTGCATATATGACGTTAAAACAAAATGGTTTAAAGCGATTTGTTCCAGGAAGTATTCTTGCAGGAATTGCCCTTATCACGTATGTAATTTCTATTTTTATTGAAAGTGTATCAGTAGATATGAGCACAAGTTTAATGTTTATTGGTATTACACTATTTGCAGGTAGCATTATGGTACTTATGGTTGCTGGTATTATTTTATTTATTCATATGAATTCGGAAACGTTATAGCATATAGAAAAGGCATGTCCAGAGGGACATGCCTTTTTATCCGTTCAATTATGCTCTATCTTTAGAAGAGTTTTGCTGTTTTAGTAAGTCGCGAATTTCGCCAAGAAGAACTTCTTCTTTTGTTGGTTCTGGAATTTCTTCCTCTTTTTCTTCTTCTTCTTTTTTAGATGTTAGTTTGTTGAAAACTTTAACAAACATAAAGATAGAAGCTGCGATAATTAAGAAGTCAAAAATTGTTTGGATGAAGTTACCATACATAACAGCAGATTTACCGTATCCAAAGTGTAAATCTGTAAAGTCAACGCCACCTAATACCATACCAAGTAATGGTGTGATGATATCTTTTACTAAAGAACTAACGATTTTACCGAATGCAGCACCGATTACAACCCCGACAGCTAAATCAACGACATTCCCTTTGAAAGCGAATTTTTTAAACTCGTTCCACATGTGTTAATCCCATCCTTTCCACGATTCATTATGAAATTTATAATTCCTATCAACATATTCTATAGAAATTTATGAGAGAAATAAAGAGGGAATGGGAATGAAAGTAAATTCTGAAAAATGTATCCGTTTTAATTTTTGTTTACATCATCTAGTAAAGATTGCAACAGTTGCTGCGTTTTTAATCCTTCTAATCCATCTACAACGGGCTTTGTATCGCCTTGTACACACTCAATAAAATGATGAACAGCATCTTCAAAACCACGTTGTTTTAACGTCGTATCCCATGATAGGGAACCACTTTGTGAAACTGAGTTTTCCTGTTCAATTTCAAATGTATTCATATTTTTTACGCGAATGATTTTCCCTGGCGTTACAAGTTCAATTTGTTCTAAATTTGTACCGGCATGGCGATGCATTGCAGTAGAAAGTAATAGTCCACTTGGAGTTGTATATGTATGATGTCCGTAAAGAAGTTCATTCTTTTCATTGATTTGCATCATATTGTGAACGGCGTTAAGGTCATCATTAGCTAACCAGCGAGCGGTATCTACAATGTGTAAATAATCATCTAACATAGTGAAGTCGTACGTATATGGCCCGACTTTATTTGTACGATGCTTTTCAATTCGAATCCATGAAATATCATGAGCCTGTTCTTTGGCAGCGACATACATAGGAACGAATCTGCGATTAAATCCGACCATTAATTTTCGGTTATACTTCTCGCTCAACTCGACTAGTTGCTCAGCTTGTTCCACTGTAGCTGCTAGCGGTTTATCAACATAAACGTCGATCCCTTTTTTTAGAAGTTCAGAAACGATTTCATAATGCGATGCAGTTGAACTATGAACGAAGATTGCATCGCATTCCGAAGCTAACATTTCAATAGAATGAAAGTCTTGAATTCGGTATTGCTGGCAAACTTGTTTTCTTTTCTCTGCGTTAGGTGTAAACGCCCCTACAAAATTCCAATCAGTTTCTTTTGTAAGTGTTGGAAGATAGGCCTTTTGCGCAATACTTCCAAGTCCAATCATCCCAATTTTAGGTTTGTTCATTTTTATTCCCACCCTATTAATAGTAATGTAACGGCTTAAATGTAGCATAGGGTGGGGGAGGAAGGCAAAAATTAGCTTTTTACTTACGGCCTTCTAACAAAATCTTCTCTATCTCCTCAAAGTGATGAGCGCGAGCATGCTCTAGCGGAGTAACACCATCATTGTCTGGAATATTTACATCTGCACCGTGCTCAATAAGAAGGCGAATGACTTGTTGCTGTGTTTCGTTTCCGTTACTTAGTACGATGGCTTCCATTAAAGCTGTCCATCCCAAGTTATTTACATGATTTACATCAATATTTGTTTGAGTGAGTAGTTCTTTTATAACGTCAATATAGCCATGTTCTGAGGCTGGGATAAGAGCTGTTCCGCCGTAACGATTTGTAATCGTAGGATCTGCACCAGCATCAATTGTTAGTTTTAAAATGTCTAAGTAACCTTCCGCACCGGCGTATAGAAAGGGATTATTTTTCATGTCATCTTGGATATTTACGTCAGCACCAGCTTTGATAAGTGCCTTTGCGGTTTTTACATCATTTTTGTATGTAGCAATCATAAGCGGAGTACGTCCTTGACTATCCGTCGCATTTATATTTGCGCCTTGTTTTAGTAAAGATATAACAGTATTCGTTTCATTTTTTTCAGTAGCTGCTAGTAGTGCAGTCTCCATGTTTATCATCTCCTTTTTTACTTCTTGTTCTTGCGAGCATCCTTGTAAAAAAATTACGCAACATATCATACTGAATGTTTTTTTGAACATGGAATTTCAACCTCCTAATTTCAACTGTAAAATAGGAACATTAAATTTTTATAAACTGACGCTAAAATTACTATAAAATCGCTTGAGTAATTGAACATATATTTTTATGCTTATAAATAATAAGGTTTGATAAAGTGAGGATTTAAGATATGTCTATTAAAACAAGGTTTTTATTTTCTTATATTGCTGTTATCCTCGTTTCCATTACGCTTATATTAGTCGCGGGATTTTTAATCGTTTTTTCGATAACAGGTGACTTGGAAGCAGTGAAAAATTTCTATAAAAGTTCTTACATTCAAAAGCCGCTTACACCAGAAGAAGAGAATGCCTATCTTGAGTTGAAGTCAGCAGCCAAACAGCATCAATCTCAATTGTTAGATGAGTCGTTTGTCTCAGCAATAGAAAAAGAGGGTGTGAAAATAGTAGTAAGAAAAGGAGAAACACTTTCATATGCTTCAAACGTATTTGAAAGTGTATCTTTAAAAGAAGCCCTTCCGAAATTTGAATCAGCAAATATTAATAGTCGTGGTACAACGGAACTAGGCGATACATTTTATCGATATGTAAAGTTTGATTTTTATTTTCCTCAGGAAGAAGAGGGAAGTATATTTGTATTAAAAAAGCAAAGTTCATTTGTAGATCTTACACAAAAATTATTTCCAATCTTATTCGTATCGCTTTTACTACTAGCCATTTTACTCATTGGATTATTAAGTTACCTCGTTTCAAGAAGTGTAATAAAACCAATTTTTGTATTGAAAGGCGCAACGGAGAAAATTAAAGAAGGAAATTTAGATTTTCAAATACCAATTACATCACACGACGAAATAGGGCAATTAAATCAAGGGTTTGAGGAAATGAGGAAGAGATTAAAAGAATCGATAGAGATGCAAACACAGTATGAAGAAAATCGAAAAGAGCTTATTTCAAACATCTCTCATGACTTAAAAACACCGATTACATCAATTATAGGATATGTAGAAGGAATAAAGGACGGGGTAGCAAATACGCCAGAAAAAATGGATAAGTATTTAACAACTATCCATACGAAGGCAAAACATATGGACACACTCATTGATGAACTATTTTTATTTTCGAAGCTCGATTTGAATCGAGTTCCATTCCAGTTTGAAACAGTTGAATTGAATACGTTTATGCAAGAATTAATAGAAGAGATGCAGATGGATTTAAGTGAAGAAGGTATAGAAGTGCGCCTACAGTTACATGCATCACCACTATATGTAACGGCTGATTGCGAAAAGATCAATAGAGTTATATCAAATTTAATTCATAATAGTGTGAAATACATGGATAAAGAAGAGAAGAAAATTACTGTAACAGTATCGAGTGATAATAATAAAGTTATTGTGAAAGTGATGGACAACGGATCAGGTATAGAATCTGATACATTGCCGTATATCTTTGAACGTTTTTATCGTGCAGAACAATCGCGGAATTCTAGCACAGGTGGAAGTGGACTTGGTTTAGCAATAGCGAAGCAAATTGTTGAAGAACATGGCGGGGAAATTTGGGCGGAAAGCGAGCTTGGTAAAGGCACAAGCATTTTCTTCTCATTGGAAAAAGTAGAGGAATGTGGTGAGTAAATTGAAAAGAATTTTATTAATAGAAGATGAAGTAAGTATTGCAGAATTACAGCGAGATTATTTAGAAATTAATGATTTCCAAGTTGATGTAGAGCATTCAGGAGAAATAGGTTTACAAACAGCCTTGCAAGAAGACTATGATTTAATTATTTTAGATATTATGCTTCCGAAAATGAACGGATTCGAAATTTGTAAACAAATACGTGCTGTAAAAGATATTCCGATTCTACTTGTTTCAGCAAAAAAAGAAGATATAGATAAAATTCGCGGACTCGGATTAGGAGCGGATGATTATATAACGAAACCGTTTAGCCCGAGTGAATTAGTCGCAAGAGTAAAAGCACATATTGCCCGTTATGAAAGATTATTAGGAAATGTAAGTAAGCAACGTGATACGTTATATATTCACGGAATTTCTATCGATCAACGAGCGAGAAAAGTTTTTATAAACAATGAAGAAGTGGCGTTTACAACGAAGGAATTTGATTTATTAACATTCTTTGTCACACATCCAAACCAAGTATTAAATAAAGAACAGTTATTTGAACGCATTTGGGGATTAGATTCCGCTGGGGATTTAGCCACTGTTGTCGTCCACATTAGAAAGCTACGTGAAAAAATTGAAAGAGATCCTGCTCACCCGCAATATATTGAAACGGTATGGGGAGCTGGTTATCGTTTTAATGTGTAATATACCTGCCGAGTAATTGGCAGGTTTTTTTGTATGTTATTCAAATGGAAAGGAAGGAATAGGTAATTTATGTTAAAATGTAAAGAGAAACAAAACAGAGGAGAGCATGAGGGGCGTGCTATATTTTGGGAGATATATTAAAAGATAATAAATCAAACAAGGCTTTAAAGATTGGAACTAATATCGTACTTATCTTATTGATTATTGGTGCAATACAAATGTTTTATGATGAAGATTCTATGAATGATTATTTCGGTTGGGTCTTTTTTGAAATCTTTTGGGTAATTAAAAGCATTTCTAGCTCTAAGGTAAGTTTAAAAGATAGAGATAAAAAGTCGGTATTACTTGATGTGGGTTTAGTTGTTATTTCTTTTATTTTTTTAGTTGTTTTTAGTGTGAAATATTTCGTTTGAAAAAAGCTCATAGTCGTATAGAGGCTATGAGCTTTTTGTCAGTGTTTAGGTTTTCTTAATAATAATGGTACTAACGATTTATAAAATGTTTGAGTAGTAGAAGTAAACTGATCAGCTTCTTCTAAAAAAGGATAATGGTTGCTCTCCTCAAATGTCACAAAAGTAGAATCGCATATACCCTCATGTATCTCGATGGAATATTGAATAGGACACTGCACATCATATCTTCCGCATATAATAAGTGTCTTTGTTTGGATGAAAGGTAAATACTCTCTTAAATCAAATGAAGGATATTCATTGGCGAAAGCATTCATCCGGCTAATGGACATTGTTTTGTTGATTGGTTTACAAAAATAAGAGTTGTAGTTTTCTGGTTTAAACAATGATAATTTTGTTCTCTCAGTAGATAGTTCTTTTCGTTCTTCACTTGTAAGGTGAGGGCTTTTTAAGTTTTCGATGAGTTTTTGCATATAATGAAACTGTGGATGTGCTGGGTGATAAATGCAAAATGGTGTTTCGGTATAGTTACTTGCTGCAGCGCCTGCTACGACTAATGATTGTAAGGAATTTGGATATGTAATCGCATATAAAAGTCCAAGCATACCACCTGTTGAATGACCGGCGAAATGCCATGTTGGAAGTTGTAATGCTTCTCGTATGGCTTCTAAGTCGTGGATTGTTTCAATCATGCTTAATTCGTTTTCTAACTGGGCGGTTACAGAGCGACCAGTATCTCGTAAATTAATGAGAAATACACGATGCGTAGCAGTAAAAACATCCGCAAAGTAATCCCCAGTTTCATTAAATTGTGAATAGTGATGTGTAATACAAAGCGATTCGCCATTTCCTTTTGTAAAGAGTTCAAATGTACCGCGTTTCGTGTTGATTATTTGTTGTGTCCACATAATATCACGACCTTTTCTCATAAAAGTTGGGCCAGACTGTTATAAAATGAAAATATATCAGCGATTATTAGAATATATCGGCGCAACTCGGAATATATCAGCGATTATCAAAATATATCGGCGTAACTCGGAATATATCAGCGATTATTAAAATATATCGACTTACCGACAGAAAACGACAATAATAGCAAGCTTTAAATAAAAGGAGGCTATTCAAAAACGAGCCTCCTTTTCGTTTAGTATAAAGATTTTGTCATATTATTCCGAATAATTTCAAGGGATTTCGCTACAGTTAATGCGTTTTTTTCTTCAATTTCTGGTTTACGGGGGATAGGTTTATACATGTTGTCTGGATCTTCCCATGTGAGGGGAAGTTCTGTTTCTGCTTGTCCTTTCCAAGCTTCAATCCATTCTGGAGGGAGATAACCTGAGATGTTTTGGATGTTGTTCATTTCGAGCCAAATGAGTGCCCAAGCTCTTGGAACGACGCGCCAGTGATCGTAGCCACCGCCGCCGACAGCAATCCAGCGACCGTCGCAATATTCGTTAGCGATTTCGCGAGCGAGCTTCGGTATTTCGCGGTAAATATTCATCGTCGCACAAAGATGTGTAAGTGGGTCATAATAATGTGCGTCAGCACCATTTTGCGTTAAAATAATATCCGGTTTAAAGTACGCTGCAACTTCTTTTACAACAGTTCGATATGATTCTAAGAATGATTCATCTTCTGTAAAAGCATCGAGTGGAACGTTAAAAGAATAACTATAACCATTACCTTGTCCACGTTCGTTTACAGCGCCAGTTCCAGGGAATAAATAGCGACCAGTTTCATGCAGTGAAATGGTGCATACGTTAGGGTCATCATAAAACGACCACTGTACGCCATCACCGTGATGAGCATCTGTATCAATATATAAGACGCGTAAACCGTATTTCTTTTGAATATATTTCATTGCGATAGAACTGTCGTTATAAATACAAAAGCCAGATGCTTTGCCGCGAAAGCCGTGATGTAAGCCGCCGCCCAAATTAAGTGCGTGTTTTACTTTTCCGGAAAGAACAGCATCGACAGCTGTTAACGTACCACCAACGAGCAATGCACTTGCTTCGTGCATATTTGGGAACATTGGTGTATCTTCTGTTCCGAGTCCATATGTCATCGCAATTGATTTTTCTAACTTTCCTTCTCCAGCACGTTTTACCGCATTTATGTACTCCTCTGTATGAATGTAGGCAATCTCTTCATCTGTAGCCATCCGTGGTGAGATGATTTGAGAGGGAGAGATGAAACCGCCCTTTTGTAATAAATCATACGTAAGTGTGACGCGCAGTTGGTTAAAAGGATGATCAGGGCTAAATGAATAGCCCCGAAAGTCATCCGAATAAATAAACGCGCTACTCATGCCTGCATCCCCATGATGTTTGGCCATAATACGCGGTAACCTTCTGCTTCAAGTGCATCAATCACTTTTAGAGGATTCATCGTTTGAATGCGGAAAACGAGTACTTTATCATTCTCGTCTTTTGCTGGGTAGACGAGAACGCTCACGATATTTATTTGTAAATCACTAAAAATAGCAACGACTTTTCCAAGAATACCAGGTTCGTTTTTTACTTGAATTTCAATTTGCGAACTTGGTTGATGTGCTCCTGTTAATTTTACTAATGTGTGCAGTACTGTAGATTCAGAAATGATACCAACTAACTTCCCAGCCTTTGTAACAGGAAGACAGCCAATTTTATTTTCAAAAAATAAAGTAGCAATTTCCTCAACAAAATCGAGAGGATGACAAGTCATAACAGGATGTTTCATAATAAGTTCGAGCGGTTGCTGTAGCATATCGAGTGAAACTTGTTCATCTAGAATAGACGGACTTGCATCTCTTACATCCCGATCAGAAATAATGCCTACGACGTGATTATTTTGATCGACAATTGGAATGTGCCGAATGCCTTTCGTGCGTATCGTTCGGATTGCTGTTTCGATTGTATCGTTTGGATGTAATGTAACTACATTTTGATTCATAATTTCTTCTACAATCATTCCAGTTGCCCCCTTTATTAATACATAAAACGATTGTGAAAACGTAGACGATCAAAAGCTTGAATAGAATCCGTATCAACGCGTTTACCGATGCGGACCATTAAACAGTTGGCAGGATGTGAACAAATTTCAGGATCGTCTGTAGCCATCCATTGTAACCCGCCAGCATTCATCATCTTCTCCATTACTTTTCGGTATTCCCACACATTCAATCCTGTTTGTTTCAAATCCCAGTGCCAATAATATTCAGTCGTCAATATAATGTAATCTTCCATATAATCGTCCATCATAGAAACCTCTAGTAAGTTCTTTCCGACAGAACTCCCGCGGAAGGCTGGGACTACTTCAATTGCCCCAAGCTCAATTAAGTTTTCCATTTTTCCTTCTGACCATCGTTCAAGTGGATCAGGATACAAGTATGTAACATATCCAACAATTGTTTGGTCATGTCTAGCAATAATGAGACGAGCTTCTGGTAATTTAGAAATTTCGACAATTGCTTTATATTGTTGTTCGGCAGGACGAAACGCAATTAAGTCTGGATGAAACTCATACATTTCTAAGTTATGTGTAGAGACAGGACCTTCAATAATTAAAGTGCCTTTCGCTGTTTTTAAGTTTCTAGCATTATATATTTTTTTATGAATCAATGTATTGCTCACCACCTTGAGGGTTTGTGAATCTATTAATATCGTACTTTATAATATATGCGATGTGAATCGAAATTTGTCATTAAAAATTTGTCTAAAAATCAACAAATATACTGAAAATTTTAAATAATGTCATTATAATAGATAATAGAATACATAGGAGGGGGATGTAAAGTATGAAAGTAGAAACGCTTCCTGTCATTAAAGGAGAAAATAATTTGCCGAATTATGATGAGGCATACGCGAATTTTAACTGGGAAGAGGTTAATAAAAACTTTACTTGGAATGAAACAGGCCGAGTAAATATGGCGTATGAGGCAATTGATAAGCATGCGAAATCCGATCGAAAGAATAAAGTAGCTCTTTATTATCAAGATGGATCGCGAAAAGAGAAATATACATTTAAGGAAATGAAGGATTTTTCTAATAAAGCAGGAAACGTCCTTAAGAATTATGGCGATGTAGAAAAAGGCGATCGCGTTTTTATTTTTATGCCACGTTCTCCAGAGTTATATTTCGCACTTTTAGGTGCAGTGAAATTAGGAGCAATTGTTGGACCGCTATTTGAAGCATTTATGGAAGGCGCAGTTCGCGATCGCTTAGAAGATAGCGAAGCAAAGGTGTTAATTACAACGCCTGAATTGTTAGAGCGCGTACCATTAAATGATTTACCGGCTTTAAAAACAGTTTTCCTTGTTGGAGATAATGTAGAAGAAGGCGGTAAAACGGTAGCGTTCAATCCTTTATTTGAACAAGCTTCAAAAGAATTACATATTGAATGGTTAGGCCGTGAAGACGGCTTGATTCTACATTACACGTCTGGTTCTACTGGTAAGCCAAAAGGTGTGCTTCATGCGCAAAACGCAATGGTTCAGCACTATCAAACGGCGAAGTGGGTATTAGATTTAAAAGAAGACGATGTATATTGGTGTACTGCTGACCCGGGCTGGGTAACTGGAACAGCTTACGGTATTTTCGCACCGTGGTTAGTTGGAGCGTCAAACGTTATTTTAGGTGGACGCTTTAGTCCAGAAGCTTGGTATGAAGCACTGCAAGATTACGGTGTGACGGTTTGGTACAGCGCACCAACAGCATTCCGTATGTTAATGGGAGCTGGACAAGACGCAATTAAAAAATATGACTTATCACAAGTTCGTCACGTATTAAGCGTTGGTGAGCCGTTAAATCCAGAAGTAATTCGCTGGGGTATGAACGCATTTGGACTTCGTATTCATGATACGTGGTGGATGACAGAAACAGGTGGACAAGTTATTTGTAACTACCCTTGTATGGAAATCCGTCCAGGTTCAATGGGTAAACCAATTCCAGGTGTGAAAGCAGCGATTGTTGATAATGAAGGAAATGAAGTGCCTCCTTACACAATGGGTAACTTAGCAATTGCGAAAGGTTGGCCATCTATGATGCGCGGGATCTGGAATAACCAGCAAAAATATGAATCTTATTTCATGCCGGGAGATTGGTACGTATCAGGCGACTCTGCCTATATGGATGAAGATGGATATTTCTGGTTCCAAGGACGTATTGACGATGTAATTATGACGTCAGGTGAGCGCGTTGGTCCGTTTGAAGTAGAAAGTAAATTAATCGAGCATGCTGCTGTTGCAGAAGCTGGTGTAATTGGTATTCCTGATCCGGTGCGCGGCGAAATTATTAAAGCATTTATCGCACTTCGAGCAGGATACGAACCATCTGATGAATTAAAAGAAGAAATTCGTCAATTTGTAAAGAAAGGCCTAGCAGCTCATGCAGCGCCACGACAAATTGAATTTAGAGATAAATTACCGAAAACGAGAAGTGGTAAAATTATGCGACGCGTATTAAAAGCGTGGGAGTTAAACTTACCAACAGGTGACTTATCAACGATGGAAGATTAAGAGAGAAAGGTCTGAACGAAAAATGTTCAGGCCTTTCTTTTTGTCAATAATAAAGGAGCTAATATAGATGAAGATACCGAATTTAGAAGGAGACATAGTGTGTTTACGTTCTGTAGAACCTGAAAAAGATTACACCGAGTGGTATGAGGTAATGAAAAATCCCGATATGCATCGTTGGACGGGGAATACAGTCCCGAAAGATAGTAATGAAATTAAAGAGTTGTTATACACTTATAAAAATTTGAAAGATATTATGGCTTGGTCAATTATAATGAAACAATCAAAGGAAATGATAGGGACATATTGGATTTCTATGCCAACTGTGAATGAAAATAAAAAGTTAATTGTGAGTGCAGAGGCTCAACGGATTGCACGTAAGTTTTGGCGTACAGGTGTTAATCGAGAGGCGAGAAATTTAATATATAATTATATATTTTTAAATTTAGATGTGGATGAAGTTCATGCACAGGCTTGGGATAAAAATATCAATTCATGCAGGTCTATGGAGAAAGTAGGATTTAAATTAGAAAAACAAGTGAAACGCTCATTCCCTAAATACAATGAAATATTTTTGGAAAACCATTATGTACTATATAAAAAGGACTGGCTTACATAAAAGGTTATGGTTGAAAAAGATATTTGTTGATGTAAAATAAAAGAAAACTCATATATACGAGTTAAAGGGGAGAGGGAAATGAAACCAGAAAAGGAAAAGATGATACTAGGAGAAATGTACATACCGGCTGATCCAGTTTTAGTACAAGAAAGAGAGCAAGCACGTATATTAACGAGAAAATTAAATGATACGCCAGAAGAGCAATTAAAAGAGCGTAGCGAAATCGTAAAAGAATTATTCGGAACGACAGGAGATAATATTCATCTTGAATCTTCTTTTAGATGTGATTACGGCTATAACATTCATGTCGGTGAAAATTTTTACGCGAACTTTGACTGTACGATTTTAGACGTATGCCCGGTAACAATCGGAGTGAACTGTATGTTAGCTCCAGGTGTCCACATTTATACAGCAACGCACCCACTTGATCCAATTGAGCGTATAAGCGGATCAGAATACGGAAAACCAGTTACAATTGGCGATAACGTATGGATTGGCGGAAGAGCAATTATTAATCCAGGTGTAACAATTGGAGACAATGCGGTCATCGCATCTGGCGCCGTTGTAATGAAAGATGTGCCGGAGAATGTAGTAGTTGGCGGAAATCCTGCGAAGATTATTAAAAAAATAAAATAATATTTGAACGAAGTGCCTTCCTCGTCTGTATACACTTATGAAAGAATAGATGAGGGAGGCTTTTTTATGTCTAATAAATTACTTCTTACTTTTGCTTTACTTGGAATTATAGTCGTATTTTCTTGTGGTCTTTTCTTACCGATACCAATTGGATATAGAGTATCAATGCTTACAGCTGGAGTTATAATGAGTGTTGTGTTTTCAATCATTATTCCGTTTGATAGAAAACATATAGTACGAAAAAAAGGGAATAAAATCGATTTTACAAAAACAAAAGTTTATTTTCGCTGGAATGTATTTGATACGATTTCTGTCTGCCTTGCGTTGTATGCATGCATATGTGTGCAAGCGTTAAATACTTTAGTTGCAATGGGATTTACGATTCAAAACCCATATGTTCAATTTTTTACAAATCAATCACAATTGTGGGTTTTCATTGCAATTGCATATTTAATTTCCCGCATTTCATTAACGTTAAAAGGAATAAAGGAGATCAAAGATCATGGCGCAGATTGGGATTGAGGAGGAGCTCATGCTTGCGTATCAAAGTGGAGATAAGCAGGCTGGGGAAAAACTATATGTTTTAATCAAACCAGCGCTATACACATTTTTATATCGATTTAATCGAGATGAACAATTAAGTATCGACCTTGTACAAGATACGTTTTTGACGCTAGAGCGTAAGAAACATATGTATGAACCTGAGAAAGGTAAAATAAAAACGTATTTATTCCAAATCGGTTACCGTCTTATGATTAATAAATTAAATAGAAGAAAAAAGTGGCGTGCACTTTTGCCGTTTTTAGTGCCGATTCAGGAAAAGGAGTTTTCTCACGAAGATCGGCTCACAGTAAGAGAAGCAATTTTGAAAGTTCCGGAAGAACAGCGGGCTGTCCTCATTCTTTCTTATTATCATGATATGCAGCAAAAAGAAATTGCAGAAATATTAAACATTCCGATTGGAACAGTGAAATCGAGACTTCATAACGGAATAAAGAAATTGAAACAATTGCTGGAGGTGGACGAAATTGAGCGAAAATCCCTTTAAGAGTGAATATAAGTTAAAGCAACATTTAGATAGTGATCATGTAGAAATACCAGACTTTCCAAAAACGGTAAGTCGCTTCGATCGATTAATCGGATTTCTTGGTTCTCCAGCGAAAGATCCTGTAGAGGCGACCATTGGGAATGATTTATCGGTTGTGTTTCATGTATCGTTATTAGTTGGGGTTCCGGTTATTTCTCTTATTACGATACTCTTTGCGGCGTTGTAAAGGATTGGCAAGGAGGGAAACCTGACCTCTATTTGACATGCCTATATAAATGATGGTATAAAGAAAAGTATATGAATAATTGAGCGTGGAAAGGGAGAAGTAGTGATCATTTCCCTGTTTTAGAGAGCTGATGGCCGGTGAAAATCAGCACATAGATGATCGCGAATTACGCCCCTAGAGCATCTTTTTTCGATTGAATTATATTCAAAAGGGAAAAGACGGTGCTAAGCCGTTATGTAAATAAGGTGGTAGGCTTTTTTTGCCTGCAACTAGGGTGGTAACGCGATGATCAAAATCGTCCCTTATTTGAAGGGGCGATTTTTTTATGTTTTTAACCTTCACGCCAGTAATGAACTTAAAGGAGAGTATGTAGGATATGGGTATTTTACAAGATCTTGAATTTCGCGGTCTAATTAATCAGCAAACAGATGCTGAGGGCCTTGAGCAATTATTAGAAAAAGAAAGCGTTAAATTATACTGTGGTTTCGACCCGACAGCGGATAGCTTACACATTGGTCATATGTTACCAGTATTAATGTTACGTCGTTTCCAATTAGCTGGTCACCAACCAATCGCACTTGTTGGCGGTGGTACTGGTATGATCGGTGACCCGAGTGGTAAAAAAGCAGAACGTACATTAAATACGAAAGATACAGTTGCTTACTACACAGAAAGCATTAAAAACCAACTTTCAAACTTCTTAGAGTTTGAAAACGTGGACAACCCAGCAACGATGGCTAACAACTACGACTGGCTTGGTAGCTTAGATGTCATTTCATTCTTACGCGATATCGGTAAAAACTTCGGTTTAAACTATATGTTAGCAAAAGATACAGTAGCATCTCGTTTAGAAACTGGTATTTCATTCACTGAGTTCAGTTACATGATTTTACAATCATACGACTTCTTAAACTTATACCAACAACATAATTGCCGTCTGCAAATCGGTGGTAGTGACCAATGGGGTAACATTACAGCTGGTCTTGAATTAATCCGTAAATCAGAAGAAGATGCGAAAGCATTCGGTTTAACAATTCCACTTGTTACTAAATCTGACGGTACGAAGTTTGGTAAAACAGAAGGCGGCGCAATTTGGTTAGACCCAGAGAAAACAACTCCTTACGAGTTCTACCAATTCTGGATCAACACAGATGACCGCGACGTTGTTAAATACTTAAAATACTTCACATTCTTATCTCACGAAGAAATTCTTGAGCTTGAAAAGCAAGTAGCTGAAGCGCCAGAAAAACGTGCAGCACAAAAAGCATTAGGTTCTGAAATGACAAAACTTGTTCACGGCGAAGAAGCATTAGAGCAAGCGATTAAAATTTCAGCTGCATTATTCAGCGGTTCTGTAGCAGAACTGACTGCAAGCGAAATCGAGCAAGGATTCAAAGACGTACCATCTGTAGAACGTACTGCAGAAGATACAGTATTAATCGACTTACTTGTAGAAAGCAAAATCTCTCCATCAAAACGTCAAGCACGTGAAGATGTAACGAACGGCGCAATCTACGTAAATGGTGAGCGTACACAAGCATTAGACTACGTTGTAACAGAAAACGACCGCATCGAAGGTAAATTCACAATCATTCGCCGCGGTAAGAAGAAATATTTCTTAATTCGTTACTAATAAATAAAAAGCTTTGAGGAATTTCCTCAAAGCTTTTTTGTTTTAATCTCCTTTTCGAGTTCATACGGAAATCACATGTAAGCGGTATGATAAACGTATAACAATTAGAAAGGAGTGGTAAAACGAAATGTCACTAGAAGCGTTGATTATTTTTTCTTTGCTAAACGCGGGTCAACTTGCAGAGAATTCGAAGGTTGATATACATAAAGAGCAGAAAGATGCTTATGTATATGTTCAAAAAGAGGAAAATAAATAACTTTAATATATATAAATAAAAGCTACTCGAAGTAACTGTTTTGGTGTCTTCGGTAGCTTTTTAAATCATGAATAAATAGGAATCAATTCTCGCTTAAAATCTTCGTACATTTCAAAGGCAATTTTCATGATTTCTTTGAGTTCATCGTAACTGTGGAAATATAACACGGGTACTTTTCCCATGTCATTTGATAACAATCTTATAAATACGTCCCAAGGGTCTCCAACTCTAACTTCATCATTATGCCATGCTTCCCAAATTAATTCAGCAACACCATATTTTAAACTGATGTTAAATCTAAAGGCGTAGCTATCTTTGTTTTTTACTTCACCTACAATAAAAAAGTCTGCTTTTTTATTGTAACGAGCTTTATAGCCAAGAGTCTCGAATACTTCAAATACTTTTTCATTTTCATAGTTTTCAAATGTATTTTCACTATTAGAAAATTTTTCTGATAAAGCTTTATATCTTTCTACAAAGTTAATTTTCTCAAGTACCTCTTTTATTTCAAGTTCTAAATCATATGCCATCAATTATTCCTCCCTAAATCTAATCCTAATAGCATATTTACCTTTCATTTCTTTCAAATACGTCTCAAAATTTCCCCTGAATTTGTTTCTTTTTTCGTACGTGAAATTGAAGTCTTTACAAATGTATAATTTGCTTGATACAGTTCATTTTGAAGTATCTTAGTTATAATATTTTCACCAGTAAAATCAAATATTCCTTTTCCATGATATTTGATTCGAAACAAAGGAAAAGCTAGCGTAAACGTTAGTTTAAATAGTAATCAGGCGTTCTTCTTTGTGTGATTTTTATCTCCATCGCCATGCAATCGTGGTATCTTCAATGTGGATTGCTGGAATGCCGATTCCTAAATACTTCTCTTCGTTTTCATCGAAAACGGACCAATTTTCATCGTCTAGAAATTCAGGGTCAATACTTTCAAAGCCAAAAGTACTGTCTTCGTCTACCATTTCACGAAAATATTCTTGATAGGGTTTACTATATCATTTAAATGTATTGTTCCATACATCCATGGTGTTTCTGCAAAAATGTCTCTGATTTCACCTATTTCAGTATCTTTAAAGTATAATTTCATATTTGCACCCTCTTATTCATGAATTTTGAAATAGTCTTTTGGTATCTCGCCTTTTATCAAATACTCATTATCTCTTTTTGTCTTAGAGCGAGTTTTTTCCAATGAGGTGTTGTTAGTCTATCCTGCTCAATTAAACGTTCGAAATCGAATAGAACGGTATAAATTTTAGTTAAATGAAGAAATCCGGCTCTTGTGAGTCGGATTTTCTTTTTTTTATATTTAAAATAACATTGTCTTTCTTGAATATGAAATTATGAATAGATAGGAATTAATTCTTGTGGCTCCACTTTTACTATTCATGTTAAAAGTCTAAATCTTTTTCATTACCATCATAATCTACTAGTAATGATCCTTCGTCTAAGGTATCCATTAACCATTCCACCAAACCATTCCATGATCTAGAAACGCTGTGAGTCTCCCTATCCCATTGTATTACCGTTGCATCGTATCCATTGCTTGATTCTAAGTCTATACATATCGAGTCACCATAGTTTAAATCTGCGATGATTAAATACGTGTCTGGCATCTTTGTCGGTCTTCGTTCTTTTTTAAACGAATCATTTAGATAGGAGCCACCACGCTGTTTTGGGCCCCCAGCAGCTGTATGAATTTCTGACAGGACTGTTCCAGGTATAAATAATTCTCCACCATTACACACTTGGAGAAAATCTTTATATATATCAGGAATTTGAATGTTAAGTTCATTTTGAAGGCTTGTTATATCTTCTAAGCTGATTCCATTATTTAGGTTGTGAATACCATCTACATATTTATTAACTTCCTCAAAAAATGGTTGTAAATGATTGTTTTTTGAATAATATTTTCTTAGCATAAAACCATCTCCCTCTATTCATGTTTCCAAGGCGCAACGTCTCCAAAGTCAGTCATACTATCATTCTTAGGAGTATAGTAGCCATTTGTAGGATTGTGATAATTCCCACGATGGGCGTCAAGATGTTCGTTTACATCCATATTCCTTCCCTTTAAAAATTGAATGTTATCTGGTTCACCAGCAAAATCAGGATATTCATTAGCAGATTTCATATGCTGTCCCTCGTAGCCTTTCACTTTTCCTGTTTGTAATAACTCTAGTTTTTCTGCAGGGGTCCAATCTCTCGTTCCTTTTCCAGTTTTTTCAATTAATTCTTTCTCTTGTCTCCATGCGTGGCGAACAGCTTTCTGGCGAAGAGCTGAAAATTGTTTATCTGTTAACCATTTTCCGTTTACATTATATTGTTTTTTTCCATCAACAATCCGTATTTTTTCTGTATTCTTAACACTATTACCAACCTCGCTAGAAGACTGGGATTTTTGAAGGTTGTTAGCATCGGCTTTCTCCTTTATTCTATCACTAGTCCCATTAGAAGAAGAGTGGAACTTTTGAAGAGTATCCTTACCATTTTGAATTGCATTACGCCCAACAAATACACCATGTCCAACAAGACTAACTCCAGCCGTTGTAGCAGCTGCATCAAACGTAATAGCAATTGGTGATGCTAATCCACCAGTTCCTACTGTTGCGACTAGAGTTAAAAAATTAGAGCCGCCTATGACGGTAAGGCCTTCTAGAATTTCTATAATGGAAGCCGCTCCTGCTATAACATTTCCCATGAACCTTCCCGCTTGATAAGTTAACTTGCTTTCTAATTCATCATTATCAGGTGATTCTAGTCCAATAACGCTTTCGAAAGCCGCGCTGCCAGCGCCTTGAAAAAATTCTTTCATAAATTCCCAAGTACTGATAGCTGTTTTTTCATACCATGGTCTATTGGCTTCTTGTTCTCGTAAAGCAATTGCTTTTTCAATTTGTGCTTTACTTGCTGTAATTGCTTGAATAGGACCCGTCCACTCCATATTCAACCCTTGCGTACTAAATGTACCACTTGCAGGACTAAAACCTTTTCCACTTTGAACTTCCGCCAAACCTGTCGCAATGCTAGCGGCTAGTTGGAGTGCAGTATCATAATTATTACTAGAAGTATAATTAAATTCATAGAGATGTTCTAATTTTTCTTGCAGTTTTTGCCTCATGACAGTAAAAAGATTTACCATAGCGTCCATACCTGGGATCGGCATAGTTTGGTTGAGCGCTTCTGTACTTGCTATCATTCGGTCAATTTCCCGAATTTGTTCTAATATCTCTTGTTCAATTACATCTGTAGAAGCGACTTGTGATTGAAATTGATTTGGAAAAGCATCATTCTGACGAATTAATTCTTCACACAAATAAATGATTCCTTGTGCCAAAGGTCGAAAGGTTTGTACAAAAAATGATTTTGCACTGCTATATGTTTGTCCTTGTAGAACAGTATCAATTGCAAAAGCATCAATCGACTGAATAGCTTGTTCCATACCTTGAATGGTAGCGGTACATACAGCATTCATACTTTGTGTTTGGGTATGTACTTCCCCTAGATACATATTTAAACTCAAAAATCTCCCCCCTTTAATAAGTAAATGATACCAATTTAAGGAGAGAACTGTAAATGTTACATTGCAATGAGTTTATTAGAGGTAGTAATATACCTCAAAGCGAACTTATCCATATTCAAAATGACAGGTGACATAAAAAAATAAACTCACATTTCTATAGCATATAATGTGAGTTTGAAAGTTGGAAATGAAAAATAGTAGGATTAAAAATAGTTTGAACTTTTATTAATCAGATAAAATTACAAGCTGGTTTTTGTGATATAAATGGGCATTTGTATTCATAAATTGTCTAACTTTTCCGCCTGTCATTCGATATGTACATACTGCGCATACAGCAATATGCTGTCCGGGGTTTATATCTTCTGGCGAAAGTGTTTCAGAATCGAAGTAAATAGAGGGTGAAGGAATTTGCTCTATACCATTACTACTAATTCCTTTTTTTCCCCAACGAAGGTTTATAGCATATTTCCCTGACATTTCTATATATCGCACGCTGTCTACAATGCCTTCTATACAAATGGGATGTCTGTTTTCCCATTTTAGTTGTTTGACGTAATTGCACGATTGTATATAACGGTCAGGTTCATAATAAAAATCACTCCACTTTATTCTTTTTCCATGCATTTCAATTTCAATAATAGAGTGTAGTTCGGTTTGTTTTTCTAGAATATTCCGTAACTCAATTATCTTTTTCATGGTTGATAAGTATGAGTTTAAGCTCCCGCTAGAATGATAAGTTCTATCTTTTTTATTCAGTGCCTTGTTTTGATCATTCTTTGGCTTTGTAGTTTGATTTTTCAATTCTTCTAAAGGCTCATGGATCATATTTAAGCGAAATAAAAAAGTTTTATCCTCTACACTTTTTAAAATGTCATCATCGGAATCACGTGCGATAACTTTAATCTGACCGAGTGTATTGTATGAACAGAATTCCTCGTGGTTTATGCCGCCTTTTCGGTAAAAAAGCGCTGGAATTTCTACTTCATTTCTCATATGTCTTGTGCGATGCGCCACAGGTATTCTACAAACTTCACATTCTAATTCTTGTTTTAAATGCTTATTTACAGGTTCATCTATTTCTTGCGCTGAAACCTTTTCATTCAAAATTGTCGAGTAAGCTTCTTTCATTGTTACTGCCATTTTCCTCTTCTCCTAATAAAGAAAATTTACCACCATCATAAATTGTATTTATATAGGATATTTTACCATTATCAGCATTTGAAGTGGCTAGGTTTGGAATTTAATATTTGACGTATGAAAGAAATTTGGTATTTGAAGATAATCTGATTTTTATTACGTTATTTTGAAAAGAGGGGGGAATTTAATTATAAGTAGATTCTTTTTGCGCTTTTTTTAGGGGTATTAATATAACTTCAAACAAATTCACCAATATTTTAAATAAAAGGGGGATTTACATAAATATCATGAAAATTATCGTGATAATGCATAGTCCTTGTACATCGTAATAACCTTATGTAATAATGGTGATTTAGAGCATAAGGAGGGACCAAAGTGAATATAGCACTAATTATTACATCAATTTTTTCATTAGCTACATTAGTTGTATCAATTTATAACGCTAGAACCTTAAATGAAAACAAAGAAAAAGATCGTAGGATAGCTGTAGAATTATCTGAGAAAAGAAGAATGCAAAATGATTTATTCGAACACATTACAAAAGTTCTTGATTTGGGTAGAAGGTGTAGTGTGGAAACTGATGAAAAAGAAAAGCAAAAAATAAAATTTGAATTGTTAAATCATAAAATATTTATTTGGATTAACTTAGATAGAAAAAATAAGTTTACAAAAGATTTAAGGATAAACTGTAATGAATATATTACCTGGTGGGCTTCTTTTTTAGATTCATCGAATGATGAAGAAAAATCAAATTTCGAGAGAGCATCTTATAAAAATATGAAGTCAATATGGATTCTGATTGATAAATATATTGAAGAAGAAAATAAATTAATTGAAGAATTAATGTAGTCACATTCAATCGGGTGTGCTCTTTATTATGTATTAGATGTATATGCGATTGAACGTGGAAAGAACCGAATATATTAAATAATTAGCCAAGTAAAAAAGTGAACGCCTACCGAAAATATTCGTTCACTTTTTAATCTTTATAAATGTAGTTCATAATTTCCGTCAGTACTATTGGGCTTTCTAAATATTTCCTCGAATGGATTAAGTTTTTTTGAGAAACCATTTTTTAATGCAAAGTGGTAACCTTCTTCAGTTATAACTTCTTGTAATACTAATCGTTCAAATCCTTTTTCTTTAGCGAATGTTTTAAACCATTCAAGAACAATACTTCCCTTACCTTGATTACTTGGTGTAATGTTTATAGCAGTAATCGCCAAGTATGGATCGGGGAAAAATTCGCTTCTAAGGTTAATGGTGACTTTAGATTTTTTAGAAGAAATATCTAAAGAATACTTAGAAAGGCCTTCTATGAACATTATTTCATCTTGCACTAATTCTTCTAATAACAATTTAAATTTTTGAAAGTCTTGTACATGGAGAGGGATCTTGTTGGATTTTTCTTTCAAAACAAGTAACTCCTTTTACCATCTATTTTGTGTACTTATCCATTTCTATACACACGCCAGCCTTTTTTATTGTGACCCCAAACTAGCCCCAATTACATTCTTTTTTATGCCTTATCTTGCATTATTAAATGAAATAAAAAAAGCCCAGGCTCCTTGATAAACAAGGTTCCTAAGGCTTTTAATAATACTCTTTGCAGAGTACCGAGATTAACGAGAGTAGAACTCTACGATTAATGCTTCGTTGATTTCAGCTGGTAACTCAGAACGCTCAGCGTGACGAGTGTAAGTAGCTTCTAATTTGTCAGCATCGAAAGTTAAGTATTCTGGTACGAAGTTGTTAACTTCGATCGCTTCTTTAACAACAACAAGGCTGTTAGATTTTTCGCGAACGCTGATAGTTTGACCAGGTTTTACACGGTAAGATGGGATATCTACGCGAGCGCCATCAACCATGATGTGACCGTGGTTTACTAATTGGCGAGCTGCACGACGAGTGCGAGCTAAGCCCATACGGTAAACTAAGTTGTCAAGACGAGCTTCAAGAAGGATCATGAAGTTTTCGCCGTGCTTACCAGGCATTTTACCTGCTTGGTCAAATGTGCGACGGAATTGACGCTCAGTCATGCCGTACATGTGACGAAGTTTTTGTTTCTCTTGTAATTGTAAACCGTATTCTGAAAGTTTCTTACGTTGGTTAGGACCGTGAGGACCTGGTGCGTAAGGGCGTTTTTCTAATTCTTTTCCTGTGCCGCTTAGAGAGATTCCAAGACGACGAGACAGTTTCCAAGCTGGACCTGTATAACGAGCCATAGTTGACTCCTCCTTTAAAAATGTTTTTATTTACGTAAAATAAAAACAGACGTAATCGATATTTACGGGCATTTTGTTTTCATGTACCTTCGCTCCAGCAGCAGGGAGTTACGAGATACACCTCCGTAGAGGAACAAAATACAAACGATAAACTCACATTACAAGGCTGCCTTTTTATTTTACACAAACGCTATTATATCTTTTACCCAGAGTTTCGTCAAGCGAGTACGTTTTTGTTTTATGCATAAAAATTTTGGAAATTAATATAAGAAGGAATTTAAAACAATATAGAAGAAGAGATAGAAACACAAATAAAACGCTTACATAAAATAAAGGAAAACGTTCATCAAATTTTTATGGATGAATATGCGGCAATAAAAACATAAGGGGGATGTTTTTATGAAAAAGAAGCATATGGAGACAGCGTTAATTCACCACGGTTATATACCTGAGGAACATAAAGGAAGTTTAACACCACCTTTATTTCAAACTTCTACATTTACATTTGAGACTGCGCAGCAAGGAGAGGCGAGTTTTGCGGGAGTGGATCCATCTTATATTTACTCACGGCTTGGAAATCCAACTGTGAAATTATTTGAAGAACGTATGGCGGTGTTAGAAGGAGGAGAAGAGGCGCTTGCCTTCGGATCTGGTATGGCAGCTATTTCAGCAACTTTAATTGGGTTTTTAAAGGCTGGAGATCATATTATTTGTTCAAATGGATTATATGGGTGTACGTACGGTTTTTTAGAAGTGTTAGAAGAAAAATTTATGATTACGCATTCGTTTTGTGATATGGAGACAGAGGTTGATATTGAAAATAAAATTCGTCCAAATACAAAGCTTATTTTCGTTGAAACACCGATTAATCCGACAATGAAATTAATTGATTTAAAACAAGTGATTCAGGTTGCGAAGCGAAAAGGTTTACTTGTTATTGTTGATAATACATTTTGTTCACCTTATTTACAAAGACCGCTTGAGCTTGGCTGTGACGCTGTTGTGCATAGTGCGACAAAATATATTGGTGGTCACGGTGACGTTGTAGCGGGTGTAACAATTTGTAAAACGAAAGCATTAGCTGAAAAGATTCGCCCGATGCGAAAAGATATCGGCGGTATTATGGCGCCGTTTGATGCGTGGTTATTATTACGCGGGTTAAAGACGTTAGCAGTAAGAATGGACCGTCATTGTGATAATGCAGAAAAAATTGTATCGTTCTTAAGAAAACATGATGCGGTAGAAGATGTTTGGTATCCAGAAGGAGAGTTAGCATCTCGTCAAATGAAACACGGGGGCGGTGTTATTTCTTTTTCAGTAAAAGGCGGAAAAGAAGAGACACAAGCGTTTATTAATGATCTTCACTTTATTACAATTGCGGTGAGTTTAGGAGATACAGAAACATTAATTCAGCATCCAGCAACGATGACGCACGCTGCGATTCCAGCGGAACTAAGAAAAGAAATGGGCATTTTTGATAATTTAATACGCTTATCGGTCGGTTTAGAATCGTGGGAGGATATCGTTTCTGATTTAGAGCAGGCATTAAAGAAAATATCTACTGTTAATCAATAAAAAAGAGTGAGCTATCGGTTTTGTACAGGACGTACTAAATCGATAACTCGCTCTTTTCTTTTTACATATGTTTTAGGAGTGTTTCCACAAACTTTTCTAAATAGCGCTGATCTACTTCATCGAAACGATTCTTTTCAGGACTATCAATGTCAAGTACACCAATGACAGCTCCTTCTTTCACAATCGGTACAACGATTTCTGAATTAGAAGCACTATCGCAAGCGATGTGACCTGGGAATTGGTGAACGTCTGCTACAAGCTGCGTTGTTTTCGTTTCAGCTGCAACGCCGCAAACGCCTCGTCCAAATGGAATGCGCACGCAAGCAGGCATTCCTTGGAATGGTCCAAGAACAAGCTGAGTTCCTTCTGTTACGTAAAAGCCAACCCAATTAACGCGATCTAAAAATTGGTTTAATAATGCGGACGCATTTGATAAGTTTGCGACTACGTTTGATTCGCCAGTTAATAACGCATCCAGTTGTTTAATTACTGTCTCATATTGCTGCACGCGAGATCCTGCATAACTTTCTTTAGTAAACATGGAAACAGCTCCTTTTTTATCGAGATGTGTAAAATATTAGCAAAATACGATGTATTTCACATGACTTTGTCGATAGAAAATTAAAGGAATTTGTCTTAAAAGTCAAGAAATTTAAACTATAGCTGTTCAGTGAAGGGAAGTGAGCGCATGAAGCAGACGAAACAAAAAGTAATTGATGCGGCAATATCGTTGTTTAATACGAAAGGTTATGATGGAACGTCAGTGCGAGACATTGCAAAGCGAGCGGATGTGAATGTAGCGAATATTTCATATTATTTTGCTGGGAAGCAAGGTTTATTAGAACAGCTTATTACTGATTTTTTAGAAGGATATATTCATGTGATTGAAATGTCGTTTGAACAGAGAGAGTATTTGTCGGCTAAAGATGTAATGGTGCAAATGGTGCGCGGGATTTTACGATATCAATTTGAAAATAGAGAACTAACACGTTTCTTCTACCGAGAGCTTTCGCTTGATACGACATTAATTCGTGAAGTGATGACCGTTTATTTTTCTAAAGAAAGATATTATATAGAACAAATGATTAGACAAGGACAAATGAAACAAGAATTTCAGAAAGTATCATTTACAATGTTTATGACGCAATTAAAAGGTATGATAAGTATGCCGTTTTTATATCCACAATATATATCAGAAGTACTCCATTCTTTCCCGTCTGAGACATTTTTCATAGAAATGTATACGAAAGAGATTGAGCAATGGATGGAACAAGCATTATGTAAAGCGAATATGTACCATGAATGGCCAAGAGCTGTTCATATGTGAAGAATCCCCACCTAACGAACTGAGGTGGGGATTTTTATGTTTACTTTTCTTTGCCATAAATTGTTACATAATAGCGCGATAATTGTTAATGCAGCTCCAGCGATTTCAATTTTATCCACTGTATAACCTCGAAAGATAGAACCGATTAGTGCAAGGATAGGAACTAAATTCATAAATAATATGCCGTTAATAGATGAAATATAGCGATTTCCCATATTCCAGCAAAATACAGCGATAACGCCTGCGATAATCGACATATAAAAGAGCTCAAAACGAACGCTCACAACTGTACGCAGTGACGGTATAGTAACTATATTTGTGTACGTTAAGAAAGTAACAATAACGATGAGTGAAATGGAGCCAAATAAACAAGTTAATGTCGTGTACCTAAGTGGTGACCAAGATTGAAAACGAGCACCCCCGTTTGTATAAATGACCCAGCAAGTAACGCCGCATAGCATCAATATATTTGTCGATAAGTGGCTTGCAGCTCCAAATAATAATTCAATATTTCCTTTTGAAATGACAAGCATAACACCAAGTAATGCAACGAACATACAAAGGAATGTATAGTTTTGTGGGCGGCGATTTTTCGTTATCCATTGCAGTGATAAGGCAATCAGTGGCATAAGGGATTGAATCATAGCTGCATGGATTGCTCCGGAAGGTCCGGCAAGTTGTTGTCCGTAGAAAACGAGAAAACCATACCCCGCGAAACCGACTGTCCCGTAAAAGAATAGAGAAAGTGTTCTTTTTTCTAAGCGGAGTGAAGTCTTTCCTTCAGTAATTAATAGCAAAATAAGAAAAATAATAGCTGCTGATCCATAGCGAAGCGTTGTGAAGAAGAATGGATCGATAAATTGCAGAGCATTTGCCATTACAGGAAACATAAATCCCCAGGCAGTGACGGCGAGTAAGCATAGAAAGGATCCGAGTAGCATTTGTTTTTTGTTCAAGAGTATCTTTCCCCTTTACATTTCGTTATAGTAAGTTGATGAAATAAGTATAAAGAGTAATTGTTTATAGGAGGAAATATCGATTTCTTATAACGGTTATAACTTTTTGTTAGAGGTGTGTACAATGGATTTGGAGGCAGTACGATCGTTTATTGAAGTGAAGCATACGCGAAGTTTATCAAAGGCAAGTAAGATTTTACATATATCTCAACCAGCGCTTAGTAAACAAATTCAAAAGTTAGAAGCGGATTTAGAAGTTACTTTACTTAAACGTTCTGCGCAAGGAGTAGAGTTAACGGAGGCAGGAGAGTTATTTATAAAAAGAATGTTACCAATTTTGGAGCAAATAAATGAAGTGAAAACAGAAATGAGGGGGTATCAAGAGAACCGGAAGTTTTCAATGGGTATACTACCGAGTTTAGCGGAGTATTACATATCAGAATGTAAAGATATATTAGGTGATGAGTTCGAAGTGGAATGGCAAATCGGACATACGGAAGTATTAAGAGAGTTATTTAAAGCGCGGGAGATTGACGCGATGTTCATCGATTCAGTAGTAGAAGGTGCTACGTATATAAAAGAAGTGCAACAAGAGAAAATTGTTTGTGCCGTTTCAAATAATCATCCGTACAAAGAGAAGATAGTCATTCAAATAGAAGAGCTGCACAATGAAAAATTAATTGTATATCCAGAAATATGTGATGTAAGGAAAATGATTATGAACATGTTTCATGAAATAGGTGTAAAACCAACTATAGCTGTGGAAACATCTTACGCAGAACCGATGCTTGCAATGGTAAAAGCTGGCCTTGGTATCACGTTACTTCCAGAAAGGGCAGTAGAGCAGTCTGTAAGGCAAGGAAATGTACATGTAATTTCTGTTGAACCACCACTCATGCGGAAAATTTATTTCGTATCCCATACGAAAGATTGTTTGTTATTACAATCATTTGAGGATAGGTAGTGACGTAGGCGGAATATTGAGAAAGATTACAATCACATTGAAAGGAACATGAAATTTTTAAAAAAACTAGGTCAAAAACAAACCATTACATGGTATGATTAGTACATTGTTAGTTGTTAAATATAGGGGAATTCCCTTTTTATACATAATGCCTTCCATTTCATAAACGGAACGGACAAAAAAAGAGATATAACTAGGAGGCTTTTTTGCATGGATTCTATCCTGACGATCGTTATCATTGTAGTAAGCTCTATTCTAGTGCTGCTCATGATAGAGCTTGTGATAAGAAATCGTTCATATAAAGATATTGAAGCACTGGAGCAGTGGAAACAAGAGATAAAAGATAAACCTGTGGCAGATGAACTAAAACGGGTAAAAGATTTAAACATGACGGGTCAAACAGAAGAACTGTTTGGTAAATGGCGTGAAGAATGGGATGAAATTGTATCAACAACCCTTCCGAAAGCTGACAAAGATTTAGCGCAAGCGCGAAAATTCGCCTCGCAATTCTCCTTCCGAAAAGCAAAGCATGCGATGAACGAATCCATAAGTGGTTTAGATGACGCTGATAATCGTATTACGGACATTTTAAATGAATTACAGCAATTGTTAGAAAGCCATGAGAAAAATAGCTCGGAAATTGAAGGGTTACGTGATACATATCGTAGTATGAAAAAGAGTGTTCTTGCTCATAGACATATGTATGGAGCAGCAGAGCAGAAAATCGAAGAGATGCTAGACGCTGAATCTGAGAAATTTAAAACCTTTGAAGAAGCGACAAACAATGGCGACTATTTAAAAGCGAGAGAAATTGTTATTAGTTTGGAAGAAGGTTTAGCAGATTTAGAAATCATTATTCACCAAATTCCAGATTTATTGGTAGAGTGTCAAGCGACGTTACCAGTTCAGCTGGAAGATTTATTACACGGACACAATGATATGGTAAGACAAGGTTATGTATTAGATTATTTGGAAGTCCCTAAAGAAGTTCGTGATATGACGAAACAACTACAAACATGTTTAATGGATATACAGGAGCTTCATATAACAGAAGCGGCTGAAAAAGTAGAAAACTTAAAAACACGTTTAGATGGCTTCTACGATCAACTGGAACAAGAAGTACATGCGAGACATTATGTGGAGCAAAAAACACTTTCTGTTTATGATGATTTAGAAGAAATGCGCATCGAAACGATTGAAACGAAAACAGAAACACAACTTGTGAAACAAAGCTATCAGTTACAAGATAAAGACATTGAGTCTCAAAAAGTAATTGAAAAGCAAATGCACATTTTAACGAAACGTTTTGAAATGCTACAATTACGCGTTGCAGAACAAGATATTGCCTTCTCTATTATTCGCGAGGAACTAGAAGAGGTTTATGAGCAATGTGAAACGTTAAAAGTACTTCATGCAGAATATAAAGAAATGCTGCAAACGATGCGCAAAGAAGAATTTGAAGCACGTGAGAAGTTACAAGAAATGCGAAATACTATTTTCGAAACGAAACGCTTTATGCAAAAGTCGAATTTGCCAGGTCTTCCAGAGAGTATTATGGAAGATTTAAAAAGAGGGCAAATGGCAATGCAAGCTGTATATGAACAATTAGAAGTGAAGCCGTTAAATATGAACGCTGTAAATAGCAGTTTAGAAGAAGCATATACAACTGTGAACGGTGTGGCTGAAATGACAGAAGAGTTAATTGGACAAGCGTATTTAGTGGAAAAATTAATTCAGTACGGTAACCGTTACCGTAGTCATGATGAAAACCTAGCAGAAAGTTTAAATTATGCTGAGAAATTATTCCGTGAATACCAATACGATGCAGCTTTAGAACAAGCGGCTTCAGTATTAGAGCAACTTGAACCTGGCGTTGTTCAAAAAATAGCTGAATATGTAGACAATGAACAAACCCTTTCATAAAAGGGTTTGTTTTTTTATGTAATTTTGCAGACGATGTTGCTATAATGAATAGCGGAATACAGCAAGGTTATTCGTTTCAAAATAAAGTGAAACTGTAATCGGTGGGAGGATTCATCCCCACTGATTACTAGCCTTCACCAATCGGACATTTACGGGCAGTTAATCTCCCATCTAACTTCTTTGCTCTAACTGGATTTTGAGGTGAGAGTCTTATTGCCCGTTAACGCGGGATAAAGTGAAACTGTAATGGGAGGAGGGCATCCTCGCCAATTATTAGCCTTCACCAATCGAGATAAAACGGAACCTTTGCGTAGTCTTAGCGTAATGACACGTATTTATGATATGATTATACGATGTGATAGCGCTGAAAGGGGAAGAACGATGATCTATTTTGATAATAGTGCGACGACGAAGCCATATCCAGAAGCTCTTCAATCGTACGTGACGGTTGCTGGGAAATATTTTGGTAATCCTTCTTCTATTCATTCGCTTGGAGGAGAGGCAGAGCGTCTATTAACACAATCAAGAACGATTGCAGCGCAGCTTCTTCGTGTTAAACCTTCTGAAATTATTTTTACATCAGGTGGAACGGAAGGAAATAACCTTGCGATTAAAGGGATAGCGATGAGGAATCGTTCGCGTGGCAAACATATCATTACAACAAATATTGAACACGCGTCTGTGTTTGAAGCATATAAGCAATTAGAAGAACTCGGGTTTGATGTAACATATTTACCGGTTAACGAGCATGGTGTTGTATCGGTAGAAGATGTGAAACGAGCGCTTCGTGAAGATACGATTCTTGTGTCAATTATTCATGTGAACAACGAAACCGGAGCAATTCAACCCGTTGCTGAAATTGGAACGTTATTATCGAATCATCCGAAAATAAGATTCCATGTAGATCATGTACAAGGGATAGGAAAAGTACCGCTTGATTTATATGCTTCTCATATTGATCTTTGCTCAATATCTGGACATAAATTCCACAGTGTAAAAGGAACAGGTCTTCTTTATGTACGCGATGGCGTAAGATTAGATCCGATTTTATCAGGTGGTCAACAAGAGCTTAAGTATCGCTCTGGTACAGAGAATTTACCTGGCATTGTAGCGATGGTGAAAGCACTTCGCATGACAATGGAACAAGTGAAAGAAAAGGTAGCTCATTTGCAAAGTTTACAAGCAGAGCTTGTTCGTTTCTTTAAAGAGATGGAAGATGTAACGATTAACACGTCGCTTGCATATGCAGCACCGCACATTTTAAATGTATCATTTGTTGGTTTAAAACCAGAAGTAGTCGTTCATGCTTTAGAAGAACACGGTGTATATGTGTCAACGAAATCTGCTTGTTCTTCAAAAGCAAATGAAGTGAGTAGAGTGTTAGTGTCAATGGGAGTGCCGCATGCAGCAGCTGCAAGCGCTATTCGTATTAGTTTGGCACCAGAAAACACAATGGAAGAAGTAAAACAATTTGAAGGTATTGTAAAAGAGACGATGCCAAAATTATATGAAGTGATGAGGTAAAGAAATTATGTTGAAATATGAATATATTTTAGTGCGTTATGGAGAAATGACGACAAAAGGTAAGAACCGTTCTAAATTTGTAAGCACATTAAAAGATAACGTGAAGTTCAAACTGAAAAAATTCCCAAATATTAAAATCGATGCAACACATGACCGTATGTACATCCAGTTAAATGGCGAAGATCATGAAGCGGTATCTGAAAGATTGAAAGATGTATTTGGCATTCATAAATTTAACTTAGCGATGAAAGTACCATCAGAATTAGAAGACATTAAAGAAGGTGCATTAGCAGCTTTCTTACAAGTAAAAGGCGATGTGAAAACATTTAAAATTACTGTACACCGTTCTTATAAGCATTTCCCAATGAGAACGATGGAATTATTACCTGAGATTGGTGGACACATTCTAGAAAATACAGAAGATATTACTGTAGATGTTCATAATCCAGATGTAAATGTACGTGTAGAAATTCGCAGTGGTTATAGCTACATTATGTGTGATGAGCGTATGGGAGCTGGCGGTTTACCAGTTGGCGTTGGCGGAAAAGTAATGGTACTTCTTTCTGGTGGTATTGATAGCCCAGTAGCAGCTTACTTAACGATGAAACGCGGCGTATCTGTGGAAGCAGTTCACTTCCATAGTCCACCTTTCACAAGTGAGCGTGCAAAACAAAAAGTAATCGATTTAGCGCAAGAGTTAACGAAGTATTGTAAACGAGTAACGCTTCACCTTGTTCCGTTTACAGAAGTGCAAAAAACGATTAATAAAGAAATCCCATCTAGCTATTCAATGACGGTTATGCGCCGTATGATGATGCGTATTACAGAACGTATTGCTGAGGAGCGTAACGCACTTGCAATTACGACTGGTGAAAGTCTTGGGCAAGTAGCAAGCCAAACGTTAGATAGTATGCATACGATTAACGAAGTAACAAACTACCCAGTTATTCGTCCGCTTATTACGATGGATAAATTAGAGATTATTAAAATCGCTGAAGAAATCGGCACGTATGATATTTCAATTCGTCCATATGAAGATTGCTGTACTGTATTTACACCAGCAAGCCCAGCGACGAAGCCGAAACGTGAAAAAGCAAATCGTTTTGAAGCGAAATACGATTTCACACCATTAATCGATGAAGCTGTAGCGAACAAAGAAACAATGGTATTACAAACGATAGAAGTAGTGGCGGAAGAAGAAAAATTTGAAGAACTTTTCTAAACCATAAATTACCATATCTAAAACGTGTATGAAGTCATGTTATTTATCACACTCTATACTCACAAGGAGGTGATATAACATGTCACGTAGCACAAATAAATTAGCGGTTCCTGGTGCTGAATCAGCATTAGACCAAATGAAATACGAAATCGCTCAAGAGTTTGGTGTTCAACTTGGAGCTGATGCAACAGCTCGCGCTAACGGTTCTGTTGGTGGTGAAATCACTAAACGTCTAGTTTCACTAGCTGAGCAACAATTAGGCGGTTACCAAAAATAATCCCATATGATGGCTTAGAAAGAGCGGGTTCTCCCGCTCTTTCTTTTTTGTGTTGCCATTTGTCGGTAAGTTGATGTAATTTCATTTAGTAATTCGACAGAACTGAAAAATTTGTCAAAAGAAGAGGGTTCAAAATTAACAGAAAATTCTTTATTATATAAAGGAGGCATAAAGAAAAGGGAGGATATTTTATGAAGCGAGAAGAATTGTTGGCGCCACCGTCTTATAATTTAGTTTCTGAAATAGAGAAATATACGGGTGATAAAGGGAAATTAGCTTTAATTTGGCAAGATGATAAAGGGAATCGAAGGGAAGTTACATACGCTGAATTAATGCAAGGTGCGAATAAAATTGGAAACGCTTTTATAAAAAGTGGTTTGCAAAAAGGGGACAAGCTTCTTATTATGATGCCGCGTTTAATTGAAGCGTACATGACGTATATTGCTGCTATTAAAGCAGGATTTGTCGTAATTCCAAGCTCGGAAATGTTACGTAAAAAAGATATAGAATATCGAATTGGACATGGAGAAGTAAAAGCGATAGTAAGCTATGAGCCGTATATTAGGCAGTTTGATGATATAGAAGCGATGGAATCTCTTCGAAAATTTGTCCTGAGCGAGCAGTCAGTAGATGGATGGATTAATTTAAAAACAGCGTTAGAAACAGAGAGTGACAGGTTAGAAATGGCGAAGACAGATAAAGAAGATATGGTCTTTTTATCTTACACGTCAGGAACGACAGGAAATCCAAAAGGTGTCGTTCATACACATGCGTGGGCATACGCTCATTTACGTACGAGCGCTCCAAATTGGCTCGGAATTGAAGAGAATGATATTGTATGGGCAACAGCTAGTCCAGGCTGGCAAAAGTGGATTTGGAGCCCGTTTTTAGCAACGCTAGGATCAGGGGCAACAGGGTTTGTATATCACGGTAAGTTTGAACCGAAAACGTACCTGAACTTATTAGACGATAATAAGGTAAATGTACTTTGTTGTACACCGACTGAGTATAGATTAATGGCAAAGGTAGAAGATTTAAGCCAGTACAATTTAGAGGCATTACATAGCGCTGTATCAGCAGGTGAGCCGTTAAATAGAGAAGTCATTGGAACGTTCCAAAAGCACTTTCATATTACAGTGAGAGACGGCTATGGGCAAACGGAAAATACATTACTTGTTGGTGTAATGAAAGGGATGGATATTAGACCAGGTTCAATGGGGAAACCAACGCCAGGTAACCACGTCGATATCGTAAATGAGGAAGGTACTCCAGTTAAAGTAGGCGAAGTTGGTGATATTGCAGTTCACATTGAAACGCCGGCCCTCTTTAAACAATATTACAAAGACGATGAACGTACAGCGATGCAATTCCGCGGTGATTATTATATTACAGGTGATAAAGCGAAGAAAGATGAAGACGGCTACTTCTGGTTTGAAGGGCGCGGTGATGATATCATTATTAGCTCTGGTTATACAATCGGGCCGTTTGAAGTAGAGGATGCACTTGTAAAACATCCTTACGTAAGAGAATGTGCAGTTGTCGCAAGTCCTGATGAAATTCGTGGAAGTGTCGTGAAGGCATTTATCGTATTAAGAGAGAATATAGAAAAGAACGAAGAAACATTAATTCCAACACTCCAACAACACGTCAAAGAACTCACCGCACCATATAAATACCCTCGCAAAATTGAATTTGTAGATGAACTACCAAAAACGATTTCTGGAAAAATTCGCCGTATTGAACTTAGAAAACAAGAGATGGAGATTCCGTCAAAATAATTTTGAAAACAGTGAAGTAAATAGTTGAATGAAATGCAAAACAATGATAATATAAAAACGAACACAAGTTCGATTTTATAAACTTAAAAAAGAGGTGTCCGTATGATTTTAGGGATTAATCCGTACTTAGTTTTAGATGGTAGTGGGCAAGAAGCTGTACAGTTTTATAAAGAGGCTTTAGATGCAAAAGTAGAAGTCATGCAAACTTTTGGTGACATGCCTGAAAATCCAGAATACCCGATTCCAGCTGAAGCGAAAGAGCGTGTTTTACACGCTACTTTAAAAGTTGGTAATACGGATCTTATGATTTCTGATACATTCCCAGGTCAAGGACATGCAATCGGATCTCAAGTAACAATCGCAATTCAAATTAGTAATGCAGAAAAAGCAAAAGAAGTATTCGATAAGTTACAAGAAGGTGGAGAAGTTATCATGCCACTTCAAGAAACATTCTGGAGCCCAGCATACGGACAAGTAAAAGATAAATTTAATATTGAATGGCAAGTTACAACGTCTACTACTGAACAAAAGTAATTTTTAGAAAAGCACCATGTTTTGAAATGGTGCTTTTTTTATACAATAAAAAATAAAGGAGATGGGATATATGGGAGAAATTTGGTATGGCGGCACCATTTACACAATGAGAGAAGAAAATGAAAAAGTGGACGCTGTTTACGTTGAAAACGGCATAATTGTTGATGCTGGTAATAAGGGAGAATTAGAAAGCAGATATTCAAACGTAAAGTTACATGACCTAAAAGGAAAAACAATGATCCCAGGTCTCGTTGATAGCCATATGCATCTTATTGGGCATGGAGAGAGATTACTCCGTCTAGATTTATCAAATTGTACATCTTATAGCGAAGTACTGGCTCTTGTTCAGAAGCGAGTGGAAGAAGCTCCAAAGGGCTCTTGGATTATTGGAGAAGGATGGAATGAAAATAACTTTACAGATACGAAAGATGTTCACGCGCGTGATTTAGATGAAATTTCGAAAGACCATCCTATTTTATTAAAGAGAGTTTGTCGTCACGTTACATGGGTGAATTCATACATACTGCAAGAAGTGAATATAACAGAAGCGACAGAAGATCCAAAAGGCGGGAAAATTGGCAGGGATTCATCAAATAAGTTAACAGGACTTTTATATGAACAAGGGCAAGAATTAATTAAACATGTTCAGCCAGAAATTGATGAAGCTTATTTACAAAGAGCTCTGCAAACAGCGATTAAAGATTGCTGGAAATACGGACTCGTTGGCGGGCATACGGAAGATTTAAATTATTATGGTGGTTTTAGAAAAACATATAATGCGTTTTCTCATGTTATAAAAGAAATGCCATTTAAAGCCCATTTGCTCGTTCACCATGAAGTAGCACATGAACGAAAAGAATATGAAAATGAACATTATATTGAATTTGGGGCAATGAAAATTTTCTCTGACGGTTCTTTTGGCGGAAGAACAGCATTATTAAGTGAACCGTATGAAGATGCGAAGGAAACGAATGGGGTTGCGATTTTCTCACGTGAAGAACTTGCAGAATTAGTGAAGAAAGCACGAGATTTACATATGCCAGTTGCGATTCATACTATCGGTGACTTATCGCTTGAATATGTCATTGATGCACTCGAATTATATCCACCAGCAAAAGGGTTACGTGATCGCATTATTCATTGTCAGCTTGCTCGTGAGGAGTTAATTGAAAGAATGAAAAACTTGCAAGCCATTATAGATATACAGCCAGTCTTCCTTTCATCAGATTTTCCGTCAGTCATTGAAAAACTAGGAGAGCGCCGTCTTCGTTATGCGTACGCTTGGAAGACGTTACTGGAAGCAGGATTACACTGCAACGGTGGTTCAGATGCTCCTATTGAACAAGTGAATCCGTTTTTAGGCATATATAGCGCTGTTACACGTAGAAGTTTTATTGACGGTGTATGCTATATGCCTGAGGAAAGATTAACGGTATATGAGGCTGTTTCTTTATTTACAACAGGAAGTGCCTATGCAATTGGAAAAGAAGCGAAGCGAGGGCAAATTACAAAAGGATATGAAGCAGACTTTACAATATTAGACCGCAATATGTTTGAAATTGAGGCAGAAGAAATAAAAGAAGTAGAAGTAGAAATGACCGTAATAGATGGCCAAGTTGTCTATAGAAAAGATGCGTAAAAATATATGAGCGATTATCGGAATATATCGACTTACCGACAAAAACTGACAAGAATAACGGCCGGATAGTAAGAGATTATTGTCCGCGCCAATCGGGGTAAATAAATAACCGCAGAATTATGGAATTCCATAATTCTGCGGTTATTTTAATCCTATAAAAACGTTCTCTGTACTTTTTCCCAGAAAGAGTTGTTTTTTAATTTAACTGTTTTAATTTGTTTATCGCTTAAGCGTACAACAGCTTTTTCCACTTGTTTAATACTAAGCGCTTCGTTATCCATGCCGATAACAGGATAATCGTTACCGTCTGGTCTTAGTTTTAAAGTTAATGTACGTTCGTGATTTAAAATGAAAGGTGAACCGAGCGTACGGTAAGTGTTGTTGTTTAAAGATGCTAGTTCGCTTACTTGGAAACATGGAATAAGTGGGTCAACAACTGCGCCATGCAATGATTTATTGTAAGCAGTACTTCCTGTTGGGGTAGAAACTACTAAACCGTCACCTCTAAATGTTTCGAAATATAAATCATCAACGTGAACATCTACAACGAATGTTTTTATAATACTAGAACGTAATGAGAACTCATTTAAACAATGGAAAGATGTACTGTGATCTACATCTACCTGAATTGTTGGATATTTACGCACTTCAATTTCATTTTTTGTAATTTCTTGAAGGGCTGTATCAACGTGATCAATATGGAAATCGCAGTAGAACGAAGTTTCATCTTTCGTAGAAATCCCTGCGTATAAGCAATCTTCCCTAAAACCAGTTTTACGAACGGCTTGTAAGAAGGTTGCATCATCTCCAACACTGACGATAGCGTTTGCATTTTTTGGATGATCTAATATGGTAAATCCATTCTCTTCTAAAATACGATAGATTGGTTTCATTTTTTCAACGAGCGTTGCTTTGTCATCACCATAAAAGAAAAATAAATTGCGACGATCTGCCATTATGTATCCCTCCACTGCAGTTAAATTTTCTGTTTTTCGTGCTACATATCATTAGAGTCCGTTCCCTGATGATATGTTCAAATAATATATTTCGATATAAAATGTCAAAATACCTTTTTATTTTTAGAAAAATTTTTATATTCAATCTTATAGAACTCTGTTTAATGATGAATAAAGTTGTCGATAATGGGTACGGAGTGAAAGGATGATACGTATGAAGTGGCTCGTAATTGGAATAATAATTCTTCTTCTTTTTATTTTGTTTATACTATTGTCAAAAATAAAGCTTAAGGTGACATTTTTATATTCAGAAATGGAAAAGAAATGTTTGCTTCAAGTGAAAATATGGATGATTCGATATACATTTGATGTGTTGGAAAGAATTGAAAAACAGCAGAAAAAGACAGGACAGAAAATCGAAAAAGCTGAAGAGGACGGCGGACTCGATAATAAAATTATGGCGCAACTTGACAGCATTGGTGAACTGATAAAAAAGCTTCAAGAAGTTCATACTATTGTTAAAGATTTTCTCAAACGAGTGAAAATCAATGGTTGGAAATGGCATACACAAATTGGAGCAGGCGACGCAGCTAGTACTGGAATTGTCACTGGATATGCATGGGGGACAAAAGGTATGGCTGCTGGAGTTGTCGGACAATATATGCATATTGTCGACGTACCAGAATTTGAAATTACCCCAGTTTTTCAAGGAAAAGGATTTGCATCAAGATGTGAGTTAACAGCATCTTTTCGTATATTCCGCACTATAAAAACAGCGGTGAAATTGCTCATATTTATGAGGAAGCAAAGATCTGGTATGACAGAAAAATCTGTTCAAGCATAGGGGGGATATAGAATGGAACATCCAATTCAAGGTTTAATGACAACAGCAATGCAGCATTTAAAACAAATGACTGATGTAAATACAATTGTTGGTGACCCAATTAAAGCGGCAGATGGAAGTGTAATTCTTACTGTTTCGAAAGTAAGTTTCGGATTTGCTGCTGGTGGAAGTGAATTTGGTAAAGTAGAACATTCAGGCCGCCATCCATTTGGCGGGGGAAGTGGTGGAGGAGTTTCTATTAATCCTGTTGCTTTTCTTGTTATAAATGGAGATGGTGTGAAAGTATTGCACTTAGATAAACAAACACATGTCATTGATAAAATAATTGAATTAGCGCCACAAGCTGTTGATAAAGTGAAAGAAATGATGGATAAACGAAAAGAAGATGATCCTGAATTTCAAATTTAACGAATAAAGAAGCTAATCAATAGGTTAGCTTCTTTAATTTTTTTGTAAATAAAGCGATTTTATTTGCATTATCGATAGGGACAAACTATCATTTACATTGTACATATTTTGTTTAAATAAGGGAGGATTTTCAAGTGGCAAACGTAACTTTTAAAGGTAATCCAATGACTTTAGTTGGAACAGAAGTTAAAGTTGGCGATCAAGCGCCAAACTTCCAAGTATTAGCAAACGACTTATCTCCAGTAAGTTTAGAAACATACAAAGGCGAAGTGAAATTAATTAGTGTTGTACCTTCAATCGACACAGGTGTGTGTGATGCACAAACACGTCGTTTTAACCAAGATGCAGCAGGTATTGAAAACGCGAAAGTATTAACAATTAGCGCTGATTTACCATTCGCTCAAAAACGCTGGTGTGCAGCAAACGGTTTAGAAAATGTTGTAACACTTTCTGACCACCGCGACCTTTCATTCGGTGAAGCTTACGGCTTAGTAATGAAAGAACTTCGTTTACTTGCTCGTGCAGTATTCGTAGTAGATAGCAATGACAAAGTAGTTTACGTAGAATACGTAAGCGAAGGTACAAGCCATCCAAACTATGAAGCAGCATTAGAAGCAGCTAAATCTGCGAAGTAATGT
Source organism: Bacillus sp. B2-WWTP-C-10-Post-4 (assembly GCF_009183805.1). NCBI lineage: Bacteria > Bacillati > Bacillota > Bacilli > Caryophanales > Bacillaceae > Bacillus > Bacillus sp. B2-WWTP-C-10-Post-4. The sequence continues at coordinate 86,558 of NZ_WEII01000001.1, read as the reverse complement.
GAAGAAAATGACCTCTTATAAAGAGGTCGTTTTTTCTCATATATTGCTCTGTAACGGCATCGATATATGAGAAAAAACGTTATATCATATATAACTAAAGGGGAGCTCTTTACAGGAGGTCGCTTTTTCTTTTTGGAAAAAATCACTTTGTGGTATGATATAAGTTATGTGTAAAAGAGAGAAGGAGGAATGTACGTGAGTCAGACAGTAGAAACATTATTTTCTATTTTTGATTCTTCTGCGGTAGTTTTACGTAAAGAATTAGATGTAACATATTTAGAGGCGCTTGTAGAAACAGGTGATAACTTGTTTGAGGGAGCGATTTTACAAGAGGAATTATCCGAATCAGCAATTGAAAGGCTGAATCGTGAATATAGTACGTTTAATGAAGAAACATATAAAGGTGAAGAAATTCGTAAAGCATTTCAGTTAGCCATCTTAAAAGGAATGAAAGAAGGCGTACAAGCGAATCACGAAATGACACCTGATGCAGTTGGGATGTTCATGAGTTACTTATTCCATAAATTTATGCAAGGTCAAAATGAAATTACAGTTTTAGATCCTGCAATTGGAACAGGTAACTTAATGACTACAGTGTTTAATAGCGCTAAAGAAGGACTAACAATGAGTGGATTTGGTGTAGAAGTGGATGAAGTGCTAATTAAACTTGCTTTAGTAAATGCAAATTTACAAAAGCATGCAATCGAATTCTTCCATCAAGATGGACTAGCACCACTTTATATCGATCCAGTTGATGCAGTCGTTTCAGACTTGCCAGTTGGTTATTATCCAAACGAAATCGGTGCAAGTGAATATAAATTAAAAGCAGATGAAGGAATGTCATATGCCCATCACTTATTTATTGAACAAAGTGTGAAACATACGAAAGAGGGCGGGTACTTATTCTTCTTAGTACCAAACTTCATTTTTGAAAGTGACCAGGCACCAAAATTACATGCATTTATTAAAGAAACATGCTTTATTCAAGGGTTATTACAGCTTCCTGTTTCCATGTTTAAAAACGAGAAAAATGCAAAAAGTATATTTGTTCTCCAAAAGAAAGGCGCTAATGTAACAATGCCAAAACAGGCGTTATTAGTGGAGTTGCCTAAATTCTCTAACATGAAGGCGATGGAAGACATTATGGATCAATTAAATACTTGGTTTGCAACACATAAATAAAGCTAGGTATATGTAACAGCATTAGTGATTCATGTAGTACAGTTTTATATAATATGTCATATTTTTAAATATATACAAGATTTAACTGAATTTTTTTGAAATCTGTAATATATATTTTTTCTTGGTGTTACAATTTTTTCACTTGAAATATATGTCGGACGATGTTTAAATTAAAATCGTGAGTATAAAATTTGCTAATGATGAAACGTTTTCATATTTAGTGAATTTGATCAGATAAAATCGAGCGGTTTGTGGAAACATCCACACAACTACCAAGAGAAAAAGGGGCGAAAGACTAGATGTCAAAAATCATCGCGATTAACGCAGGAAGCTCTTCCTTAAAATTCCAATTATTTGAAATGCCAAGTGAAACAGTATTAACAAAAGGTTTAGTAGAACGTATCGGTTTAGAAGATAGTATCTTCACTATTACTGTAGATGGCGAAAAACAAAAAGAAATTACAAACATTCCAGATCACGCAGTAGCAGTTAATATGCTTCTAAAAAAATTAACTGAAAACGGAATCGTTAAATCTCTAGATGAGATTGGCGGTATCGGTCACCGTGTTGTTCACGGCGGCGAAAAATTTGCTGACTCTGTTTTAATTACTGATGAAGTATTAGCTGATATCGAAGAATTAAGCGATTTAGCACCACTTCATAACCCAGCAAACGTTGTTGGTATTAAAGCATTCCAAGAAGTATTACCAAACGTACCAGCAGTAGCAGTATTCGATACAGCATTCCACCAAACAATGCCGGAATCTGCATTCCTATACAGCTTACCATATGAGTACTATGAAAAATTCGGCATCCGTAAATACGGTTTCCACGGAACTTCTCATAAATATGTAACTGAGCGTGCGGCTGAATTATTAGGTCGTCCAATTGAAAGCTTAAGCTTACTTTCTTGTCACTTAGGTAACGGTGCAAGTATCGCAGCAGTAGAAGGCGGTAAATCTATTGATACTTCTATGGGCTTCACTCCACTTGCTGGTGTAACAATGGGTACACGTTCTGGTAACCTTGACCCTGCGTTAATTCCATACATCATGGAAAAAACAGGCCAAACAGTAGAAGAAGTAGTTAACGTATTAAACAAGAAGAGTGGTATGTTAGGTCTTACTGGTTACTCTAGTGACCTACGTGACATCATTGCGAAAGAAGAAGAAGGCGACCACCGTGCGAAAGTAGCACTTGATGTATTCGTAAGCCGTATCCACAAATACATCGGTTCTTACACTGCTCGTATGAAAGGTGTAGACGCAATCATCTTCACAGCTGGTGTAGGTGAAAACAGTGCGATTATTCGTGAGCGCGTATTAGAAGGCCTTGAGTACATGGGCGTATACTTCGATGCAAAACGTAATAACGTATTCGGTGAAGAAGCATTCATCAGCTTCCCACACTCTCCAGTAAAAATTATCGTAATTCCAACTGACGAAGAAGTTATGATTGCTCGTGACGTACTACGTCTTGGAGATATTGGTTAATATATGAAAAAAAAGACGAAATCCTATAGGATTTCGTCTTTTTTCTTTTGGATGTATTTTAAAACTCCATCCGGATATAATATTTTTTCTTTCTGAATGAATGCCGTAATAGGAATCCATTTCGCATATGTTACTGTTTCCTCATCTTGTATATTTAATATTTTCATTTCATATAGTGACGTGTCTAATAAACGCAAAGAATATAGTTGAATAATTTCATGACCAATGTCTCCATCTAGATGAAAGACATTTTCTAAACAACCTAAATAATTGGTGATTTCCACTTCTGTATGAAGCTCTTCCCTAAATTCACGAATAACGGTATGTGCTGATTGTTCACCAAGTTCAATTGAACCACCAAGAGGTCGGTAAAATGTTTCATCGGCTGAATGATATTCTTGTACGAGAAGACGCCCGTGATGTATAGCAATGCCAAAAGCCTTTGCACGTGGATACATATACAATCACTCCTTATTTTTTTGTATAAGGAAGATTATAATGTGTTTTGTAGTAAAGGTGTCATGTATTTAAGAATGTGGTCTAATCGTAATTCCATCAAATAAGTTTTTCCAAAATGCTTCATTGTATTGGTATACATCCATAATAGGACATTTCATAACGCAAACACGTTGTAATCCCCAATCTTCTTGGGTGATAGTTGGTATATCGGCAGGAATTAGTAACAGGACAGAGAATGTATGTGTAACGATTTGAGATAAAATTTGTTCTAGGGAACATGCTTCTTCATATGTTCCTCCAGTTCGAGTAAATAATATGGATTCTGCCGTTTCAATTGTAGCTAGAAAACGATTAATACGATGTTCATAGTTTAACTTAATTTCTGTATAAGAAGGCCAAGAAGTTGGTGTGTTTACATCTGTTTTAAAGTCATGACAGGAGTCAATTTCATAAAGGTTGTCCCTTAATCTTAATTTTGCATCATCATCCCAAAATGAGATGAAGGATAAATTTTCGAAATTTAAAAAGCGGTCAAATCGATTTTGTAATAATACATTCACTTTTTCTAATGAGGGGCTTAGCATAAAATCAATAACGCCAAAAAATGGTGATAATTCTAATTGATATAATGCCCAAGCAGGCCAGCAGTTTTGTCCTAAGCTGAATACCGCATTATATTCTTTTTTTATATCGGATAGATTCATGTGATTTATCTCATCCTTTTTGTTAATATTTTATGCCATTCAAAAATGGTATGTGAATAAAGATAGACAAGCATATTTGCAAAGAATAAGCAGAAATATGTTACAATAGAAAAAAATCGAACGAGGTGGTTGTTACGATGCGATCGAAGCGAGAACAAGCCATTTTAGACAATATAAAAGAATGGGAAGCGCAATTAGTTGAGCAAGAAGCGACCGATTTTCAAAAAGTGTTTGATAAATGGTTACATACTACAGTTGCGAAATTACCTGAGAAAAAGCGAAAAGAATTCTTCACGAAAGCAGATGGATGGCTCTTTCATTTGCATGCATTTATTCAAAGTTCACAAGCACAGTTAGATGCACGTAATCGGATTTTAGGAACATCAAGATTATTTGATGAATCGATTGAACAGCTTGAAGATTTGAAAGCATTATCTATTGATCAATTAACATACATAGCAGAGCAGCAAACAGCACGTCATCGTCTATATTCATTTGTACAAGGCGGGGCAACAGGTGCTGGAGGTTTATTATTATTAACGGCGGATTTTCCGGTTATGATCGCGTTAAATGTGAAGGCAGTCCAACTTATTGCAACATCATTTGGACATGATGTGAACAAGCCGTATGAAATGATGCTTGCGTTAAAGGTGTTTCATGCGTCATTACTACCAGGAAGACTTCAACAATACGCATGGTACAATTTATTGCAAGAGCTGGAGCAGGAAGATTCGTTCTTTTACGAAGGAGACGAAGCAGTGCTACAAACAGCTTCTACTGAGGTTGTGTTAAAACAAATTTTGAAGACATTTTCGATTTATGCTCTTCGTCGTAAATTATTCCAAGGTATACCGGTAATTGGAATGGCAATTGGATCTACAGTGAATTATCGTTTAACAAGAAACGTTACTGAATTTGCAAATAGATTTTATCAAGTGCGCCATATAGTCGAGAAAGAAAAAAGAGCATAAAAAAAGCGAGAGGCCGAAGCCTTTCGCTTTTTTAATTTGTTGCATGTTTTTTGGACATTGGAACAGATACTGGCTGTTTTTCTGCTGTTTTTTCTGTTTTTGGATAATAAATTAAATCCAATGTTTTTGCCTGTACGGCAATCGAAAGAATAGTAAAAGCAATTTCTGTCCAATTTAAATAATATAATGAAAGCGCAAGAACAATCGCGTCAAAGACGAAGAAAATTTGCCCAATTGTAAAACGAGTTCGTTTACTTAATACAATTGTTAAAATATCGTCTCCACCGGTTGCACCGCCAAATCGCAATATAAAACCGAGTCCAATACCAGCTAACGCACCGCCAACTACTGCAGCTATAAATAAGTTATTTGATAAATCTACCGTAAATGGAGAATAATTTTCCATAAAGGAATAAAATACTCCGAATGAAATTGAACCTAGGAATGAATAACCAACCATTTTTCTACCTAAAAATGAAGCGCACAGTAAAATAATTGGGATATCCATTAATACAGTTGAAATAGATGGTGAAATATCATAAAAGTTTTGAATGAATAGTGCAATTCCTACAAAGCCACCTTCTGTTAAGTGGTTTTGGAAGTGAATGTGATATAGCGCTGCTGCTAAAATAAATGAACCGATTAAAACCATAAAAATTTCTTTAATAATTTGCCGACTTTGGATGTTCCTCATCGTTATTCCTTCTTTCCGTAGTTAGTAGTCCTTTTTGTGTTGTAAACTAACTACGAGCTCACATGTAGCTTTCAGTTAGTTTACGAAAAAACTAACTACGCTATATGTCGCTGAAGAAATAACGAATAATCCTCTCGTCCATCAATTCTCCCTACCTTCGTTTTAGTTTAAGTCTTAAAACGACTAAACAAAACGTGGAGTAGGATTCGTCATTTAGCAATCCTGCTCTTCTTTGTTTTGTTTAGTTAGTAACAATTAAGTCCTAAACAAAACGCTATGTGTAAGAAGAGTCTTTTTTTTGCCAAATTATCCTTCGGGCAATCATAATTTCCCCACTCTCGTATTTTTTTCGCTAGACTAAAGTATCTGAGCTGAAAAATACGCTACGTGTATGATTCGTCAATACGATGCCACATGCTCCTTCGAGCGATCATGATATCAAAATCCCTTCCTTCAAGATTTATACTATTATATCATACTTTTAAAAAATGTATGCGGATGGAAACCGACAATAAACGGAGGGAATCTACAAAAAATGTTATGTTTAAATATTTTTGTAGAAAAGCCTAAGTTATTTCGGAGGATTGGACAGTTTGTAACGGTTTGTCCAATAAGTAAGAAAAAAAGGGTTTTATTCCGTTGTATTCTTTTCATCACTTTTATCTTTAAAAAACGCATCCCAACTAATCACACTTAAAAAAGTTAAAGCGATAATAACGAAAGCACGCATAAGCTGTAGACCTCCTTTTGTACATAGTATATGAATCATTAGATTCGGAATGTGTCATTTTTTTACAAGTCTTAACTATTATGAGAGTATATTAATATAGATAGATGAAGGGGAGAGTGAAGGTATGCTAAAAGGAATGTTCAAAAGAAAAGAATTAATATGTATTTCATGTCAGAAAAAAATTCAATATGAAGAAGAGCTTGTTGCTTTTGTAAAGTTGCCGAAAGAAAGAAGTATATTAGTTGGCCCTTTTGATGTGTGTTTGGCAAAAACAGCACAAGAGATATATTGTAAATCATGTTATGACAAAAAAGCATGACCCAAAGTAATTGAGGGGCATGCTTTTTTCATTGGTGTGCTTTCCCCTCAGATACATTTTGAGTGAGTCGATACCAAAGCCAAAGGTCATTAATGATGGAAGCAAGATCGGCAATTTCTGAATTTAGTTTACAAGAAACTTCGAAGTCTTCTTCGTTATTTAAATAATGTTGTTTTGTATTAATATAGTGCTCAAGTTCTTTTATACGATCAGGAATTTTCCCGCGAACTTGTTCCCATTTTAGTAAAATAGCATGTTGCATTTTTTCGGGGATTTCTTCCCAGTCTTCTTGTAAATGCGGAATTTCAATTCCTAGATGTTCATCGTATAAGAAATACTTTTCCATAAGTTCACCCCCGTTTTCCTGCTTATATTGTACAGAAAAACAGAAAGAAGTTCGACGAAATTGTTTGAAAAAATTTGAAAATGACTCTTGATACATTTTGTGAAAGGTGGTAAAGTGTGAATTATTATAAAACAAAATGAATATTTATTCTTTAGGGGGATGCAAAATGAAGAAGAAAAAAGTTGTATTAGCATATTCCGGAGGTCTTGATACTTCTGTTGCAATTAAATGGTTACAAGAGAAAAATTATGATATTATCGCGCTTTGTTTAGATTTAGGGGAAGGTAAAGACTTAGCATTTGTAAAAGAAAAGGCACTTTCAGTAGGTGCAATTAAATCATATATGATTGACGTTCAAGAAGAATTCGCGAATGAATATGCATTGATGGCGATGCAAGCACACACATTATACGAAGGAAAATACCCTCTTGTCTCTGCATTATCTCGTCCGCTTATTGCAAAGAAATTAGTAGAAATCGCAGAACAAGAAGGCGCAACTGCAGTTGCACACGGATGTACAGGAAAAGGAAATGACCAAGTTCGTTTTGAAGTTTCTATCCAAGCATTAAATCCTTACTTAGAAGTGATTGCGCCTGTACGTGAATGGAAATGGTCACGTGAAGAAGAAATTGCATATGCAAAAGAAAACGATGTACCAATTCCGATTAATTTAGATAGCCCGTTTTCAATCGATCAGAACTTATGGGGACGCAGCAACGAATGTGGAATTTTAGAAGATCCATGGGCAGCGCCGCCAGAAGATGCATATGAGATGACATTGGCGTTAGAAGATACACCGAATAAACCAGAGTTTGTAGAAATCGGATTTGAAGCAGGCGTACCGACTACTTTAAATGGCACTGCATATTCACTTGCAGAATTAATTAAAACGTTAAATGCGCTCGCTGGAAAACACGGCGTTGGACGTATTGATCACGTAGAAAATCGTCTTGTCGGTATTAAATCTCGTGAAGTATACGAATGCCCAGCAGCAATGACGTTAATCACTGCGCATAAAGAGTTGGAAGATTTAACACACGTAAAAGAAGTAGCACATTTTAAACCAGTGATTGAACAGAAAATAACAGAACTTATTTATAACGGTTTATGGTTCTCACCTTTAAAACAAGCGCTTCATGCATTTTTACAAGAAACGCAAAAGAATGTAACAGGTACAGTGCGTGTGAAATTATTTAAAGGTCATGCGATTGTAGAAGGACGTAAATCTGAGTACTCTTTATACGATGAAAAATTAGCAACATATACTGCCCAGGACGAATTTAATCATGATGCAGCAGTTGGATTCATTTCATTATTTGGTTTACCGACGAAAGTATACAGCCAAGTGAATCAAAAGAAGGTGGAAGCGTGAGCAAACTTTGGGGCGGACGTTTTACAGAAGAAGCGGAAGCATGGGTTGAAGAGTTTGGAGCATCCATCTCCTTCGATCAACAATTAGTAAATCAAGATATAAACGGGAGTATTGCACACGTCACGATGCTAGCAAAGCAGAGCATCGTGACGAAAGAAGAAGCAGAGAAAATAAAGGTAGGTCTTCAATATTTATTGAAAGAAGCAAAAGAGAATAAGCTACAATTTTCAGTAGAAGCAGAAGATATTCATTTAAATATCGAAAAGATGTTAATTGAACAAATTGGCGAAGTAGGAGGGAAACTTCATACAGGCCGAAGCCGTAACGATCAAGTGGCAACGGATATGCATTTGTATTTAAAAGAAAAGGTAGAACATATTATAAAAGCTACAAAGCAATTGCAAACTGTTCTTGTTCATCAAGCAGAAAATAATATTGAAACGATTATGCCTGGCTATACGCATTTGCAACGTGCCCAGCCGATTTCATTTGCTCATCATATTCTCGCTTACTTTTGGATGTTAGAGCGTGATGTAAATCGTTATGAAGATTCGTTAAAGCGTATTAATATCTCTCCATTAGGAGCAGGAGCGCTAGCTGGGACGACATTCCCGATTGACCGAGAATATAGTGCGGAGCTTCTTGGATTTAATGGAATATATGAAAATAGTTTAGATGCAGTAAGTGATCGTGATTTCATACTGGAGTTTTTAAGTAACTCATCTATGCTTATGATGCACTTATCGCGCTTTTGTGAAGAACTTATTTTATGGAGTAGCCAAGAGTTTCAATTTATTGAAATGAGCGATCAATACGCAACTGGAAGCAGCATTATGCCGCAAAAGAAAAACCCGGATATGGCGGAACTAATCCGTGGTAAAACAGGCAGAGTATACGGTAATTTATTCAGTTTACTTACAGTAATGAAAGGATTACCACTCGCTTACAATAAAGACTTGCAAGAAGATAAAGAAGGAATGTTTGATACAGTAAAAACAGTAGAAGGATGCCTTCATATTATGGCGGGCATGCTTGAAACGATGACTGTAAACAAAGAAAAAATGGGGCAAGCTGTGACGCAAGATTTCTCCAACGCAACAGAAATTGCCGACTATTTAGCGAACAAAGGACTACCATTCCGTCAAGCTCATGAAATTGTTGGGAAGTTAGTGCTACATTGCACACAAAAAGGAATTTATTTATTAGATGTCCCGCTTGAAACATATCAAGAAATGAGCTCTTTATTTGAAGAAGATTTGTATGAAGTTCTTTCACCATATGCGGCTGTAAAGCGTCGTAATAGTGCGGGTGGAACAGGATTTGAACAAATCAAAAACGCTTTGGAGAAGGCGAAGGGGTTAACGAAAGAATTTATTAAGAATTGAGTTGGGAAGTACGCCAGTCTAGTAAAGTCTGGCGTACTTTGTTTTTTAATATATTTAAGTTACAATATAGTAAAAAATAACAATTTAGGGGAAGTCTATGAAAAAAATAGTGTTTATCATTGTATTGGTAATTAGTTTAATTGCAAATGCTAAAGTGTTTCTTTTGGACAAATATATGTATGTTGGTGAAAAAGAAAAGCGAGAAGAAGCGATTATCGCAACGATGTGGCATTTGCAAGATAAAGGATATAAAGAAAGTGATATTTTATATATAAAACCGGCCTTTTATAGCAAAATGGATTCGTATGGAATGAATGTGCAGTTTAAAGATGAACCAAATGAATCATATACATATAGAGTTTTAAAAGATACGAAAACAAATAAACTAACTGTACACCAAGATAGCAATGAGCAAGGTGGTATGGGCGGGAAACATCAAGAGCTTAAATAAAGAAAGAAAACGACTGATGGCATTCGCCTGCAGTCGTTTTTCTTTTAATCATACTTATGTCGATCTTCCGTAATTCGAATATACTCAATATCCATCAAATCTCTAAGTAATGCACCGTTACTTAGTTCAACGCCATGTTTCTCTTTAAAATGAGTACGAATCGTATCTAGCATTTCGAGTTCTTTCCCATTCACATCTAAAATAATACGTTCAGAATCATCCATGTTGCATCCTCCTTTTTTACACATATATATTTTGTCCGTCTATTTCTAAAAAATGTATGTTAACGTAATGTTAGGAAATAAGAAAGGGATGAAAAATGAGACGTATTTATTTTATAGGGTTAATTTTGTACACGCTAATTGTATTACACGTTGCATTCCCAAATATCTTTTCATTTGAGGATTTAGAAACAGTACACGTTGCGATATTTATTTTTGCTCTATTTGTAGTAGATTGCTTTATTTCTATATGGATTTCGAAAAGAAAAGATATACAAGGTGAAAAAGAAATGGAACGGAAAAAGAGAAAACATTCATTTTGGATGATGACATACTGTTTGTCTTTAGTGCTTACTGCTGCTTTTTTTAGTGAACATATTCCATTAGAAAGATTAAATATTGGATTTGGAGCGTTCGTATTCGCATACTATTTTTTTATGCACTTTCTTCCTTATATGAAAGAAAAGCGAGGAGAAGAGGAAGACCAGCTTGTAGAAGAAGCGAAAGAACAAGAGAGTAAGAGAATTGAAGGAGATATAAAGAAACTTGGAGAACAAAAATGGTATTTAAAATCAAAAATCATATATGTTCTTTGCTTCATTACGCCGCCAATCGGCTATTTGTACGTCTTCTTACTTCGTAAAAAAATGACAGAGGGTGCAAAGCAAACGTACTTAACGATCGCGACAATTATGATGGCGTTATGGTCTTTGAAGTTTCTTCCGCCTTATGTGTTGGCAATTACCGTTGTTGTCGTAGCATGTCTTGTGTTTATAGTGAAGTTTATAAAATGAAAAACACCAAGCCTATGTGGACTTGGTGTTTTATCTATAAATTAAAGCTCACCTTGCTCTTCATCACCACGAACAACAAGGACATCGCATTTCGCATAGCGAATAATATGTTCAGAGACGCTACCAATTAGGAAACGCTCAACAGCATTTAAACCAGTCGCACCACACATAATTAAATCTACTTTATGGTTTGGAGCGATTTCTTTTGAAATTTTTGATTTAGGATTACCGAATTCTAATACAGTTTCAATTTTTTCAAGACCAGCTTCAAGCGCAGTTTTTTTGTAGTCTTCTAATAAGTCTTCTGCAAATAGATTTGCCCGTTCCGCAATTGCACGGCTATAAGCTTCTACTGCTGAGTATGCTTTTACATCAACGATATGAGCAATTGTTAATGTTGCATTGTTGCGCTTTGCGACTTGAATTGCTTTTTTAAAGGCTTTTTCTGCTTCTTTAGAACCATCCACCGCGATTAAAATATTTGTATATGTATTATTCATAGTAAATTCCTCCCAATCTGTTTTATAACTGTTTACAACTTAATTATAAAACAAATTTTGGTAACGTGCTTGCCAGAAACGTTACAGAATTTTGAAAACTCTGTTTCAATTCATTTTAGTTGTAATTGGAGCGAGAACTTGTTACATATGAAGTATAGCAATTTAAAAGGGGGCAGTTTTGTGAGACATGCGCTCATTACAGCCGGTACGAAAGGTTTAGGAAAGCAAGTAACAGAAAAGTTATTGGCTAAAGGCTATTCAGTAACAGTAACGTACCATAGCGATACCACGGCTATGGAAACGATGAAAGAAACATATAAAGATGTGGAAGAGCGTCTACAATTCGTGCAAGCGGATGTCACGAAAAAGGAAGATTTACATAAAATAGTAGAAGAAGCGATGAGCCGTTTTGGCAAAATTGACTTTTTAATTAATAATGCTGGTCCATATGTATTTGAACGAAAAAAGTTAGTTGATTATGAAGAAGATGAATGGAATGAAATGATTCAGGGAAATTTAACAGCGGTATTTCATTTATTAAAACTTGTCGTTCCGGTCATGAGAAAACAGAACTTTGGCCGTATTATTAATTACGGATTTCAAGGGGCGGATAGTGCACCGGGATGGATTTATCGTTCAGCTTTTGCCGCAGCGAAAGTAGGACTTGTTTCATTAACGAAAACAGTTGCTTATGAAGAAGCGGAGTATGGTATTACTGCGAACATGGTATGTCCTGGTGATATTATAGGCGAGATGAAAGAGGCAACTATTCAAGAAGCACGTCAGCTGAAAGAGCATAACACACCGATTGGTAGATCTGGAACAGGTGAAGATATTGCAAGAACCATTTCGTTTTTATGTGAGGACGATTCCGATATGATTACCGGTACAATTATTGAAGTTACTGGTGCAGTGGATGTTATTCATAGACATCGATAGAATAAAATAAGATGAAGTTTCGAATAATTGGACAGTTTATCCATTGTGCTGAGAGGTGCGGATAATACTGTCCTTTAATATAAAATTAAATCTATCGGAAAACTCGTGTTATTTTTTTGTCAAATATTGAGATATTATGTTAAAATATAAGAGCGTAGAAAGCGCTTTAAAAAAATGATTCAGGGGTCATTTCATAACTCAAGGGGGAACTAATCATGCGTATCGGTATTCCAACAGAAATTAAAAACAATGAAAACCGTGTGGCAATGACGCCAGCGGGAGCAGTACATTTAGTACAAAATGGTCATGAAGTTTTTGTTCAAAAAGGAGCAGGTTTAGGATCTGGCTTTACGGATGAAGAATACGTACAAGCTGGTGCGAAACTTGTAGAAACTGCTGAAGAAGCATGGAATCAAGATATGGTTATGAAGGTAAAAGAGCCAGTAGCAAGTGAATACGGCTATTTCCGTGAAGGTTTAATTTTATTCACATACTTACACTTAGCTCCAGAACCAGAATTAACGAAAGCATTAATCGATAACAAAGTTGCATCAATCGCATACGAAACAGTACAATTAGACAATCGTTCTTTACCATTACTTGCACCTATGAGTGAAGTAGCTGGTCGTATGTCTGCACAAATCGGTGCACAATTCCTTGAGAAAAACAAGGGTGGTAAAGGTATTTTACTTGCAGGCGTTCCAGGGGTAAAACGCGGCAAAGTAACAATCATCGGCGGTGGTCAAGCTGGTACAAACGCAGCTAAGATTGCAGTAGGTTTAGGTGCAGATGTAACAATCATTGACTTAAGTGCAGAACGTCTTCGTCAATTAGATGATATTTTCGGTAACCAAGTAAAAACATTAATGTCTAATCCATACAACATTGCAGAAGCTGTTAAAGAATCTGACCTTGTTATTGGTGCAGTATTAATTCCAGGTGCAAAAGCGCCAAAACTTGTAACTGAAGAAATGATTCAATCAATGGAACCAGGTTCTGTCGTTGTAGATATCGCGATTGACCAAGGTGGTATTTTCGAAACAACTGATCGTATTACAACTCATGACAACCCAACTTACGAAAAACATGGCGTTGTTCATTATGCAGTTGCTAATATGCCAGGTGCAGTTCCACGTACGTCAACTCTTGCATTAACAAACGTAACAGTACCATATGCAGTACAAATTGCGAACAAAGGCTACAAAGATGCTTGCTTAGGCAACACTGCATTACTAAAAGGTATTAACACATTAGATGGATATGTAACATTCGAAGCAGTTGCAGAAGCTCACGGCTTACAATACGCTGATGCGAAAGAGCTACTTGAAAAAGCTCCTGCTTTATCATAATAGAAATACATTCGAGACCTTCCTTTATGAGGAGGGTCTTTTTTTATGGAGAAATAACATGTGAATAATTGTTATTTATTGGTGTAAATTGATTTTTATTATGATAATTTAGAATTATATAACAAAAAGAGGGGATTCAATGGGGAGCAAAAAGAGGAAGAAAAAGCAAGTTAAGAGACAAGAGTATATGAAGAGAAAACAGGAACAGAACATACCTTTTTCAAAAAAAGTAGTCCTTATGATAGAAAAAGTATTTCGATATATTTGTATGTTCTTGTATGTGATTTTTTGTGTGTTTTTATGTGGGATGGTTAAAAGTTTGGGGATAACCCCTAATGTTATTGAAGGTATTTTTGGCGTTATGCTTGTTATGGTAGAAGGAATCTTATTCTTTATATTATTTGATAAAGTATGGCCTAGTCATGAAAGTAAAAAAGATAGAAAAAGAAGCAAAAAATCTTCATCCAATTCAAGCTCATCAAGTGGATTCGGTGACTACAGTAGCAACGATTGTAGCAGCTCAAGTGATGGTGGAGACTAAGTTAGTTTTTCAGAAGAACGACTAATGAAAGGGTGAGACGGAATATGGAGATTGTGAACTTAATAGAATTAACAAAGGACATTCAAGATCAACATAAAAACTTCGTCGTTTCAAATGTAAATAGTCATTGCTTACGAATCGCTGTATTTACTGGCGAATATGATTGGCATTATCATTCTAATTCGGATGAATTATTCATTGTGCTAGAGGGAGAATTGCTTATCGATTTTGAAGATGGAGAAACAGCAGTTTTAAAGCCGAATGATTCTATTTTAATTCCAGCGTGTACGATTCATAGAACGAGAGCATTAAAGAGAACAGTAAATCTTTGTTTCGAAAATATAGAAGCTGATACGATTAAAGTGGAGCAGTTATGAAAAAATTATCTGTAGCCGAGTATAGAAAAATCATTCCGATTTTGGAAAGTAATACAAGAACGACGACATTTGCTTATGCGGTATGTGACCAAATGATAGATGGTGAGATTTTTGCCAACGAGAAGTTAACAGCAGGATTAATTCGTACAGTTAACGGTATCTATTATTTATTTGGTCATACGGATGATCAAAATTATAATGAAGATTTATTGATGTATTTAAAAATGGCTATTGAAAAAACAGAGAAGAGATTTACACTATTCGCTTCAAGTGAAGAGTGGGAAATGATGATTGAAGGGCGTTTTAGTAATGTACTTCGGAATATGCCACGAATGAAATTCCAAAGAGAAATCTTTGAAGAGCGAACACAAGATGCAAATAAAAATACATATGAAGTGAAGCGTATTGATAAAAGTGATATAGAACGAAGCAGTGAATTTACAGAGAAGTATTATAAAGAATATTGGGGATCAAAAGAACTATTTTTGAACGGTGGTTTCGGATTTTGTATAGAACAAGGTGGGATGATTATAGCTGAATGCGTCTCAATATTTAGAGGGAATAGTTTTGCTGAAATCGATATTGCTACGCATAAAGCATATCAAGGGAAAGGATTAGCTCAAGCTGTTGCGACACGGTTCGTTGAGCATTGCATGCAAAATGATATTACACCGTGCTGGGATTGTTATGTAGACAATATTCCTTCGCAAAAACTAGCTAGTAAATTAAGTTTTCATAATCCGATAGAATATAGATTGTTTGTACGTAAGAAAACGGGGGAATAAAAATGAATGTGGAATTAACGAGATTCAAAGTGAAACAAGGTAAAAGTCATCGTGTAGATGAATGGATGCAGCTTCTTAATGACAATATGAAAGAAGTGCTTTTGACATTAAACGACGAAAAGATGTACGTTGAGACAATTTTCCGGGAAATAAGAGATGGAGAAGAATACTTATATTGGTATTCTGTGCAAGGAGAAGGCGGGGCTCTTGTCGAAAATTTTCATCATGAAATTGATAAAAAGCACTTGGAATTTTGGCATGAATGTATTGATGAAGAAGCACCATCTGTTGATATGAAAACGGAAGTTGTTATGATTCAAGATGTTGTGAGGGAAGCGATGGAATAATAGAGTAATATTTTGTGAACAAAAAACAGTCTTATTTTTTTGCTGAAATATATATTATTGGAGATGCTATAGGATGAGAATTAGTAATAAATATATCACTCTCGATGAAATAGAGATAATAAGAGAATCCTTAAATAAATTGCATGAATATCATAATAATAAATCAAAATATTTTTCTGGCGATTACCCCAGAATGACATTTGAGGAACGTATTGAAAATTATAAAAAGAACTCAAAGTACGGAGAATATAGAATTGAATTATTGATTGAGTCAGAAACAGATAATATATTAGGATTTTGTATAGCGTATAGTAAAAGCGTAAGCGGAAAGATTGAAGTTTTATTTGTTGATGAAAAATACCGAAGAAACGGATTTGGTTTGAAATTAATGAATAGTGCAGTGGAATGGTTTAAAGTGAAAAAGATAGATGAAATTGAATTAACAGTAGTGTATGGAAATGAAGCTGTATCATTTTATGAAAAGCTGGGATTTTATCCTCGTTCAATTATTATGGCAACTAAGTCATAACGATAGTATGGGGAGAGATGAGTGGGAGTTTTTGTTTCAAAAAATGATTCATATTTTACTAAATTATATGTGAAGAGCACATCAAAATAAATGTGCTTTTTATTATGGGAAAATTTATAAAAGCTGTATTTGGATATCTTTAAGTGAAAATAAAGAGGGATATCGAGAATATTTTAGGATAAACTATAAAGTGAAACTTTAATCAGTGGTGAGGGCATCCCTCACTGATTATCAGCCCTCACCAATCGGGCTTTTACGAGCAGTCCGCCCCCCATCTAACTTCTTTGCTTCCGCTGAATTTTGATGTGGGGTCTTACTGCCTGTTAATGCGGGATAAAGAAATAAAAAACACCAAACCAAAAGACTTACCAATATACGGTGTAGTCGTAACAGGAAAACAGAGGATTTACAAAGTTTACAAGGGTCACCGTATATTAAGGCTGCTGTAAGAGGTGTAACAGTTGAGAAATATTGATTACGAGTAATTAATGTGAATAATCAGAAAACTTATGTTATAATATGGGAAAAGGAGGTTTATATGAGGCAAATACATGGAGCAATTTATATTTACATAACAATGTTTTTCGTGGCGATATCCTATGGATTGGGGCACGTGTATTCGCATCCTATACTAACTTTTTTAAGCGGAGCATGTATGGCGTTTGCGCTTCTTGTCCACCTTTTCTCAGTTTGGATCGTGAAATTTCAATTAAATATTAGTGAAATAGAAGAAGGCACTTTCTAAGTGGCCTTCTTTTTTTAATAATATTTTGGAAGCTCTTGTAGCAATTTTTCAATTTCGCATTCGGTTTCTTTACATATAGACAGTGTGCGTAGTCTGAAAAATAAGCTGCGTAAGAAAGATTTTATATTTCCGTATAAGTACTCATACGATTTAATATGTAATGTTTGTTTTTGGAAGGGTAATTGAGCTACTAAATCATGAAGGGCTAATATGAGTACCTCTTCCTTTAGACCATTTTGTAGCATTGCGACAATCGGATAAACGAGACGTTCGTCTTCTTCATATTTGTAGTAAATAGAATGGACACAAACTTTGTTTAATAAAGTTTGTAATATTTCTTCGTAATATAAAGTTTCCAGTTTAGGACTACGAACAAGCGCCTCAAATGTATCAGAAGCGTGAGCGATACTATGTGCCCAGCCGTGGTCTTGCACATATCCGCGGAAATCATGCTCGTTGTTCATATATAACACTAATCGATCTTTTACATGTAAAAGATCAGCCTGTGATAAGAAATTATGATTTGTATCAGCATCAATAATGAGTGCAATTAATAATGTTGTAAATGCACGGGTAAATACCGCATCTTCGTCATCCGAATGAATCTTATACAATAAATATTTGTCACTGATGCTTTCTAATAATAGTTTCTGTAATTGTGTGTGTGAAAGGTAGTCCTTTTTGATGAGATGGTAAAAAGTAGAGCAAATAAGTTTGTCCCTTAAATAGCTATCGGTAACACCGATATGTTTAAGCATATTGGAAATTAAAGAGTCCATGTTAATTGTATCCATTACGTAATGATTATTACGAATTTCTTCTAACTGTTGTTGTAACATATAAACCTCCTATTTTAGAAAATTCTGTATTTTAATAGTATAATAAGAGGAAGAAATAGACAATAAATAAGTGCTTTTGAATGGAGGGGCATGATGAAGAGAGCATTATTCTTTTTTATTAGTATTTTCTTTTTAGGAAGCTGTTCCATTTCGTATGCTACTTTTTCTAGCGAGAGCAAAAGTTGGACGGGACAATATAAGGGCCATATCAAGGACGACAGTGAAGATGGAGTGTTTACGTTTCAGTATAAGGGCGGAGATGGGAATACAGAATTTAAGAATTTAGAAATTGCTATTAATGGAGCCTTTAGTACAATGACACAAACGTCAGAAGTTCATAGAGGAGCAAAGGTTGAAATGAAGTCTTCTTGTGTAAGTTGCGCGCCTATCTCTAAAGATGAACCAATAGAGATTGTGATTAAATGGGATGATAAGTATGAGGAGAAGATGGTGCTAAATTGGAAATAGTAGAGAAATAAAAAAGGCAGCAATCAAGCTGCCTTTTTTATTATTTTACAAATTGTAACTCTTTCGGGAACTTCGTTAAAATTTCTGATCCGTCTTTTGTGATGTAAATATCATCTTCAATACGAACGCCACCTACGTTTGGTACGTAAATACCTGGCTCGATTGTGAAGACCATACCTTCTTTTAATGGAGACTCGTTGCCAGCTTTTACATCTGGATATTCGTGTACGCTAATTCCAAGTCCGTGACCAAGGCGGTGGGGGAAGAAGTCACCGTAACCTGCATCTGCGATAACAGAACGTGCAGCGTTGTCGATTGCGCCAAGTGTAACACCCGGTTTACATGCTTCAACTGCTTGTAGTTGTCCAGCAAGTACAGTGTTGTAAATGCGAGTTTGCTCTTCAGAAATCTCACCGAATGCTACTGTACGTGTAATATCAGAGCAATAACCATCAATGATTACGCCTAAATCAAATAGTACGAAATCGCCGCGTTTCATTTTGTTTGCGCCAGGAATACCGTGTGGAAGAGCAGAGTTCGCACCTGCTAATACCATCGTATCAAATGACATTTTATGTATGCCTTTTGTTTTTAATTCGTGTTCAATAATTGCTAATACTTCTAGCTCGCTGCGGTTTTCTTTAATTGCATTTACACCAACTTCAACAGCATAGTCCGCCATTTTAGCTGCTTCGCGTAAAATAGAAAGTTCTTTTTCATCTTTAATTAAACGAAGTTCGCGAACTTTCTCCTCAGCTGATTTGAAAGCTGCATTTGGGAATAATTTCTTTAATTCTTCGTAGCGCTCTACGTTTAAATGTTCTTTTTCAATTGCAACTGCATTTGCATTGATGCCGCGGTCTTTAATTGCTTTTGCAATCATATCCCATGGTCTGTCAGTATCAGTAAATCCGATAATTTCATGTGCCCAGCCAGCGTTACGCGCTTGACCTTCTTCCATTTTAGGGCAAATTAAAATAGGTTCTTTTTCTTGGAATACAAACATACCAAGAAGTCTTTCGTGTGGTTCACAGTGGAAGTTTGTCATGTAGAAGACGTTCGGTGTAGAAGTTAAGAACGCAGCTTCTACGTTTTTTTCTTTTAGCCATTGCATTAAATTTTCTAATCTAGCATTCATCGATTGGCACCCCCGAGATATTTAATTACAAATATAACTTTAACTCGGAAGAAAGTGTTATGACAAGTAAATAGATGTTAGAAAAGACAGGGAATTGAAAAATCATGTAGAATAAAAAGTGAGAATGTGAATAGGGAGGAATGTAATAATGAAAGTATCTTATCATGGACATTCAGTTGTGAAAATTGAGGCGAATGAAAAAGTTATTTTAATTGACCCGTTTTTAACAGGTAATCCGAAAACAGATTTAAAAGCTGAAGATGTAAAAGTGGATGCAATTCTTTTATCGCATGGACACGGTGATCATGTTGGAGATACAGTAGAGCTTGCGAAGAAAAATAATGCAGTTGTTGTAGCGCCATTTGAACTAGCAACATTTTTAAGTTGGCAAGGTGTAAATACACACCCGATGCATATTGGTGGTTCACATGAATTTGACTTCGGAAAAGTGAAGTTTACACAAGCATTCCACGGCTCTAGTTATATTGATGAAGAAAATAAGACGATTACATATACAGGTATGCCAGCAGGTATTTTATTTACAGCAGAAGAGAAAACTGTATACCACGCAGGAGATACTGCACTATTCTCTGATATGAAGTTAATTGGGGAATTAAATAAAGTTGATCTAGCATTTTTACCAATTGGTGATAATTTCACAATGGGACCAGAAGATGCTGTACTAGCGGCAAAATGGATTAATGCGAAAACTGTTGTACCGATGCATTACAATACGTTCCCAGTTATTGAACAAGATCCATATCAATTTGTAGAAAAGCTACAAAATTGTACAGGGAAAGTATTAGAAGCTGGAGAAAGTATTACACTATAGAAAAGAAACCCTTCATTTGAAAAAGAAAAGTGAAGGGTTTTTTATGTGTGTAGGACAGCTTTTAATACTTGTATTTGTTTTGGTGATTCTTTTCTTTTGGTACGTGGCTGTTCAGGTGTTTCATTCAATTCCATTGTAACTTTTTTCCCATCTACGAAAGCTAAAAATACAGCACCTACAACCTCTAAAAGTTTTTTCATCATGTGTTCGCTCCTTTGTTTTATTTCTTGTCTTAATTGTATAGGTAATCAAGTGTGCGAACTATCGAATGAGATGACAATAGCATTACATTGTTGTAATAGAATGACTGGTGGAATGTAAGAGTCATTTTGTTATAAAAAAAATAGTACAGGTATGCAAAGAGAGAGTGTAACAGTTTTGAAAATATAGTATACTGAAAGTACAACACATGAAGAATTTAGGGAAAAGAAAGTATGGTGAAACCATTTGGCTACCAAGCATAACCAAATTTTAGAACATATTAATAGCCTGCCAGTAGGCCATAAAATTTCTGTAAGACAAATTGCGAAAGATTTGAGTGTAAGTGAAGGGACCGCTTACCGTGCAATTAAAGATGCAGAAAATAAAGGGTATGTTAGTACAATTGAACGTGTCGGAACAATTCGAATTGAACAAAAGAAGAAAGAGAATATCGAAAAACTGACATATGCAGAAGTCGTTAACATTGTCGACGGTCAAGTACTTGGAGGCAGAGAAGGACTACATAAAACGTTAAATAAATTCGTAATCGGGGCAATGAAATTAGAAGCGATGATGCGCTATACAGAAGCTGGGAACTTACTTATTGTCGGTAACCGTACGAACGCACATCAATTAGCGTTAGAAACTGGAGCCGCTGTATTAATTACGGGCGGATTTGATACGGAAGATCATGTGAAGAAATTAGCAGATGAATTAAAACTGCCGATTATTTCAAGTAGTTACGATACCTTTACAGTTGCAACGTTAATTAACCGTGCGATTTACGATCAGCTTATTAAGAAAGAAATTGTACTCGTTGAAGATATTTTAACGCCAATTGAAGAAACGTTATATTTAAAGCCAAATGATACAGTGCAGCAATGGCATGCCTATAATGAAGAGACGATGCACGGAAGGTATCCGATTGTTGATGAAAGTAACAAAGTGCTAGGAATCGTGACTTCAAAAGATATGATCGGAGTAGCGAAAGAAACACCAATTGATAAAGTGATGACAAAACACCCAATTACAGTGAACGGTAAAATGTCTGTCGCAGCTGCGGCACGTATGATGGTGTGGGAAGGAATTGAATTACTTCCTGTCGTTGAGGAAGGAAATAAACTGCAAGGTATTATTAGCCGTCAAGATGTACTTCAGGCACTGCAAATGATTCAACGTCAGCCGCAAGTTGGAGAAACCATTGATGATATTGTAACGAATCAATTTATGACGCCAAAAGAAGCGAAGAATGAGCATCTATATCAATTTTCGGTGACGCCGCAAATGACGAACTCAATTGGAACGTTATCGTACGGTGTATTTGCAACAATTGTGACAGAAGCGACAAATCGCGTCATTCGTGCGCAAAAGAAAAGCGATTTAATTGTTGAAAACTTAACGATTTATTTCGTAAAGCCGGTTCAAATTGATAATGTTGTATCTGTTCATCCGAAAGTATTAGAAATTGGACGTAAATTTGGTAAGGTCGATGTAGAGGTGCATCATGAAGGTAATGTTGTTGGAAAAGCATTACTTATGGTTCAGTTAATCGATAAATAAAAAGATGGAACAAATCATTTTGATTTGTTCCATCTTTTTTGTTGTTTTAAATTTGAAAGGCATGATTTTAGATGGGAGTTTTAGTGAAATATGTATGGGATGGAGTGGAAAAGTGACGTGAGAAAAGACAGAATAATAATTCAATTCAGTTGTATATTGTGTTATGATTATATTGTAAGAAAATGGAATTATGAAAGGTGGTATGCATTATGTCGTCAGCCGTACTTTTTTTTGGTAGTATCGCATTATTTTACTTTCTTGTAATGATACCTATTCAATATTTATATTTACAAGGTTTACATGAAAAAAAGGAAAAGACAGGATTATCTCAGCGAGAGCTATATGAAAAAATGTCTTTTGAAGAAGAACAATTACATTTTCATGTACAAGGTAACCCATTTAATATACCATCTGCGTTTGTTGCATATATGATTTTGAAAGTTAAGCAACATAAAAAAGCATCACAATATTGATGCTTTTTTATGTTGCTTCATAGACTTCGGCTTCTTTAACTGCTAATGGCAAGAAATGTTTGTATTGGCGAAACCCGTTAAATACACTTGCACTACCAAATAGAACGAATAAAACACCAACGATAATACGAGCGGTTGAAAGTTCTAAAAAGAATTGGTTTATCCCGAAAAATAAAACGAATGAACCGAGTGCCATTGCGGATTTTCCTGAGAGCCAACCTTTCTCCATTGGGCGGTTTGTACGAAAGTATTTTGTTTTGTAAAAGAGGTACAACATAAATGAGACGATAATACAGAAGACTAATACTGGCATAGTGAACACTCCTATCGCTTTATGAAAAATAATAGAAAAGAAAAAGAAATATCTAAACTTTCTAACTTTTATTATAAAGCAATTGTTCGCATGTATGAAATACTTTCCGTTATAATGGAGGATAAAGTGAAGAAGTTGATTAAAAAGGAGATTATACATATGCATGAGCAAATTTTAGGAGCAATTAAAGAGTTTGATACAATTATTATTCATCGCCACGTGCGTCCGGATCCAGATGCGTTAGGTTCACAGGGTGGTCTTGGTACAATTCTACAAGAATCGTTTCCAGAGAAAAATATTTATACGGTTGGGTACAATGAACCGTCACTAGCATACTTACGAGTAATGGATGATATTGAAGATAGTGTATACGAAAATGCGCTTGTTATTGTTTGTGATACTGCGAATCAAGAACGTGTTGACGATCAACGCTATACAAAAGGGAAGATGTTAATTAAAATTGATCATCATCCAAATGAAGATCCATATGGAGATATTACGTGGGTAGATACGACAGCGAGTTCTACAAGTGAAATGATTTATGAGTTTTATAACTATGGAAAAGATAAAGGATTAAAAATAACAAAAGAAGCAGCTCGCCTTATTTTAGCAGGAATTGTTGGAGATACAGGTCGTTTCTTATTCCCAAATACGACAGCAAAAACACTTCGTTACGTAAGTGAGCTTGTTGATATGGGTGTGAAATTCACAGATTTATACAATGAAATGTATAAGACAAAAGAAAAAATTGCTCGTTTAAACGGTTATATTTTACAAAACTTTACGATGGTAGAAGAAGGAGCAGCTTACATTAAATTAACGAAAGAAGTATTAGAAGAGTTTGATGTACTTCCTTCTGAAGCATCTGGTGTTGTTGGAGCGCTTGGCAATATTGATGGATTAAAGGCGTGGGTTCTATTTTTAGAGGAAGACGACGTAATTCGTGTTCGTCTTCGTTCAAAAGGACCAGTTATAAACAAATTAGCAATGCAATATAACGGCGGGGGGCATCCGATGGCTTCTGGTGCGAAGGCATTTTCTTGGGAAGAAGCGGATCGTCTTTTTGCTGATTTACGTGAGATTTGTAAATAAGAGACTATATGTTAGAACGAAAAGAAGGAGCGGCGCTAAAGCCCTCCTTCTTTATTTTTCTTTCTCTATAGTAATGCTAATTTCAAGCACTGTATCAAAAGATATTGTATCGACTTTAAAACGGTATAGCCGATCGTAATGTTTGTACGTTTTATTTTCGATTACCTTTTTAAGTAGGTCTTTATTTTTTGCGATACTTTGAATGTTTTTCGTTAAAAGATGTTGGAGATCATTATGGATAGATGTAGTCATATTTTCGAGTGTGAGATTGTCTAAATCGTATTTTTCTCGATTGATAAGTTTTATTTTAATCTCTTGAATGGTTAAGAGCCGTTTATTTTCAGTGTTCAATTTTTCTTGATCTTCGAGAAGGACGTGGAGCTTTGCTTCTTGTTTTTCTATAATTTCTCTTTGTTCTGCTATTTTACTAGCTTGTTCTTCTTGAAAAACACCGTATATGTACAAAAAAATAAACCAGCTCAAAACGCCTCCAACAGCAGCCCCAGCTAATACTAAGTACCATCTTTTTGCTGTATTAGCACTTGGTACTCTCATACATGTTCCTGCGTTAGCCATTTAATAATAATGAGACCTGTTTGCATACCACCAGTTGCGAAAAAAATAAGGAGAATTTGTTTTACGATATCTTTCATATCTCCGCCAAAGAAACTTCTTTCAAAGCTATAAAAGGTATCGAATGTTCCGCCGATTGCTGCAACGAGTGCCCAAATTCTTAAATTTTGGGCGAATTGATTAATGTAAGTTAGAGCTGGTTTTCCAATAAGAAACGCACCAAATCCACCAATTAATGAACCGCCAAGTATAACCCCAAAGGCAATAAAATAACTAATAATAAGCAGAGAGAAAAAAGTATGTTCTCTTACATCCATCGTCATTCCCCTTTCTTCTTCATATATATGGACAAAGTATAAGAAGTATGTTTTGATTTCCGCTTTCCTCATCACCTATAATAAAAGTAGTCAAATAGGTAAAGAGAGGGTACAACAGTGAAGTTTGTGCATTTACAATGTCAAACCGTTTTTAGTTTATTAAAAAGTGCTTGTAAAATTGATGAACTTGTAGTCAGGGCGAAAGAACTTGGTTTTTCATCGCTGGCTATTACGGATGAAAATGTTATGTATGGTGTTATTCCGTTTTATAAAGCATGTAAGAAACATGGTATACAGCCTGTTATTGGATTAACCGCTTCTATTTTTAGTGAAGAAGAAGAAAGGTCTTATCCGCTTGTATTACTTGCTGAGAATGAAATAGGCTACCAAAATTTATTAAAGATTTCTAGCAGTATTATGACAAAGTCCAAAGAAGGTATTCCTAAGAAGTGGCTTGCGCATTATGCGAAAGGATTAATTGCTATTTCACCAGGTAAAGATGGCGAAATTGAGCAATTATTACTAGAAGACAATGAGAGTCAGGCTGAAGAAGTAGCTCGCACGTATCAAAATATGTTCGGCCATTTTTATATGAGTTTGCAGCATCATGCGATTCAAGCTGAGTTGCTTTTACAAGAGAAACTACCTGAATTTATTAGTAGGGTTAATATTCCAGTCGTTGCAACAAATGATGTGCGCTATATCAATCAAAGTGACGCGCTTGTTCACGAATGTTTACTATCTGTTGAAAGTGGAACGAAAATGACTGATCCAGATAGGCCGAGGCTGAAAACAGATCAGTATTATTTAAAGTCATCGGATGAAATGGAAGCACTATTTTCCCATGCGCCGGAAGCAATCCAAAATACAATAAAAATTGCAGAGCGTTGCCAAGTAGAAATACCGTTCCATGTAAATCAACTTCCCAAGTTTCCTGTTCCGTCTAATGAAACGAGTGATATATACTTGCGTCGTGTTTGTGAAGAAGGTTTGCGGAAACGATATGGTGAACCGAAAGAAGTGCATATAAAGCGTTTGAATCATGAATTAAATGTTATTTCTCGTATGGGATTTAGTGATTATTTCCTCATCGTATGGGATTTTATGAAGTATGCACATGAAAATCATATTCTAACAGGACCAGGTCGTGGATCGGCAGCTGGTTCACTCGTTTCATACGTATTAGAAATTACAGATATTGATCCAATTGAATACGATCTATTATTTGAAAGGTTTTTAAATCCTGAACGTGTGACGCTTCCCGATATTGATATTGATTTTCCAGACGTAAGACGTGATGAGATGATTCGCTATGTGAAAGATAAATACGGTCAGCTCCGTGTTGCGCAAATTGTAACGTTTGGTACGCTTGCAGCAAAAGCGGCAATTAGAGACATTGCCCGCGTAATGGGGCTTCCGCCGCGAGATATTGATATATTTTCAAAACTTATCCCATCAAAGCTTGGTATAACGTTAAAAGATGCATATGAAGAATCACAATCACTTCGTGAGTTTATACAAGGGAATCTTCTGCATGAGCGTGTGTTTGAAATCGCAAAACGTGTAGAAGGTTTACCACGTCATACGTCTATTCATGCGGCTGGTGTTATTATGAGTCAAGAACCGCTAACAGGCAGTGTAGCAATTCAAGAAGGACATAACGATGTTTATGTTACGCAATATCCAGCCGATGCGCTAGAAGAACTTGGGTTGCTTAAGATGGACTTTTTAGGATTACGTAATTTAACGTTACTTGAAAATATTATAAAATTTATCGCGAACAAAACAGGGAAAGAAATCGATATAAGAAACTTACCTCTTCAAGATGAAAAGACGTTCCAATTATTAGGGAGAGGGGATACAACAGGTGTATTCCAGCTTGAGTCAGGTGGTATGCGAAATGTACTTCGCGGGTTAAAACCGAATGAGTTTGAAGATATCGTAGCTGTTAACTCGTTATACAGACCAGGACCGATGGAACAGATACCGACTTTTATTGAATCGAAACATGGAAAAAGAAAAATCGAATATTTACATCCGGATTTAAAGCCAATTTTAGAAAGAACATACGGCGTCATTGTATACCAAGAACAAATTATGCAAATTGCATCGAAGTTAGCTGGGTTTTCGCTTGGAGAAGCAGATTTACTGCGCCGTGCGGTGAGTAAAAAAAATCGTGATATTTTAGATCAGGAACGTAAGCATTTCGTCCAAGGATGTTTGCAAAATGGTTATGATGAGACGTCTGCTGAAAAAATTTATGATTTAATTGTAAGATTTGCGAATTACGGTTTTAACCGAAGTCACGCTGTAGCTTACAGTATGATCGGATATCAGCTTGCCTATTTGAAAGCAAACTATACGCTGGAATTTATGACGGCATTATTATCAAGTGCAATTGGAAATGAAGATAAGATTGTACAGTATATACGAGAAACGAAGCGGAAAGGTTTTCACGTTTTGCCGCCGTCTCTTCAGAGAAGTGGTTATAACTTCCAAATAGAAGGGAATGCGATACGTTACAGTTTACTTTCGATCCGAAATATTGGA
This sequence comes from Bacillus sp. B2-WWTP-C-10-Post-4, assembly GCF_009183805.1. Lineage (NCBI taxonomy): Bacteria > Bacillati > Bacillota > Bacilli > Caryophanales > Bacillaceae > Bacillus > Bacillus sp. B2-WWTP-C-10-Post-4. Next base: position 58,969 of record NZ_WEII01000001.1, on the reverse strand, counting down.
ATGGCTACAGTGACGGCATTATTAGAAGAACGAGAGAAAAAAATGTTCGAAGATTTATTTGAATTTTGTCTCCGTATGCCGTCAAAGTTCGTAACGGAGCGTAATTTAGAAGCTTTCGTCTGGTCGGGATGTTTTGATGATTTTGGTGTTTCGAGAACGAATTTATGGAAAAGTATTAAAGGGGCGTTAGAGTACGCGAATCTCGCACGTGATTTAGGAGATGCTGTTCCAAAATCAAAATATGTACAAGGAGAAGAGCTATCTTTTATTGAACAACTAAATAAAGAGAAGGAAGTACTTGGCTTTTATTTATCAAGTTATCCGACAGCGCAATATGTGAAGTTAGCAAAAGAATTAGAAATTCCATCTCTCGCTCAGGCGATGCGACACAAGAAAAAAGTACAAAGAGCTATTGTGTATATAACAAGTGTTAGAGTGATTCGTACGAAAAAGTTTCAAAAGATGGCATTTATTACATTCTGTGATCAAAATGATGAAATGGAAGCGGTCCTCTTCCCGGAAATGTATATACATTTCTCGGATAAGTTGCAAGAAGGAGCAATTGTTTTAGTTGACGGTACGATTGAGCTAAGAAATCATAAGCTGCAATGGATTGTAAATGGACTACATCCGCTAGAGGAAATGGATGTTTATGAAGAAAAGAAAGACGCATCTGTTTACGTGAAATTGCCATCTCAGTATGAGAAAAAGCTTTTAAATCGGGTTACGAAAATATTGTTCGACTATTCAGGTTTTGCGAAAGTACTAATTTATTATGAAAAGGAACATAAAATGGTACAATTATCTCGGAGTTTATCGATTCATCCAAGTGAAGAATGTTTAGGAGCACTTCGTGAAATTGTCGGGGAAGAAAATGTAGTTGTGAAAATATAATGGACAATTTCCCTACACTTCGATTATTATAGTAGTAGTGTTCGTGGTCAGACCACTTGGAGAAATTGATATCAGCAAGAATAATTTGAGGAGAGTGGATAGTTTGTCAACACTTCGTGAAGAAGCACTTCACATGCATAAAGTGCATCAAGGAAAATTAGAAACTGTATCAAAAGTAAAAGTAGAAAATGCAAAAGATTTAAGTCTTGCATATTCTCCAGGGGTTGCAGAACCTTGTAAAGAAATTTATGACGATAAAAGTAAGGTATATGAATATACGATGAAGGGAAATATGGTAGCAGTTGTGACAGATGGAACAGCTGTACTTGGTCTTGGTAACATTGGACCTGAAGCATCTCTTCCAGTAATGGAAGGTAAAGCTGTATTATTTAAGAGCTTTGCTGGTGTAGATGCATTCCCAATTGCCTTAAATACAAACGATGTAGATAAAATTGTTGAAACTGTAAAATTAATGGAGCCAACTTTTGGCGGCGTTAACTTAGAAGATATCGCAGCACCAAACTGCTTCATTATTGAAGAGCGTTTGAAAAAAGAAACAAATATTCCTATCTTCCATGATGATCAACACGGAACAGCTATCGTAACAGTAGCAGGTCTTGTAAATGCACTGAAATTAGTTGGAAAGAAAATGTCTGACATTAAAGTTGTCGCAAATGGCGCAGGTGCAGCAGGTATTGCAATTATTAAACTTTTATATCGCTATGGTGTACGCGACATTATTATGTGTGACCGTAAAGGCGCAATCTATGATGGTCGTCCTACAGGTATGAATCCAGTGAAGGATGAAGTTGCAAAATATACAAATAAGAATCGTATAGAAGGTTCTTTAGCTGATGTTGTACAAGGTGCGGACGTATTCATTGGTGTATCTGCAGAAGGTGCATTAACAGAAGAGATGGTTCGTACAATGAATGACGATGCGATTATTTTTGCAATGGCGAATCCAGTTCCAGAAATTATGCCAGAATTGGCAAAAGCAGCGGGCGCAGCTGTTGTTGGAACAGGTCGTTCTGACTTCCCGAACCAAGTAAATAATGTATTGGCGTTCCCTGGTATTTTCCGCGGTGCACTTGACGTACATGCGACACAAATTAACGAAGAAATGAAGATGGCAGCTGTACAGGCTATTGCTGAGCTTGTAGCAGAAGATGAGTTAAATGCAGACTATATCATTCCGGCACCATTTGACGCGCGTGTAGCGCCTCAAGTAGCGGCTTACGTTGCAAAAGCAGCAATGGAGACAGGAGTAGCTCGCCGTCAAGTAGATCCAAATGAGATCGCTGAAAAAACAAAACAATTAGCGCTGATTGGTAAAGAATAAGCGAGGAATTTCCATTGACATCATCAAATACAAAAGTATATCTCGAAATTGTAAAAAAAATCCGTTCCATTATGGAAGAGGATGGATTGGTGGCGGGGGATCGTTTGCCGTCTGAGCGTGAGTTAAGTTCACGCTTAAACGTAGGACGTTCCTCTGTAAGAGAAGCATTGCGTGCTTTAGAACTGGTAGGATTGATTGAAACGAGACGTGGTGAAGGGACGTTTATTCGAAACTTTTATGATAACGGTCTTGTACAATTAATTGCTCCGTTCTTATTGCAAGATGAGAAAACAATTCGTGATTTATTACAAACGAAACGATTACTCGAGAAAGATATGATTCGAATTGTATGTAATTTACCGAAAGAAACGTTTTCTAAAGTGCTAAGTAAATTACATCAAGTGCTTGAAGGAAACGAAAACTCAATTCCAATGCTTCATCAAACGTTCTTTAAAACACTTATTGAACAAGTCGATAATTATTTACTATATCGCATTTGGATGATCGTAAATGATTACGTATCAACGCTTTCTTGTAAAGTTTCAAGAGATTCTATCGATATGTATAGAAAGCTTTACGCTACTTTGGAAGAAAAACAAGAAAATGATGCACTAAAAATTTACGATGAATTAGTAGAGAATATACAGTTTCACTCGTAATGTATAAAATTTGTCGAAATGACCATGACACGTTATGACAAACATTCTACCGCTTAGCGGTTAAAGTTAAACGTAAAGAGTGAGGTTATTAGACAGATTGAGAAGATAAGGCTAACATCAAACTTTGGTGTTAGCCCCATTTTCTTCTTACGCTAACCTTAGCTCTCAACGAAGGGGGTCAAATTGTGCTAAGAGATTTATTCGTGAAAAAGAAAAAGTACGCTGCAATACCTTCAGAACAAGTACGAAAAGATGTGCCAGATGGCGTTATGACAAAATGTCCGGAATGTAAAAAAATCATGTATACGAAAGAACTTCTAAAAAATTTAAAAGTATGTGTGAATTGTGGATATCATCATCCTATGAATGCATGGGAACGTCTTAATAGTATATTGGACGAAGGGTCATTCCGTGAGTATGACAAAGAAATGGTTTCATTAAATCCACTCGAGTTTCCAGGTTATGAAGAGAAACTAGAGAGCGATCGTAAGAAGACTGAATTGAACGAAGCGGTTGTAACTGGTGAAGGAACAATTGATGACATGCTTGTTGTTGTTGCAGTAATGGATTCTCGTTTTCGAATGGGGAGCATGGGCTCTGTAGTAGGAGAAAAAATCGCCCGTGCGGTTGAAAAGGCGTACGACTTACAAGTTCCATTTATTATCTTTACTGCTTCGGGTGGTGCCCGTATGCAAGAAGGGATATTAAGTTTAATGCAAATGGCAAAAACAAGCGTAGCTTTGAAAAAGCATAGTAATGCAGGAGGATTATTTATTTCTGTTATGACTCACCCAACGACGGGCGGGGTTTCAGCGAGTTTCGCTTCACTTGGTGATTATAATCTTGCAGAACCAGGTGCACTTATCGGATTTGCTGGTAGACGTGTAATTGAACAAACGGTGCGTGAGAAACTACCGGAAGATTTCCAAACGGCAGAATTCTTACTAGATCATGGTCAATTAGATGCGGTGGTGCATCGTGATGATATGAGAGAATCGCTTCGCAAGATTTTAGAAGTTCATCAAGGAGGGGAAATGGCTGTATGGCAGAGCTAGAATTTGAAAAACCAGTTGTTGAGCTAAGAAATAAGATTCGTGAACTGAAAGACTATACGAAAAACAGCCAGATGGACTTCAGTGAGGAGATTCGTATTTTGGAAGAAAAGCTAGAAAATTTAGAGGAAGATATATACGGCAATCTAAAAGTATGGGACCGTGTTCAAATTGCTCGTCATGCAGAACGACCGACAACGCTCGATTATATTGAGCACTTATTTACTGATTTTTTCGAATGTCATGGAGATCGTCTATTTGGCGATGATGCAGCGATTGTCGGCGGCATTGCGAAATATAAAGGGATGCCTGTAACTGTAATTGGGCATCAGCGCGGAAAAGATACGAAAGAAAATATTCGCCGTAACTTTGGAATGCCTCATCCAGAAGGATATCGAAAAGCACTGCGTCTCATGAAACAAGCGGAAAAGTTTAATCGTCCTATTATTTGTTTCATCGATACGAAGGGAGCTTATCCTGGTAAAGCAGCTGAAGAACGTGGACAAAGTGAAGCTATTGCCCGCAACCTATTTGAGATGGCAGGTTTAACGGTACCAGTTATTTGTATCGTTATCGGTGAAGGCGGTAGTGGTGGTGCGCTAGGTCTTGGAGTAGGAGATTACATTCATATGCTAGAAAATTCCACTTATTCTGTTATTACACCAGAGGGTGCAGCGGCAATTCTTTGGAAAGATGCAGGAAAAGCAAAGGAAGCTGCAGAGGCAATGAAAATTACAGCAGCAGATTTGAAAGAATTAGGTGTAATTGACGAAATTATTCCAGAAGCAAGAGGCGGAGCTCACCGTAATATTTTAAAACAGTCAGAAAATATAGACTTAATGATTCGAAAAACTTTTGAACAATTAAACGGAATTTCGAAAGATGAATTAATCGAAAAACGTTATGAAAAATATATGAAAATTGGGCAAGTTTCGTTTTCAAACGCTTCCATTTGGATAAAATAAGAAAAGCGTGCGTTCCACTTCGCGAATGCACGTTTTTATTATGAAAAGACACATCTTCTCCATTGTATTTTTATATTTTTTCGTGTTATTTTATTATAAGGCAAATAATCTTTATGAGGTGAGTACAAATGAAACGTATTGGTGTATTAACAAGTGGTGGAGATTCACCTGGTATGAATGCTGCCATTCGTGCAGTTGTTCGTAAAGCGATTTTCCATGATATTGAAGTATATGGTATTTACCATGGATACGCTGGATTAATTTCTGGTCACATTGAAAAATTAGAACTTGGTTCTGTTGGCGATATTATCCACCGCGGTGGTACGAAATTATATACAGCAAGATGTCCTGAGTTTAAAGATCCAGAAGTACGACTAAAAGGTATCGAGCAATTAAAGAAACACGGTATCGAAGGACTTGTTGTTATTGGTGGAGATGGTTCTTACCAAGGCGCTAAAAAATTAACTGAACAAGGATTCCCATGTGTTGGTGTACCAGGTACAATCGACAATGATATCCCTGGAACAGACTTCACAATTGGTTTCGATACAGCTTTAAACACTGTTATTGATGCAATTGATAAAATTCGTGACACAGCTACATCTCATGAACGTACATATGTTATCGAAGTAATGGGACGTCATGCTGGTGATATCGCATTATGGGCTGGTTTAGCTGATGGTGCGGAAACAATCTTAATTCCAGAAGAAGAGTATGACATGGATGATGTTATCGCTCGTCTGAAGCGTGGTAGTGAACGTGGTAAAAAACACAGTATTATCGTTGTAGCTGAAGGTGTTGGAAGTGCAATTGACATCGGTAAGCACATTGAAGAAGCAACAAACTTTGATACTCGTGTAACTGTATTAGGTCACGTACAACGTGGTGGATCACCAAGTGCACAAGACCGTGTATTAGCAAGTCGTCTTGGCGCAAGAGCAGTTGAATTGTTAATTGCTGGTAAAGGTGGACGTTGTGTAGGTATTCAAGATAACAAACTTGTTGATCATGATATTATCGAAGCGTTAGCTCAAAAGCATACAATCGATAAAGATATGTATCAATTATCTAAAGAATTATCCATCTAATCGGCGTAATGTCAGATATTTGGGAACGGTTTCATAATTTTCGGAGGTGCAATATGCGTAAAACTAAAATTGTATGTACTATAGGTCCTGCTAGTGAAAGTATTGAAAAATTAGAGCAATTAATCGAAGCAGGTATGAACGTTGCTCGTTTAAACTTCTCTCATGGTAGCCATGAAGAGCACGGAGCTCGTATTAAAAACATTCGTGAAGCTTCAAAGAAAACTGGTAAAACAGTTGGTATCTTACTTGATACAAAAGGTCCAGAAATCCGTACTCACGACTTCGTAGACGGACAAGCTGAGCTTGTAACAGGTGCAGAAGTAGTTCTTTCTACTGAGCAAGTATTAGGTACTGCAGAGAAGTTCTCTGTATCTTATGCTGGTCTTTATGACGATGTAGACCCAGGTTCTCGTATTCTAATCGATGACGGTCTTATCGAACTAGAAGTAATCGAAAAAGCTGACGGAAACATCCGTACAAAAGTTCTTAACAGCGGAACTGTAAAAAATAAAAAAGGTGTTAACGTACCAAACGTAAGCATTAAGCTTCCTGGTATCACTGAAAAAGACGTAAAAGATATCATCTTTGGTATCGAGCAAAAAGTTGATTTCATTGCAGCTTCATTCGTACGTAAAGCGTCTGACGTATTAGAAATCCGTGAATTATTAGAAGAGCATAACGCTCAATACATCCAAATCGTACCAAAAATCGAAAACCAAGAAGGTATCGACAACATAGATTCAATCTTAGAAGTTTCTGACGGTTTAATGGTAGCTCGTGGTGACATGGGTGTAGAAATTCCACCAGAAGAAGTACCGTTAGTACAAAAACGTCTAATTAAAAAATGTAACGTGTTAGGTAAACCAGTTATTACTGCAACACAAATGTTAGATTCTATGCAACGTAACCCACGTCCAACTCGTGCGGAAGCAAGTGACGTAGCTAACGCAATCTTCGATGGTACAGATGCAATCATGCTTTCAGGTGAAACAGCTGCTGGACAATACCCAGTAGAAGCGGTAACAATGATGGCTAACATTGCGGTACGTGTTGAAAAATCATTACAATATGAAGATATGTTCAAAAAACGTATTAAAGAGTTCACTCCAACAATTACAGATGCAATTAGCCAATCTGTTGCGCATACAGCACTTGCTCTTGATGTAGCTGCAATCGTAGCTCCAACAGAAAGTGGATATACTGCGAAAATGATCTCTAAATACCGTCCAAAATCTCCAATCGTAGCTGTAACATCTGACGAGCAAGTAGGACGTCGTCTTGCACTTGTTTGGGGTGTACAAGCATTTATGGCTGAGAAGCGCGCAGCTTCAACTGACGAAATGTTAGATACAGCAATTCAAACAGGTATGGATGCAGGTCTAATCGGACTTGGAGATACTGTAGTGATTACTGCTGGTGTTCCAGTTGCTGAAACTGGTACAACAAACTTAATGAAAATCCACGTTGTTGGTGAAGAAATTGCTAAAGGACAAGGAATCGGTCGTAAAGCTGCAAAAGGTAAAGTAGTTGTAGCAAAAACAGCTGCTGAAGCTGTAGCGAACGTAAACGAAGGTGATATCCTTGTTACAACAAGCACTGATAAAGATATGATTCCTGCAATCGAAAAAGCTGCGGCTTTAGTTGTAGAAGAAGGTGGCTTAACAAGCCATGCAGCTGTTGTAGGCGTATCAATCGGTATTCCTGTTATCGTTGGTGTAAACGGCGTAACAGCAACTTTAAAAAATGGCCAAGAAGTAACAGTTGATGCAGCACGCGGAATTGTTTATAATGGACATGCGGAAGTGCTATAAGTAATACGGAGAGAAGGATCGGAGTCCTTCTCTTTTTTTTACACAAAAACGAGATAGAATTAGCTTAAAACGCCTAGAATTGCTTTTAAAAGCTGTTTGTTATGGGTTTTAATATGAAAGGATATCTATATTTCATATGATGTATATAGGCGTTGTGAGGGTGTTAAAAGTGAGATGTGAGAGAGGTGTAGAACTATGAAGTGGTTGCTATTCTTGTTTATTTTAATACCAGCGATTGAGATTACGGTCTTAATTGGATCGAGTCATGTAATAGGTTTATGGTCTACGTTCGCTATGATTGTATTTACAGGTGTTGTAGGTGTGTATTTGGCGAAAAGACAAGGGTTTAAAGTGCTTGGAGAGATTCAATCTAAGTTGAATAGAGGGGAAATGCCAGGTGAGGCGGTACTAGATGGTATTTTTGTATTTGTAGGAGGTATTCTCTTAGTGCTTCCTGGGTATGTGACAGATGTGCTAGGGTTTATCTGCGTGATCCCTATTACGAGAGCTTTATTGAAGCCGCTTGTTATGAAGTGGATGGAATGGAAATTTAGAAAGAACTCTACTATTATTATTCAGAAATAGCACTTAGATTGTAGAAATCTAAGTGCTATTTTTTGTCTTGTAAGAGGAGAGGAACTTTTTGATTGAAGCTTTGTTTTACCACGCTATTTGTGGGGGGAATTTCTATCTCGAAATTGGGCTGCTCGTAAGTGTCTGATGTGGGGTGAATGATGAGCGGGGATGAACAAAACGTCTGCTCATTATATTTGCTATATAATTTTCATTTGAACTCTTGTTGTGCTTCGATTAAACTTGTGATTTTTTAGTGCTATTAATTTAGATGAATAAGATGGAGGGAAACGCTGCTAAATTAAAGTTTTGCTTTCTTATATAAAGGAACGATTGGTGTAAAAAATTCATATAAAAGGCGGAGATTGTTAGTTGAAGTCTTATTTTATGCTATTTTGTATATTTATTCATTTACATAAAAAGCAATAAATGTAAATAATAATTATAAAACAAATAGAATAAATATGTAAAAACACCACGAAATATGCGTTTTTTATGCAAAAAAACAAGAGAATTATCTTTTTTGAGTGCAATTCTCTTGTTTTATGTAATGAGTATGAAAAATAAGTACAAGGAATAATCAGTGGGAATTTCCCACTGATTACATGTAAGTTTTTTGTTGTGTATGAATTAGAAACTATTATTTTGAAGGTGAACCTTTAATATATTTCCACAAGTCATGGAAGACATTAGCTTTGTGTAATGTATTAAGTAGTACTAAGGTGACTGGGCCGATGATTAATCCTAAAAAGCCAAAAAGTTTAAAACCGACAAATAGAGCGACGAGTGTTGCTAATGGATCGAGACCGATGTTAGATGAAAGTACTTTCGGCTCCATAATTTGTCTTTGGACAATCACGACGATGTATAAAATGAGAAGACCAATGGCGAATGCGGTATCGCCAGTGAAAAATACGTATATAACCCATGGAACGAAGACTGCGCCTGTTCCTAAGTATGGTAGTAAATCTACAACTCCTGTAATAATCGCAATAGTAATGGCGTATGGTACGCGTAATATTAAAAGTCCGATTAGTACAATGACGGTTGTCATAGATACGAGTGTAAGTTGTGCTTTCACAAAACCAAACAAAGCTTTTCTTAAGTCGACAAAAATAGTTTTTCCATAGCCATGTACACGATTCGGTAGCAATTTTCTTGCTTTCTGAGCAAGACGGTGCCAATCGTAACTAATGAAGAAAGTGGCTAATAAAATGAATACAAGGACAGTTAAAGTTGTTGGCAGTGCACTAATGAAATTCGTTAACCCGCTTATAATGGCGGTTAAAAGTTCTTTCATTTGTGTTGTTGCTTCTGTTCCTAAGTTTTGAATGTTTTGTGTAATTGTATAGCGCTGTGGTTCTCCAAGATGATTAAATTTAGAGATTAAATCATCGTAGAGAGGCATAATATGATTAAGTGCAAATTGCTGAGCGAATGTAACGATATCTGGAAACTTTACTGTAACAAGTTGTAGTAAGTATGTTGTGGCAGATATTGCTTCAGTCACAAGATATGTAACAAGTCCAACGATAGCTCCAAATACGAGAATTAAGCTAACGAGTACTGCTAGTGCGCGAGGAAATTGTAGTTTTTGATTAAGGAAATTGACGACAGGATTAATCAAATAAGCAAATGCAAAAGCGATAATAAAAGGATAGATAAGCCCCGACATGTATAGTAATACATAGAACCCAGCTACCGTTGCTACAATGACAAATATGAGTCGCAATATCATATATAGTAAGTTTCGGTTCAAAGATGTATACCTCCCATTCCAATTTGGATTATCCTAATTCGTTCAACTTATAACGAGTGTGCCCCACTGATTAAAGTTTCACTTTATGTTATAGTGGAATGATGGATTTTTCCTGCTTTTTCAGTATGTGAGTGACTGTGAAAGCTTGGTGTTGATGCTTCTACTATATGGTAAAAACTTCATTTTCTCTTCTTTTTATTTTACCTGTTTCTAATTAGAAAAGAAAGAAGAGACGCCCGTTTTTTAAAATGTATACATGCTTAAATTTTGATGGTGAAAGTCTCAGTGTGTCATTTTAAAATACATGAAAAATGAAGTGATTCATGTTGAATAGGCATCGATATAGCATGTATAACGATAGGTTTAAAGGTATTTTTGTTTGGAAATGAGTTCATTATTTTCAGAAAGGAAGTGCAAACATGATTAGTCAGTCAACGTTATTTTTATTCATACTACTTATTATAGGACTTATTGCTAAAAACCAATCGCTTACTGTAGCTATTGGTGTGTTATTTTTATTGAAGTTTACGTTTTTAGGAGATAAGGTCTTTCCTTATTTACAAACGAAAGGAATTAACCTAGGTGTAACGGTCATTACAATAGCGGTGCTCGTACCGATTGCGACAGGGGAAATAGGTTTTAAACAACTTGGAGAAGCGGCGAAATCTTATTATGCGTGGATTGCTTTAGCTTCAGGTGTAGCGGTCGCTTTGTTAGCGAAAGGCGGCGTACAATTGTTGACGACGGATCCTCACATTACAACTGCGCTTGTTTTTGGGACAATTATAGCGGTTGCGCTATTTAATGGGGTTGCTGTTGGTCCGTTAATTGGGGCTGGAATTGCCTATGCGGTTATGAGTATTATACAAATGTTTAAATAAGGAATTTTATAGTAATATAAAATTTTTGAATTCTTTCTGTTCACAAAAGTCAGATAATTGTTTATAATAGGATTAGAAACTTTGAAAAGTTACATAACAGCAGAGACTTTACACCAGATAAAATAAAAACAACATAAAACAATTTTATAATGATATTGTTTTATGTTGTTTTTATCATAAAACTCTTCGGAATGTATTTTCCTCACTAACTTGTTGTTTTGAGCGTGAGGATTCGGGGAGACATTCACGCTCATGCTTTCCATGTAAACAATGGACAATAAGAGGGGAACATCGCAACAAATTTGCATGATCGTGCATTTTGCTTGCCTAAAGAGTGAACGGGCGTTCATAATTCAAAAGGGGAGCAAATAGATATAAGGAGCAAGGTTGGGAGAATTTTCAGGAAAAGGAGAGAATGTCATGACTGTTATTCGAGGTTTAGAAGGGGTAGTAGCAACAACATCATCTGTGAGCTCTATTATTGATGATACATTAACTTATGTTGGGTATAATATTGATGATTTAGCTGAGAATGCTACGTTTGAAGAAGTAGTGTACTTATTATGGCACCGCAAGCTTCCTAATGAAAAAGAACTAGCGGAATTTAATGAAATTGTATCAGAATACTATAAAGTTCCAGGTGAGATTTTAACATATTTGAAACAAGTAGATTTAAAAATTGCACATCCGATGTCTGTTTTACGAACTGCAATTTCCATGCTATCATTATACGATGAGAGCGCTGAAATTATGGATGAAAAGTCCAATTATTTGAAAGCGGTTAAATTACAGGCGCAAGTCGGAACTTTAGTTGCTGCTTACGCGAGAATCCGTAAAGGTTTAGATATTGTTGAGCCAAGAAAGGATTTATCATTAGCTGCAAACTTCTTGTACATGTTAAATGATCGCGAGCCAAATGAAGTTGAAATTGAAGCTTTTGATAAGGCGCTTGTACTTCATGCAGATCATGAGTTAAACGCTTCTACATTTACTGCACGTGTTTGCGTAGCTACACTTTCAGATGTATATTCTGGTATTACAGCAGCAATCGGTGCATTAAAAGGTCCTCTTCACGGTGGGGCAAATGAAAATGTAATGAAGATGTTAACTGAGATTGGTGAAGAAGAAAATGTAGAGTCATATATTCATAATGCTCTTCAAAATAAAGTGAAAATCATGGGCTTTGGCCACCGTGTGTATGAGCAGGGTGATCCACGTGCAAAACACTTACGTGAAATGTCTAAGAGATTATGCGTGCTTTTAGGAGAAGAGAAATGGTATAATATGTCTATCAAAATTGAAGACATTGTAACAAAAGAAAAAGGTCTTCCACCAAATGTTGATTTCTATTCAGCTTCTGTATACCATTGTTTAGGAATTGACCATGACTTATTTACACCTATTTTTGCAATTAGCCGTATGTCAGGCTGGTTAGCTCATATTCTAGAACAATATGAAAACAACCGTTTAATTCGTCCGCGTGCTGATTATAATGGACCAACGCATCAAGTGTATGTTCCAATTGCACAACGATAAGCGAATAACACTATTTTGATAGTGAAAATACGCTTTCAAAAGTCTGATTTTTTCGGAAAGATGTAATGATTAGAATATTTTAATTTGACTAACGGTTTGAACTGAGGGGTTATTCCCTCAGTTTCATACATATGAAATTTCAAACATGGGGGTTATCACATTGACGACAGGTGAAAAAATTACTGTAACTAATGGTGTTATGAATGTACCAAACAATCCGATTATTCCATTTATCGAGGGAGATGGAATTGGTCCTGATATTTGGGCAGCTGCATCTCGCGTACTAGAAGCAGCAGTTGAAAAAGCTTATGATGGTGAGAAGAAAATCGTTTGGAAAGAAGTGCTTGCAGGGGAAAAAGCATTCAACCAAACAGGCGAGTGGTTACCAGAAGAAACTTTAAACTTAATTCGTGAATATTTAATCGCGATTAAAGGTCCACTTACAACTCCAGTTGGCGGTGGTATTCGTTCTCTAAACGTAGCACTTCGTCAAGAATTAGATTTATATGTATGTCTACGTCCAGTTCGTTATTTTGAAGGTGTTCCTTCACCTGTAAAACGTCCGGAAGATACTGATATGGTTATTTTCCGTGAAAATACAGAAGACATTTATGCTGGAATTGAATATGCACAAGGATCTCCAGAAGCAGAAAAAGTTCTTGCTTTCTTAAAAGAAGCAATGGGTGTTAATAAAATCCGCTTCCCAGAAACATCTGGTATTGGTATTAAGCCGATTTCAGAAGAAGGGACAAAGCGTCTTGTTCGTGCTGCAATTCAATATGCAATTAACGAAAAACGTTCTTCTGTTACATTAGTTCATAAAGGAAACATTATGAAATTTACAGAAGGTGCTTTCAAAAACTGGGGTTATGAAGTAGCGGAACAAGAATTCGGCGACAAAGTATTTACTTGGGCTGAATACGATCGTATTGTTGAAAAAGATGGTAAAGATGCAGCGAATAAAGCGATGGCAGACGCTGAAGTGGCTGGAAAAATCATCGTAAAAGATTCTATTGCAGACATCTTCTTACAACAAATTTTAACTCGTCCACGTGAGTTCGATGTTGTTGCAACAATGAACTTAAATGGTGACTATATCTCTGATGCACTTGCTGCACAAGTAGGTGGAATTGGTATTGCACCTGGTGCAAACATTAACTATGTGACTGGACATGCTATCTTTGAAGCTACACACGGTACAGCTCCAAAATATGCAGGTTTAGATAAAGTAAACCCATCTTCTGTTCTTCTTTCAGGTGTATTATTATTAGAACACTTAGGATGGAACGAAGCTGCGAAATTAGTAACTGCTTCTGTTGAGAAAACAATTGCTTCAAAAGTAGTAACTTATGATTTCGCACGCTTAATGGAAGGTGCAACAGAAGTGAAATGTTCTGAGTTCGCTAATGAACTTATTAAAAACATGGATGTAGCGATAATCAAAAACGCATAATTAAAGCGGGGGGTAAATTATGACAATCAAACGCAAGAAGGTTTCAGTCATCGGTGCAGGATTTACAGGAGCAACAACGGCATTCTTATTAGCACAAAAAGAACTTGCAGATGTTGTATTAGTGGACATTCCACAACTGGAAAATCCAACAAAAGGGAAAGCGTTAGATATGTTAGAAGCGAGCCCAGTACAAGGTTTTGATGCTAACATTATTGGAACATCTGATTACGCAGATACTGCTGATTCTGACGTTGTCGTTATTACAGCAGGTATTGCACGTAAGCCTGGTATGAGCCGTGATGACTTAGTAGCAACAAACTCTAAAATTATGAAAAGTATTACGCGCGACATTGCAAAACATTCACCAAATGCAATTATTGTTGTGTTAACAAATCCAGTTGATGCAATGACATATTCTGTATTTAAAGAAGCAGGATTCCCGAAAGAGCGTGTTATCGGTCAATCGGGTGTATTAGATACAGCTCGTTTCCGTACATTCATCGCACAAGAATTAAATCTTTCTGTAAAAGATATTACAGGATTTGTTCTTGGTGGACACGGTGACGACATGGTACCTCTTGTGCGTTATTCTTATGCAGGCGGTATTCCGTTAGAAACGTTAATTCCGAAAGAGCGTTTAGAAGCAATCGTAGAACGTACACGTAAAGGTGGCGGTGAGATTGTAGGCTTATTAGGAAACGGTAGTGCATATTACGCACCAGCAGCTTCTTTAGTTGAAATGACAGAAGCAATCTTAAAAGATCAACGCCGTGTATTACCGGCTATTGCGTACCTTGAAGGTGAGTATGGTTATAGTGACCTTTACTTAGGGGTACCAGTAATTCTAGGTGGTAACGGAATTGAAAAAATTATTGAATTAGAACTTCTTGCAGATGAAAAAGAAGCGTTAGATCGCTCTGTAGAATCTGTACGTAACGTAATGAAAGTTCTTGTTTAATAATTGAATAGTAGTGAAAAAGATTCGGGATTCCGAATCTTTTTCTACTATTTACCAAATTGTTTTTTTGAAATAATATGAAAACGCTATCATTTGTAATATCCTATAATGAAACTTTAGATTTATACGATACATTGCCCTCATCATAGTAAATTTCGGATAAGGTATCGCTTTTAGTAGGATAATAAGGTGAAAAAATCGGAGGGGGTTGTAACATGTTAAAGAAAAAAGTTCAAATTGGTCGTAAAATGGATGAAATTACAGTAGGAGAGAAATTATCTATCACTGAAAAAATTGAGGATAAAGATTTGTTATTGTACTTAGGGTTAACGAATGATGCCAATCCATTATATATTCAGCATGATTACGCATCCCAAACTCCGTATGAAAAGCCGATTGTACCAAGCATTATGCTAACGGGAATGATTACAACGGCGGTTACGAAATATTTACCGGGTCCAGGAAGTCATATTACGAGAAAGGACCTTACATTCGTGAAACATGTTCACCATTATGAAACGTTACAAATCCACTTTGAAGTTGTGGCTGTTTCTGAGGAGGAACATACAATTGATATGCTTGTATCTGCTCATGATGAAAAAGGAGAAACTGTTGTAAAGGGTTCATTAACAGTAACGCCACCTTATAAATCTGTTTCCATTATGGAAAAAGCATTAGATAACTTTTAAAAGATGAAACTAAAAATGGCGCTAGCATACCTTTAATAAGGATGCTAGCGCCATTTTTAGTTGAAAAACCCTTCTTTGAACCCTTCAGCAAATTCTGAGCAACCCGTTTTAATCGTATCCCAGCTAGGAGCGTTAAAAGCAAGGATACATGTGACTGCTAAAGATAGAATGGATAGTATTAGTCGCATAATAGACCTCCAAATATTATTAATTTATATATTAAGATTAATAATATTATTATCGGTAATTGAAGTCAATTAAAGGAGTGGTTTTTTAGGTGAGGTGGAAAAGAGAAGAGTGATCTTTGAAACGGTAAGAGAAGCTGAAGTGTGGGCAGACGGGTTTGTGAATGAAATGTACGAGAGAGTATTTGATGGATATGAAACACCAGATTATAAAATAGCGTATGCTTTATCTTTTCTTTTAGCGCAAAATTGAGAACTCAATATTCATACGGAAGTAGAATTTAATAACGATATGGAAGTATATAAAGTATGGATAACAAAACATAATTGAGGCGAACGTAATTGTTTTTAGGAATAACAATAGCACAATCCGAATCCATGAATAGACAATTATATTGAGAGGGACCTTGTTTTCTAGTATGATGAGAATAACGGGGAAAATACTAGGATGAAGAAGGTTTCAAGTCTATAACTTGGAGGAAAAGAATGAACAATCGTATTTTAGTAGTTGATGATGAGGAATTTATCTTAACTTTAATCGAATTTAATTTACAACAAGCTGGGTTTGAAGTTATAACAGCGATGGATGGAGAAATGGCGCTTCAAAAAGCGACAACAGAACGCCCAGATTTAATTATATTAGATTTAATGCTTCCGAAAATGGATGGTATGGAAGTGTGTAAAGAATTACGATTGCAGCGCGTTATGACGCCGATTTTAATGTTAACGGCAAAAGATGATGAGTTTGATAAGGTGCTAGGCCTTGAACTTGGGGCAGATGATTATATGACAAAGCCATTTAGTCCAAGAGAAGTTGTTGCTCGTGTGAAGGCAATTTTGCGCCGCACGAAATTACAACAAGAAGAACAAGTTGCAGAAGCGCCAGACGAAGATAGCATCACAATTGCAGAACTTAAAATTTTACCGGAGTTTTATGAGGCTTATTTCCAAGGAAGAAAGCTTGAATTAACACCAAAAGAATTTGAACTACTTGTGTATCTTGCGAAAAATAAAAGTCGCGTGTTGACACGTGATCAATTATTAAGTGCTGTATGGAATTATGATTTTGCTGGTGATACACGAATTGTTGATGTTCATATTAGCCATTTGCGCGATAAAATTGAACAAAATACGAAAAAACCGACGTACATTAAAACGATACGTGGTTTAGGATATAAATTAGAGGAGCCAAAAGGGAATGAATAAATTTCGTTCCAGGCTTCTTTTTACATTTGTTTCTCTTATTGTATTTATTTTAGTTGGACTAGGTTTATTACTAGAAACTGTGTTTGAAAACTACTATATAGATCATGCTAAAGAGAGAATGGTAAAAGAGACGGAGTATGTTGCGACGTTAGCAGAAGAGCAAGGTTTTAATAATGTCTTAAAAAATCCATACGTATTTGAAAAGTTAGAAGAAAAAATACCAGCTTCTATCGAATTTTTGGATGAAAAAAAGAAAGTTCAATATAGAAAAGGACAAGAATTGGCATTTAGTCCAGAGACGATTAAAGAACTTTCTTCGGAAGTGGCAAAACAACGAAGTAAAGTAATTACGAAAGAAACGGATCGAAAGAATGAATTTTATCATGCGGTGTTCGTTCAAGATGTAGAAGGAAAACAAGGATACATTTTGGTGAAAAGTATAATTGATCCTTTAAGAGACGTACATCAAAAAACGTGGGGATTATTAATTATCGGATTTGTCATTGCTTGTCTCGTAGTTGTATTTTTAGGTATGAAAATTACAGGGCAATATATTAGGCCAATTGAATCGGTTACGAAAGTTGCAATTGAATTGGCAAAGGGTAATTATAAAGCACGTGCATACGAAAGTCATTCGGATGAAACAGGAATGCTGAGTAAAGCGATTAATATTTTAGCACGAAATTTACAAGAGATGACACTTGAACAAGAAATGCAACAAGATCGTCTGCACACGTTAATTGAAAATATGGGAAGTGGAATGATTTTAATTGATAGCCGAGGATATATAAACCTTGTAAACCGCTCTTATAAGGAAACTTTCCACGTAACAGATGAAGAATATTTAGATCGCTTATATTATGAATCGTTTCATCATACAGAAATTATTGAGCTTGTAGAAGAAATCTTTATGACAGAAGTGAAAGTGCGTAAACAAATGTTATTGCCACTTGGAATTGAACGGAAGCATTTCGAAGTATATGGAGCACCGATTATCGGGACAAACCATGAATGGAAAGGGATTGTTCTCGTATTCCATGACATAACAGAGTTAAAGAAATTAGAACAAATGAGAAAAGACTTTTTAGCGAATGTTTCTCATGAATTAAAGACACCGATTACTTCTATTAAAGGTTTTTCAGAAACACTCTTAGACGGAGCGATGGATAATAAAAAATTCTGCGAACATTTCTTGCACATTATTTTAAAAGAAAGTGAGCGCATGCAAGGATTAATTGAAGATTTATTAGATTTGTCGAAGATCGAACAACAAGGATTTAAATTAAATATGGGAACCGTTGACATGAAGGGGCTGCTTGAAGATATTCATATGGTGCTTGATAATAAAGCAGGAGAAAAAGAAATCTCTTTACAAGTGAATGTATTAAAACGTGCCTCTGTTATTGGAGATCCAAGTCGTTTGAAACAAATCTTTATTAATTTAATTAATAACGCAATCGTATATACACCGGCTGGAGGCGTTGTTTCAGTAGAGTTAGCGGAAGATAAATATAATGCTTATATAAAAGTATCGGATACTGGAATTGGTATTAGTAAAGAGGAAATTCCGCGTATTTTTGAACGTTTCTACCGGGTGGATAAAGCAAGAAGTAGAAATACTGGTGGTACCGGCCTTGGATTGTCGATCGTAAAGCATTTAGTTGAGGCGCATCAAGGTACGATTACAGTAGATAGTGAAGTTGGAGAAGGGACAACGTTTACAGTTGTTTTACCGAAATCAGCAACTGAAAAATAGGATGAAGGATGTTTACAATATATTAACAATGGCTTAATTAAATATTAATAAAGCTCTGTTAATATAATACATGAAAACCCCTTCATCCAAGGAGTAATTTTGGACGAGAATAGTTAAGCTGTTCTCGTCACTTCCCTTTATGCCAATATAAGTCTGTTTTATATATGAAAGAAAATAGCCGTTATTTTTCTTCTCTCTATTAGTCATGTTAATATAGAGAGAGGAAAGGAACGGTTTTTTTCTGTGAAAAAAATCATTTCAAATTTGTATGGGGAGGTTTTAATTTTGGAAAAAAAGGTCGTATTAGTAGATGGTAATAATATCGCGTACCGTGCTTTCTTTGCACTACCGCTTTTAAATAACGACAAAGGTATACATACGAACGCAATTTACGGTTTTACAATGATGTTAATGAGAATATTAGAGGAAGAAAAGCCAACTCATATGTTAGTGGCGTTTGATGCAGGCAAAACAACGTTCCGTCATAAAACGTATAGTGAGTATAAAGGAGGGCGTCAAAAGACTCCACCTGAATTATCAGAGCAATTCCCATTTATTCGTGAGATGCTGGATGCGTTCAATGTACCGCGTTATGAATTAGAAAATTATGAAGCGGATGACATCATGGGAACGTTAGCGAAAGAAGCGAGTGAGCAAGGGGCAAGTGTAAAAGTTATTTCAGGAGATAAAGATTTACTTCAACTTGTTTCTGATAACACGCTTGTATGTATTCCGCGAAAAGGGATTACAGAAGTGGATGAATATACGAAAGAAGCTTTATTTGAAAAATACAGCTTATCACCAAAGCAAATTATCGATATGAAAGGTTTAATGGGAGACCAGTCAGATAATATACCGGGTGTACCAGGAGTTGGTGAAAAAACGGCAATTAAATTGTTAACACAGTTTGGAACGGTTGAAGCGGTGTATGAAAATATAGATCAAGTAAGTGGGAAGAAATTAAAAGAAAAACTGGAAGAAAATAAAGAACAAGCTCTTATGAGTAAGGATCTTGCAACTATTATTACAGATGCGCCGATTACAGTTCATGTGGATGATATGGCGTATAAAGGATATGAAGCAAGTGATGTCATTCCAATGTTCGAGAGTTTAGGATTTACATCTCTTTTAAATAAATTAGGCGTTAGGCCAGAAGAAACTGCTCCAGCTGAATTAGATGATATTACATTTGATATTGTGGAAGAAGTTACAGAAGAAATGCTTCAGCAAGATAGTGCGCTTATCGTTGAAGTACAAGAAGATAACTATCATAAAGCAGACATTCAAGGTTTCGGTATTCAAAATGAAAATGGATGTTACTTTATTCAGACAGACATTGCTCTTAAGTCAGATGCTTTTAAAGAGTGGCTTGCAGATGGAGAAATGAGAAAGCATACATTTGATGCGAAGCGTGCAATCGTTGCACTGAAATGGAATGGGATAGATATGCAAGGGATTGACTTTGATCTATTAATCGCTGCTTATTTACTTGATCCAGCTGATACGGATAAAGACTTCCGTACTGTAGCGAAAATGAAAGAAACGCATGCTGTGAAATCTGATGAAGAAGTTTACGGAAAAGGTGCGAAGCGTGCTGTTCCAAAGTTAGAGGTAGTAGCGGAGCATGTGGCTCGTAAAGTTCATGTATTATATGATGTAAAGCAAACATTCGTTGAAGAGTTAAAGAAGAATGAGCAATATGAACTGTTTACAGAGTTAGAATTGCCGCTTGCACGTGTATTAGCTGATATGGAAGTAAAGGGTGTAAAAGTTGATACAGAGCGTCTTCGTAATATGGGAGAAGAACTTGCGGGTAGATTAAAGGAAATGGAACAGGAAATTTATAAGCTTGCGGGAACAGAATTTAATATTAATTCACCGAAGCAGCTTGGTGTTATTCTGTTTGAGAACTTAAACTTGCCGGTTATTAAAAAGACGAAAACAGGTTATTCTACGTCAGCTGATGTACTAGATAAGCTTATGAATCACCATGAAATTATTCCAAATATTTTACATTATCGTCAATTAGGGAAACTAAATTCAACTTACATTGAAGGTTTACTGAAAGTTGTACATGAAGATTCATCTAAAATTCATACTCGCTTTAATCAAGTGTTAACGCAAACAGGTCGATTAAGTTCAACGGATCCGAACTTGCAAAATATCCCGATTCGATTAGAAGAAGGAAGAAAGATTCGTCAGGCATTTGTTCCGTCAGAAGAAGGATGGATTATGTATGCGGCTGATTATTCACAAATCGAACTGCGTGTATTAGCTCATATTGCAAATGATAAAGGACTAGTTGAAGCATTCCAACATGATATGGATATTCATACGAAAACAGCTATGGATGTATTTGGCGTTGAAAAAGATGAAGTAACTTCAAATATGAGACGACAAGCGAAAGCTGTTAACTTCGGAATTGTATATGGTATTAGTGATTATGGTCTTTCACAAAACTTAGGAATTACAAGAAAAGCAGCAGCGGAATTTATTGAAAAGTATTTAGAAAGTTTCCCTGGTGTACAAGAATACATGGAGGACATCGTAAAAGATGCGAAACAAAAAGGATATGTGGCTACATTATTAAATCGTCGCCGTTATATTCCAGAAATTACGAGTCGTAATTTCAATTTACGTAGCTTCGCTGAGCGTACAGCGATGAATACACCAATTCAAGGTACTGCCGCAGATATTATTAAAAAAGCGATGATTATTATGGCGGATCGTTTAGAAGAAGAAGGATTACAAGCACGTCTTCTTCTGCAAGTACACGATGAATTGATATTTGAAGCGCCAAAAGAAGAAATTGAAAAATTAGAGAAGCTTGTACCTGAAGTAATGGAGCATGCAATTGAACTCGCAGTTCCGCTGAAAGTTGATTATTCTTACGGTCCAACTTGGTACGACGCAAAATAAGGAAGTGATGAAATGCCTGAATTACCAGAGGTTGAAAATGTCAGACGGACACTTGAAAATCTTGTAACAGGAAAAACGATTGAAGATGTTATTGTTACTTATCCAAAAATAGTGAAACGACCAGATGATGCAGAAATTTTTAAAGAAATGCTAAAAGGCGAGAAGATTGAAAATATAAAGCGAAGAGGTAAGTTTTTGCTTCTATATGTAACAAATTATGTTATTGTTTCACATTTGCGTATGGAAGGTAAGTTTTTACTACATCAAGAGGATGAGCCGATTGATAAACATACGCACGTCCGTTTTTTATTTACAGATGGAACGGAATTACATTATAAAGATGTGAGAAAATTTGGTACGATGCATCTCTTTAAGAAAGGTGAAGAAATGAACCAAATGCCTCTTGCTGACTTAGGTCCGGAGCCATTTGATGCGGAATTGACAACGCAGTATTTACAAGAAAGATTGCAAAAGACGAATCGTAAAATAAAAGTTGTGCTATTGGACCAGCGTCTTTTAGTAGGGCTTGGAAATATATATGTAGATGAAGTTTTATTCCGTTCTCAAATTCATCCTGAACGAGAAGCGTCGTCTTTAACAGTGGAAGAAATTGAGCGAATTTATGAGGCTACCGTTACAACGCTAAGCGAAGCGGTGAAGCGTGGCGGAAGTACAATTCGAACGTATATCAACTCACAAGGGCAAATTGGTTCGTTCCAAGAACTCCTAAATGTATACGGAAAAAAGGGAGAACCGTGTGTAACTTGCGGTACGATATTAGAAAAAACAGTTGTTGGCGGACGAGGAACGCATTACTGCCCAATTTGTCAGCCTAGAATATAGAAAAGAGATAACATCGGATAGGCATTTGTCATATACATACAGCAGAGCTATGTATAAGGGAGGAGCTTACCGATGTACCTTTATTTATCTCTTATTTTATTAGCTTTTACATTAAGCTTGGATAGCTGTAGTGTAGGGCTAACATATGGTTTAAGAAGCGTAAGAATTCCACTAAGATCAATTATAATTATCGGAATGTGTTCAGCGGCTGTTATGCTTGTTTCAATGGGAATTGGACATATGATCGCGAAAGTATTTTCACCTGTTATCGCAACGCGTATCGGTGGGCTTGTTCTTATTGGAATAGGGATTTGGGTATTATATCAATTTTTTCGAAGTGAGAAAAAAGAAGAACCGAAGCAAGAGGAGAAGGTCTGGAAATTAGAGATTGCCTCGCTAGGGCTAGTGATTCAAATTTTAAGGAAACCGACTGTAGCAGATTTTGATAAATCAGGCACCATTTCTGCAGGAGAAGCATTGCTTCTTGGTATCGCTCTTTCTGTAGACTCATTTGGTGCCGGAATTGGTGCATCTTTATTAGGGTATGCACCCGCTATGATGGCGATATTAGTTGCAATTATGAGTTCTTTGTTTTTATTTATTGGAATGAAACTTGGAACGGTTTTATCGAATATGAAGTGGTTACAAAAATTTACATTCCTGCCTGGAGTATTACTCATTATTATTGGAATTTGGAAAATGTAAGTATGGGCGTGGAACATTAGTTTCGCGCCTTTTATTATGAGGAGGATTATGATGACAGTAGTAATTGGATTAACAGGAGGCATTGCAAGCGGAAAAAGTACAGTATCTCAAATGTTTCGTGAACTGATTATACCAGTAATTGATGCAGATATTATTGCACGAGAAGTTGTAGAGCGAGGAAAACCAGCATATAACAAAATAGTAGAAGTATTTGGAACGGAAGTGTTACAAGAAGATGGAGAACTAGATCGTCCAAAACTAGGAAGTGTCGTTTTCTATAATGAAGAAAAACGATTGCAGTTAAATAAAATTGTTCATCCTGCAGTACGTGAGGAAATGAATAGGCAAAAGGAAATGTACATAAAAGAAGGTATGAAAGCGGTTGTGTTAGATATTCCTCTCTTATTTGAAAGCAAATTAACAAGTCTCGTTGACCGCATTTTAGTTGTAGCGGTTAAGCCGCATACGCAATTAGAACGTTTAATGAAACGAAATAACTTTTCAGAAGAAGAAGCAACAGCTCGTATTCAATCTCAAATGCCGTTAGAAGAAAAAATGAAAAATGCAGATGAAGTGATAAATAATGATGGCACAATTATGGAAACGAAAACACAATTGCAGGTAATTTTAAGGAAGTGGAACATTATTGACTAAAAAATTGTGAAATTAATGAAAATGCTTAGTGACATATCCCCTTTTTGTGTTATACTATTATTGGGATTGGAGATAAATAGTATAACGCATTCAAGGGGGATA
The DNA here is from genome assembly GCF_009183805.1 of Bacillus sp. B2-WWTP-C-10-Post-4. Classification (NCBI taxonomy): domain Bacteria; kingdom Bacillati; phylum Bacillota; class Bacilli; order Caryophanales; family Bacillaceae; genus Bacillus; species Bacillus sp. B2-WWTP-C-10-Post-4. Next base: position 34,939 of record NZ_WEII01000001.1, on the reverse strand, counting down.
ACATATTATGACTCGTGTGGCAATTAATGGATTTGGACGTATTGGGAGAATGGTATTTCGTCAAGCAATAAAAGAAAGCGCATTCGAAATTGTAGCAATCAATGCAAGCTATCCATCTGAAACGTTAGCACACTTAATTAAATATGATACAGTTCATGGCAAGTTTGACGGAACAGTAGAAGCATTTGAAGATCACTTATTAGTTGATGGAAAAATGATTCGCCTTTTAAACAACCGCGATCCAAAGGAATTGCCTTGGACAGATTTAGGTGTTGAAGTTGTAATTGAAGCAACTGGTAAATTTAATTCAAAAGAAAAAGCAATTCTTCACGTTGAAGCTGGAGCGAAAAAAGTTATTTTAACAGCGCCTGGTAAAAATGAAGATGTAACAATTGTAGTTGGTGTGAACGAAGACCAATTAGATATTACAAAACATACTGTTATTTCAAATGCATCTTGTACAACAAACTGTTTAGCGCCTGTTGTGAAGGTGTTAGATGAGCAGTTTGGAATTGAAAACGGTTTAATGACGACAGTTCACGCTTATACAAATGACCAAAAAAATATTGATAACCCACATAAAGATTTAAGAAGAGCACGTGCTTGCGGACAATCAATCATTCCGACAACGACAGGTGCTGCGAAAGCGCTAGCAAAAGTTCTTCCACATTTAAACGGAAAACTTCATGGTATGGCACTTCGTGTACCAACACCAAACGTGTCTCTTGTTGACTTAGTAGTAGATGTAAAACGTGATGTGTCAGTTGAAGCTATTAACGATGCATTCAAAACTGTTGCAAACGGTGCGCTTAAAGGTATTGTAGAATTCAGCGAAGAGCCTTTAGTATCTATCGACTTTAATACAAATACACACTCAGCTATTATCGATGGTTTATCTACAATGGTAATGGGTGATCGTAAAGTGAAAGTACTTGCTTGGTATGATAACGAGTGGGGCTACTCTCGTCGTGTTGTAGATCTTGTAACGTTAGTTGTTGAAGAATTAGCGAAACAAGAAAATGTACAACATATTTAAGTGAATAAGGGGAGGGCAAGTGAATATTTGCCCTCTTTTTTTATTTTTTTCTAAAAAGGTAAAAATTATAGGAGTATATTTTCGAAAGTGGACATACCACGAAACGTTGTGATTACTGTATTTGTGAATCATTTATTTTTTTTAGGGAAAAGTAAAGAGGAAAATATGACAGAAAATCGAAAAAACTGTTGTTGCAAAATGAAAATAAACAAAGTATACTAACACTCGTAAACTTAAGAGCTGAGGTACGTAGTCACTACTTAAAGGGTTAGGACCTCTCTGGACTAACTTTCCCCCGTGGTAGTGGAGCAAGCCAAATTGCAAATTAGTTTTCAATTCGAACAGTTAGAATAAATTTACAAGGGGGAACTGTAGAATGGATACTATGGATACGATGGGTCGTCACGTGATTGCTGAACTTTGGGATTGCGATTTCGACAAACTGAATGACATGCCGTATATTGAACAATTATTTGTGGATGCAGCACTAAAAGCTGGTGCTGAAGTGCGTGAGGTTGCTTTCCATAAATTTGCACCACAAGGTGTAAGTGGAGTAGTAATTATCTCGGAATCACATTTAACAATTCATAGCTTTCCGGAGCACGGTTACGCAAGTATTGATGTTTATACTTGTGGGGATCGTATTGATCCAAATGTTGCTGCAGAATATATTGCAGAAGGTTTAAACGCGAAAACGCGTGAGAGCATCGAGCTTCCTCGAGGCACTGGTAGCTTCGAAATTAAGCAGAGAGAAACAAAAGCTCTTTAAAAAAGAACATAATTGATTTAAAATGTAAAGAGGTGTATAATGCACCTCTTTTTTAGTTTATAAAAAAGGAAAAATATAACGTACTCGTTAGTTGAATAAATTGGATTCTTGCAAATGAGGTAGTGCTCTATATACCATCTTATTTTTAAGGATGAGATGATAAAGTGATGCGCTGAAACTTAAAGTGGTAAGAGAGTTAGAATGAGTTATATAATATTGTATATATATTTTAGGTGAAGTGAGTAGAGAAAAATAAAGAGTATAGTGTAAAGGAGTGAATGTATTGCGTTGTCCATCCTGTTCTCATAATGGTACAAGAGTGTTAGATTCGCGTCCGGTAGACGAGGGGCGCTCTATTCGAAGAAGGAGAGAGTGTGAAAGCTGCTTAAGTCGCTTTACGACCTTTGAAAGGGTAGAAGAGTCACCTCTTATCGTTGTAAAAAAAGAAGGCACACGAGAAGAGTTTAATAAAGAAAAGATTCTACGTGGTTTAATTAAAGCGTGTGAAAAAAGACCAGTATCTTTAAGACAATTAGAAGAAGTAACACAAAGCGTGGAACGTGAACTGCGTAATTTAGGTATATCAGAAGTGAAAAGTGATATGATTGGTGAAATTGTCATGGAAGAACTTCGCGATATTGATGATGTTGCTTACGTACGTTTTGCTTCTGTATATCGTCAATTTAAAGATTTAAATGTATTTATTGAAGAATTAAAAGATATACTGCAAAAAGAAAGAGAGTAGAAGTTGTATTTTATTCTCTTTACATACCGTAAGTAATAGGATAAGAGAGCTAGAAGCGCAAGCTAATAGCTCTTTTTCACTAAGAATTTATATAATAAAGATAGAACGTATGAAGTAGAGGATAGATTGGATGAGAGAAAGGAAAAGCAAGAATGGAAAAACAGTCATGGATGGAGCTATTGCCGATTGATCGTTATAAAGTAAGTGCGAAAGGGCTACTGCACAATTACGACCGAAAAGTGTTAACGATGTTGTATCAGCCGTTAATAGGTAGTAGAGCTTTTAGCTTATACATGACACTATGGGGAGAGCTAGAGCAAGATCGTGTATTTGGAAAAGAGAATACGCATCATTCCCTTATGGTGACTATGCAAATGCAACTTCCTGAAATATATGAGGAACGAGTAAAGTTAGAGGCAATTGGGTTATTGAAGGTATATATTAAGAAAGAAAAAGATATTCGAATGTTCATATATGAGTTGCAACCACCTTTATCTCCGAAGCAGTTTTTTGATGATATTGTTTTAAGTATCTTTTTATACAATCGATTGAGCCGGACAAAATATAATCAAGTAAAGCAATATTTCTTAGAAGAAGAATTTGATTTTATTTCTTATGAAAATGTTACGCGTTCTTTCAATGATGTGTTTGGTTCGTTTAATCCAGGACAGCTGGAGCATGCGCAAGAAGACCTTCGTATTCCAAAAACGACAACTATGCCAAGTAACGAGAAGGGAGACGCTCCGAAAGTTTGGAATGATTTCTTTGATTTCTCTTTATTTGTAGATGGATTGTCCGCTCTTGTTCCTAAAAAGGCGATTACAGATCAAGTGAGAGACTGCGTTATAACACTTGCTTACGTGTATGGTGTAGATGTGTTATCGATGCAAAATATCGTTCTTGGTGCAGTGACAGAGATGCAAACAATTGATACGGAAAGGCTTAGAAAAGGAGCGCGCGATTGGTATCAATTTGAAAATGGTCAAGCATTACCGGTATTAAGTGAAAGAGTACAGCCTCATGCTGCACGTACGATGAAAGAGAAAGAGCCTTCATCGCAAGAGGAGATGTTAATAAAGCAGCTAGAGGAAATCTCGCCAAAACAACTATTGAAAGAGATTTCTGGTGGTGCAGAGGCAACGAAAGCGGACTTGCAGATCGTTGAAGATGTTATGATTAATCAAAAATTGACACCAGGAGTTGTGAATGTACTTATTTATTACGTTATGCTACGCTCAGATATGAAACTTGCGAAAACGTATGTCGAGAAGATTGCTGGGCATTGGGCACGTAAAAAGGTCGGTACAGTAGCGGACGCGATGGCGTTAGCGAAAGAAGAGAACCGTCAATATCAAGAGTGGGCTGAGACGAAGAAAAAAGGCCGTACGGCGAAGAAAACGGTGCGGAAAGAAATGGTGCCAGATTGGCTTAAGGAAGAAGAGCCGAAAGAACAAGAGAAAGAAACAGAGAAGAAAGATATAAATGTAGAAAAAGATGCAAGTACGCTAGAAGATGAAAGAAAACGACTAGAAGAAGTGTTAAAAAAATATAAGCGTGATTAATAGAAGAGAATGAACGCTCTTTGAGGTGAGAAAATGGAGCATATTCAAAATTCATTTGCAAAATTAATGGAAAATGAAAACTTTAAAAATAGATATGAAGTACTAAAGGCAGAAGTAATGGCGCATCCGCGTGTGAAAGAATTTATAGACGAACATAAGGGTGAAGTAACGACTTCTATGATTGAGCGCAGTCTTGTGAAGTTATATGAATATATTGGACAAAGTGTAGGTTGCGTGGATTGTCCGGATTTAGGTTCATGTAAAAATATGCTACAAGGTTATGAGCCAAAGCTTGTTATTCAAGGGAAGATGATTGATATTCAATACGATCGCTGCGTTAGAAAAGTAGCGCATGACGAGAGAAAGAAATATGAAAAACTCGTTCAAAGTGTATATATGCCAACGGATATTTTGCAGGCAACTATGGAAAACTTAGACCCTTCTGATTTAAATGCACGTATCGATGCAATTGGTGCAGCGAATGAATTTTTAAGTACATATGAACCAGGTAAAAAAGCACAAGGTTTATATTTGTACGGTAAATTTGGTGTAGGAAAAACGTACCTTTTAGGAGCAATAGCGAACGAGCTTGCTCGAAAGAAAATAAGTTCGATGCTCGTATACTTCCCGGAATTTTTACGTGAAATTAAAAGTTCAATTCAAGATAATTCGATTGGTGAAAAGATTGATGCGGTTAAACGCGTACAAGTTTTAATGTTAGACGATATCGGGGCAGAAGCGATGTCAAGCTTTGTGCGTGACGATGTGCTTGGTGCAATCTTGCAATTCCGTATGTTAGAAAACTTACCGACGTTCTTTACGTCTAATTTTGATTTTAAACAACTGGAACACCATTTAACGTATACGCAGCGTGGTGAGGCTGAAGAAATGAAGGCAGCACGTATTATGGAGCGAATTAAATATTTAGCGAAACCAATTCCAATTGGTGGGAAAAACCGTCGTCATAAGTAAAAGAGCAAGCTGAGAAGCTTGCTCTTTTGTATTATAGTGATATTTTCTTTTCAAATATGAGGTCGAAATATTCAGGTTGTCCAGAACTGCCAATCGTAGGGGCAACAATCTGTACGAACCTCCAGCCATCTCTAGCATGTTCTTGAATAATTTCTTGGTAGTCTTCAGCTGGTTTTGAGCGAGTGAACCCCCAATGTAATTCGACTTTTACGAATTTATATTCAAACATTCAGATACCCCCTTTTATTGATAAGTAAAGTATACAATAAAAATTCATAGTAGCTTGTATCATTTTTTTCTCCCTCCCTTAATATATATAAAATTAGCAAGCCATATTGAGTGGATTTTCTAACGATAGGAAATGTGATTCTACTAAGAGTGAAATTCACGCGGGACGGACTCTTATAGGATTTGTAACGTATAGATACAGTCCTTTAGAGCGGGGATAAAAGGGGGGACAAAAGTGATTGAAATTTGCTTCGAAGAAAAAAATGATGCTATGCACGTATATAGACAATTGCTGAAAAGAGCGGAAGTGTTATATAAGGAAACGAGTGTGTATTTACAGGAACAAAAAGTGGTGATTCACATACCAGTACGTGAATCGAATTATATTGAAAAAATCTTATTGCCAGTAATGGTGTATTTCATTGTGAATGTGAAACAAAATGAGTGGATTTATACGATTTTAAAAGAAAAGTTTTTTTATGAAGAACAAGAAGAGTGTCATCAAATATTGCACATGGCACATGAGATTTTAAAGGGAAGAAGAAAAGGTGTAGCTCAGGATTTAACGCGTAACGCATTTGAGTCATATATTAAGTCTTCTTTAAATAATTGGCTTTGTGATCCGCTCTCATTCTCGTTTTCATCATATATCCGTTTTCGTCTTCGTACATATAGGGAAATGGTGGCTAAACTTGCGGAAGTGGCAATTGATGAATATAAGATGGAGCAAGAATACCAAATGTTCATTGAGACGCTTCGGCAACAAGTAAGTAGCCGTAAATCACGTTTGTCTTGCGTGCATCTTATTTTTGATGAAAGCTTTATCTTTTATGATGATAAAGGTAGACGTTTAAAACAGGAGAAGTTGGTCCAATATATAGATGAGGAATTATTAAAGCAAAATGATGTATATATTGATACGAAAGTAATTGCGCCGCTTCTTTCTATTTCGCCTAAAAAGATTTATTTATATACGAAAGAACAAGACCATAATATGATTATTACTTTGCGAAATGTGTTCCAAGAACGGGTCCAATTACATGGATTACATGATTTTGAGCGCAATGTGAAAAATTTAAAAAATAAAGGTAACGCCCTTGATTTTCTAAGTTTTTGAGCATATAATTACCTACATAAATGAAATATATTGAAATGTCATGATGAGGACATGAGTAGTTTTCTACGATTTTCAGAGAGGGAAGCCTTAGGGTGTGAGCTTCCTAGTACGGGATTATTACTTACCACCTCTAAACTTTAGCAGTGAACGGTTTTTCTAGTAATTGCTAACGGACAACACCGTTATGTTGAACTTGAGCAATTAACAATTATGTTAATTGGAACAAGGGTGGAACCACGAATTCAACACTCGTCCCTTTTTACGGGATGAGTGTTTTTTATTTTGAGAAAAAGAGGAGTGACCAGTGATGGCAGATGTAGTTAAAATTACTTTCCCTGATGGAGCTGTGAAGGAGTTTCCAAAAGGCGTAACAACTGAAGAAATCGCAGCTTCTATTAGCCCAGGCTTAAAGAAAAAAGCTGTAGCTGGAAAATTAAACGATGAGATGATCGATCTTGTTACACCAATCGAAGAAGATGGTGCAGTTTCTATCATTACATTAGATTCTGAAGATGGCCTATATATTTTACGCCATTCAACAGCCCACCTTTTAGCACAAGCGTTAAAACGTTTATATAAAGATGTTAAGGTTGAGCTTGGCATTGGTCCAGTAATTGAAAATGGCTTCTACTACGATATTGATATGGAAGAAGCAATTACAGTTGAAGACTTCAAGAAAATCGAAAAAGAAATGCAAAAAATCGTGAACGAGAACTTAGAAATCGTTCGTCATGAAGTACCACGTGCAGAAGCAATTCGTCGCTTTGAAGAAATCGGCGATGAGTTAAAATTAGATTTAATTAACGATCTTCCAGAAGATGCAGTTATTTCAATCTATGAGCAAGGCGAATTTTTCGACCTTTGTCGTGGTGTTCACCTTCCATCTACAGGGAAAATTAAAGTGTTTAAATTATTAAGCGTTGCAGGTGCTTACTGGCGCGGCGATAGCAATAATAAAATGCTACAACGTATTTACGGTACTGCATTCGTTAAGAAAGCAGAATTAGATGAGCACTTACGTATGCTTGAAGAAGCGAAAGAGCGCGATCACCGTAAATTAGGTAAAGAATTAAAACTATTTACTAATAGCCAAAAAGTAGGACAAGGTTTACCACTTTGGTTACCAAAAGGTGCAACAATCCGCCGCATTATCGAGCGTTACATCGTTGATAAAGAAGCAAGCTTAGGCTATGATCACGTATATACTCCAGTACTAGGGAGCAGAGAGCTTTATGAAACTTCTGGTCACTGGAACCACTACCGTGATGGCATGTTCCCATCAATGGAAATGGATAACGAAGAATTAGTTCTTCGTCCAATGAACTGTCCTCATCATATGATGGTTTATAAAAATGATATTCACAGCTACCGTGAATTACCAATCCGTATTGCAGAACTTGGAACAATGCACCGTTATGAAATGTCAGGTGCGTTATCTGGATTACAACGTGTACGCGGAATGACTTTAAACGATGCGCACATTTTCGTTCGTCCAGATCAAATTAAAGAAGAGTTAAAACGTGTTGTAAACTTAACTCTAGAAGTGTACAAAGATTTCGGTTTAGAGAACTACTCATTCCGTCTATCTTACCGCGACCCAGCAGATACTAAAAAGTATTATGCGGATGATGAGATGTGGGAAAAAGCACAAGGTATGTTAAAAGAAGCTATGGATGAAATGGGTCTTGATTACTATGAAGCTGAAGGTGAAGCGGCATTCTACGGTCCAAAACTTGATGTTCAAGTTCGTACTGCTCTTGGAAAAGACGAAACACTTTCAACTGTACAATTAGACTTCTTACTTCCAGAACGCTTTGAATTATCATACGTTGGTGAAGACGGTAAACAACATCGTCCAGTTGTAATTCACCGTGGTGTTGTATCAACTATGGAACGTTTTGTAGCCTTCTTAATTGAAGAATACAAAGGTGCATTCCCAACATGGTTAGCTCCAGTTCAAGTACAAGTAATTCCAGTTTCTCCGCAAGTACATTTAGACTATGCGAAAAAAGTACAAGACGAATTGCGTCGTGCTGGTATCCGTGTTGAATTAGACACTCGTGAAGAGAAGATAGGTTACAAAATCCGTGAAGCACAAATGCAAAAAATTCCGTACATGCTTGTAGTAGGTGACAATGAAGTAACTGAAAACGGCGTAAACGTACGTAAATATGGTGAACAAAAATCAGAAACAATCGCATTAGATGCTTTTGTTGACATGATTAAAGTAGAAGGAAAACGATAAGAAAAAGCCGCGGTATACCGCGGCTTTTTTATGTAATATACTCGAGAGAAATTAGAAAAAATAACCATGTGACACTTATCATAAAAAAGTATTGCAAGTATGTTAGTTGTTTGTTACAATATTTCTTGTTGTTAGTAAAACACATCGCGTCTTCTTGACAGACGTCATGTCCTATGATAAACTCATCAAGGATAATAGAATATTGTTTTGTGGAACAAGTAGAAGCACCCGCTTCTCACCTGATGGACGCATTCGCAGTTAACAGGTAAATGTATTTCTTACTTAAGATTTTACAAGTGTGGGTGTCGTATGCCCGCACTTTTTTTGTTCGGGTTCTATGACTACAAAATATGTTCTGAGAAAACCTTGGAGGTGGCTTACTATTAGCAAGGATATGATGATTAACGAGCAAATTCGTGCACGTGAAGTACGTTTAGTTGGCGCAAATGGCGATCAACTTGGAATCAAGTCTCGTAATGACGCTTTAGACTTAGCTGCAAATCTTAATCTTGATTTAGTATTAGTTGCTCCAAATGCGAAACCGCCAGTATGCCGCATTATGGACTACGGTAAATTCCGCTTTGAGCAACAGAAGAAAGAAAAAGAGCAGCGCAAAAATCAAAAAGTAATTAGCATGAAAGAAGTTCGTTTAAGTCCAACAATTGATGAACACGACTTTAACACAAAACTTCGTAATGCTATCAAGTTTTTAGAGAAAGGCGACAAGGTTAAAGCGTCAATTCGCTTTAAAGGACGTGCCATTACTCATAAAGAAATCGGTCAACGTGTTTTAGATCGCTTCTCAGAAGCTTGTGCTGAAGTTAGTACAGTTGAATCTAAGCCTAAAATGGAAGGACGCAGTATGTTCTTAGTTTTAGCACCGAAAAACGATAAGTAATAGATAGAGGAGGAAATACCTATGCCTAAACAAAAAACTCATCGCGGCGCTGCAAAGCGTTTCAAAAAGACTGGATCAGGTAAACTGAAACGTTCTCACGCTTACACAAGCCATTTATTCGCTAACAAATCTACAAAAGCTAAACGTAAACTACGTAAAGCTGGTGTAGTAAGCGCTGGTGACTTCAAACGCATTCGTCAAATGCTTGACAACTTAAAATAAGTTCGGCTGATATATAGAACAATTAGGAGGTAATATTATGCCAAGAGTAAAAGGTGGTACAGTTACTCGTCAACGTCGTAAAAAAGTAATTAAATTAGCAAAAGGTTACTACGGTTCAAAAAATACATTATTCAAGGTTGCTAACCAACAGGTTATGAAATCTCTAATGTATGCATTCCGTGACCGCCGTCAAAAGAAACGTGACTTCCGTAAATTATGGATTACACGTATCAACGCAGCAGCTCGTATGAATGGTCTTTCTTACAGCCGCTTAATGCACGGTCTTAAAAATGCTGGCATCGAAGTTAACCGCAAGATGCTTGCTGACTTAGCTGTTCATGACGAAAAAGCTTTCGCTGAATTAGCAACAGTTGCAAAAAACAACATTAACTAATTAATTAGTTGAAACCTTAGAAGAATTTTCTTCTAAGGTTTTTTTATTTGTATTCAAATAGAAGTTAGAAGTGAAAGAAATTCTAAAGATTAACGACTATGTCGTTATCAATATGACAAAATCAATATAAAAGTTATAGCAGTATAGAAGAATATACATATGAAGTCAGGAGAATACTCCTGGCTTTTTTCAATTCTGCTCGTTTGGAAAGAAGAGTATCTTTCCTAGCCGAAACGACACTGCTATAATGGAAAGATGATATGGAACTTTCATCAGATGAACAATTTAAGAGCGATGACTGAAACGTATTTGTAAATTAAGGACAAGCTATTTTATAAAGAGTTAGATAGCTGACTTATTCATAAGAACTGAAACATAATAATGAACTTTGAGATGAAACAACATTGTTGCGTAAAATGCGATGTTGGAGGAGGACAATAGAATGGACTTACTACAACTATTTAAATTACAAAAAGAATTAGATGACCGTATTGCAAAAGAACATGACTTACAACCGAAAAAATTGTTAAAAGAAAAAATGTTAGCTCTTCTTGTAGAAATTGGAGAACTTGCAAATGAAACACGTTGTTTTAAATATTGGAGCAACAAACCAGCATCGGAACGTGAAGTAATATTAGAAGAATACGTAGATGGTTTGCATTTTATTTTATCAATCGGAATTGATTTAGGTATTGATAAAAACTTCCTATTCTATAAATGTGCACAAACGAATAAAACACAAGTGGAAATTTTCTTAGACACATATGCGAAAGTAATTCGTTTTACAGATCAACCATCTATTACAAACTATATTGAATTATTTACGAGCTATCTTCGACTTGGACAAGCACTTGAATTTGAGCAAGAAGAGATTGAAAAAGCATATTTAGATAAAAATGAAGTAAATCATCAGCGTCAAACACAAGGATATTAATTTAATTTTTGAATATTTCAATTTAATTATTGTATAATGAATTGACTGAAGAAAAAGGAGGGTGTTGGCAATGACAAAATTAGACGCGACATTGACAATGCTAAAAGAATTAACGGACGCACGTGGTATTGCTGGTAACGAACGTGAACCACGTGAAGTAATGAAGAAATATATCGAGCCGTTTGCGGACGAACTTTCTACTGATAATTTAGGGAGTTTAGTTGCAAAAAAAGTAGGGGAAGAAAACGGCCCAAAAATTATGGTTGCAGGTCATTTGGATGAAGTTGGATTTATGATTACACAAATCGATGACAAAGGTTTCCTTCGCTTCCAAACGGTTGGTGGCTGGTGGTCACAAGTTATGCTTGCGCAACGCGTGACGATTGTAACGCGTAAAGGAGATGTAACAGGTGTAATTGGTTCAAAACCACCGCACATTTTACCTCCAGAAGCTCGTAAAAAGCCAGTTGAAATTAAAGACATGTTCATCGATATCGGTGCTTCTAGCCAAGAAGAAGCAATGGAGTGGGGCGTACGACCAGGAGATCAAGTTGTACCTTACTTTGAATTCCAAGTGATGAAGAATGAAAAAATGTTACTTGCAAAAGCATGGGATAACCGAATTGGTTGTGCAATTGCAATTGACGTATTAAAACAATTAAAAGGTGAAAAGCATCCAAACGTTGTATACGGCGTTGGAACTGTACAAGAAGAAGTTGGTCTTCGTGGGGCAAAAACATCTGCGAATTATATTAAACCAGATATCGCGTTCGCAGTAGATGTTGGTATCGCTGGAGATACACCGGGTGTAACGTCAAAAGAAGCGCAAAGTAAAATGGGCGATGGACCACAAATCATTTTATATGATGCTTCTGTTATTGGACATACAGGTTTACGTGATTTCGTAGTTGATGTTGCTGATGAATTACAAATCCCGTATCAATATGATTCAGTAGCGGGCGGAGGAACGGATGCGGGTGCGATTCACATTGCTGTAAATGGTATTCCTTCTATGGCAATTACAATTGCAACGCGCTATATCCATTCTCATGCGGCAATGTTACACCGTGATGATTATGAAAATGCAGTGAAGTTAATTGTAGAAGTTATTAAACGTCTTGATAAAGAGGCTGTACATAACATTACATTTAATTAATAGAAAAAGCGAAGGAGATTCTCCTTCGCTTTTTTATGTTTTAAAAAGGCCGTTCTAATCCTGCTGCAGTATGAGCGCCTAAAATAATTAAACGAGTTAATTGCATCGCCATAAAATGCGGAGTATATATCATTCCTCTTTTTAACCATGACATAATCATTCCGATGTGAGCCCCTGTAACATAACTAATCAAAATATCACGAGGAACCATAAGATCTTCATCATCTGGTTGTGAAATAGACAAGCTTAATGTTAAATGCACTTGTATTGTTTTCATCATTTTATAAGAGTAGTTTCCGGCAGCTTTATCCCCAAGCATAACGTTATAAAAGTTTACATTTTCTGCGATATGTTCGAATAAAGCCAAAAATGTAGGGTGAGGTGAATCAAATGTAAGTTGAAAATCTTCTTTATTTCTATTTTTCGGTTTAATTACTTCTGCTAGCTTCTCTAACATTTCTTCAATACTTTTGTCTAATAGGTCATATTTATCATGGTAATGGCTATAAAATGTAGCGCGATTTACAGGAGCGCGTTCTGCGATATGTTGCACAGTTACATTTTCAAAGCCTTTTTCGCCTACTAAAGCGACAAAAGCATCCTGAATGAGTTGTCTCGTTCGCTTTACACGTGGATCATTTGTATTTTTAATAGACATTTTTCTTCTCCTCGTTTAATTTTCTATACTTAAACAACATATTGGTATTATATTGTTGTTTAAGCGACATTTCATACGTAAATTGTCGGTTGTAGATTCAAAATAATTATTTATAATTATAAACGATAGTCCTTCAGAAATCAGCACCGCTCGCAGGTAGATAAATTTCGATTTACGCTGCAGATGGTGTGATTTTTTTGTTAAAAGGTTAATATAATTAACAATTAAACAATCTAAACAATAAGGACATAAATAGTTTAGAAAAAAATTATATGCGATATAAGGAGAGGAATGCAATGAATCAGTTTCGAAGAATGGTAATTATCAACATTATCACATTAATTGTACTAGTTGGCGGCGGTATTGGCGGTTATTACTATTACAACCAAACGGAAAATTACTTAAAAACAGACAATGCAAAGATTGATGGGAAGGTAATTCCGGTTGCTTCACCAGTAGCAGGTAAACTAACTGACTGGAAAGCTGAAGTAGGAAAAAATTATAATGAGAACGATAAACTAGGTACTGTTACTGTAGCGGCAGCTAATGGAGAACAAACAGTAGATGTAACAATTCCACAAAATGCAACGGTTGTACAATCAAACGCAACAACAAATGCTTTCGTTGGAGCTGGTAGCCCGATTGCTTACGCATTCGATATGAACAATTTATGGGTAACAGCAAACATTGAAGAAACAGATGTTGATGATGTTCAAAAAGGTCAAGATGTAGATGTGTATGTAGATGCATACCCAGATACAACGTTAACAGGAAAAGTAGAACAAGTTGGCTTAACAACAGCGAATACATTCTCTATGTTGCCATCAAGCAACGCAACAGCGAACTATACGAAAGTAACACAAGTAGTACCAGTTAAAATTTCTTTAGATCATAGCAAATCAGTAAATATTGTTCCTGGCATGAATGTGACAGTTCGTATTCATAAGTAAGGGGGAGATGAGATGTCCTCAATTGTAATTGCAGGATATGCACTATTTTGTATAATCGTCTTCTTCCTTGTAAATCGTCTTTTACGAAAGAAAAAAACGAAAATGGGAGAAGAACAAGTCCCAGCCGTAAGTAAAATAGAAATAAGTAAAGTTGAAACAGAAGAGAAAGAAATTGAACGAAAGCAAGAAGCGGAAATTTCTAATGTAGTTGAGTTAGAAACAGGAAAGCAAGAAGAAGTAAAACAAGAAAAAGAAGTGCCGAAAAAACAAATGTCTACGCCTGTAGAGAATGTGAACGTAAAAGCAGTTGTAGCTGTATTAATTCTCGGCATGTTCGTTTCTATTTTAAACCAAACAATTATTAACGTTGCATTACCTCCGTTAATGAATGAATTTAACGTATCAACTTCAACAGCACAATGGTTAATTACAGGCTTCATGCTTGTAAATGGTATTTTAGTACCGATTAGTGCCTTTTTAGTTTCACGATTTACGTATCGTAAATTATTCGTAGCAGCAATGTTATTCTTTACGGTAGGATCTATCATTTGTGCTACTTCAGGAAACTTTACAATGATGATGACGGGCCGTGTAATTCAAGCGGTTGGTGCGGGTATTTTAATGCCGGTTGGTATGAATATCTTCATGACGTTATTCCCGCCTCATAAACGCGGAGCGGCGATGGGATTACTAGGTGTAGCGATGATTTTAGCTCCAGCTATCGGACCAACTGTAACAGGTTGGGTAATTGAAAACTATAGCTGGAACTTAATGTTCTATGCGATGTTTATTATCGGTTTAATTATTACGTTCCTATCTTTAAAATTCTTTACACTAGCTCAGCCAGTGTCTAAAACGAAATTAGATATATTCGGTGTGGTTAGTTCAAGTATTGGACTAGGAAGCTTATTGTACGGATTTAGTGAAGCTGGAAATAATAGTTGGACTAGTGCAGAAGTTGTTATTTCACTTATCATTGGTGTAATTGGTTTAGCGTTATTTATTTGGAGAGAGTTAACAACGGACAATAAAATGCTTGATTTACAAGTATTTAAATATCCAGTATTTACTTTCACTTTAGTAATTAACGCAATCGTTACGATGGCATTATTCGGAGGTATGTTATTGCTTCCAGTATATCTGCAAAACATTCGTGGCTTTACGCCAATTGAATCTGGTTTACTACTTCTTCCAGGATCATTAATTATGGGGATCATGGGACCAGTAGCGGGTAAATTATTCGATAAATATGGCATTCGTCCATTAGCGATAATTGGATTGGCAATTACGACGTATGCGACATATGAATTTACAAAATTATCGATGGATACAC
Source organism: Bacillus sp. B2-WWTP-C-10-Post-4 (assembly GCF_009183805.1). Classification (NCBI taxonomy): domain Bacteria; kingdom Bacillati; phylum Bacillota; class Bacilli; order Caryophanales; family Bacillaceae; genus Bacillus; species Bacillus sp. B2-WWTP-C-10-Post-4. The sequence continues at coordinate 19,720 of NZ_WEII01000001.1, read as the reverse complement.
CGTATAGCGTTATTATGACGGATTATATTATACGTTCAATTGGTATGTCATTCATTATGATGCCAATTATGACGGCTGGTATGAACGCGCTGCCGATGAAATTAATTTCTCACGGTACAGCAACGCAAAATACGTCAAGACAAGTAGCGGGTTCAATCGGAACAGCGATTTTAATTACACTTATGACGCAACAAACGACTGCTCACGTAGCAGATTACGGCAACATGTTAACAACATCAAACCCAATTTTAGTTGATAAAATACACGGCATGGGGCAAAGTTTAGCGGCCTTAGCTGGATCAGCTCAAGCAGGAGACGCGATGAGCACACAACTATTATATGGACAAATTTCAAAGCTATCTGCAATTAACGGTATTAACGATGCCTTCTTAATCGCAACGATACTAGCAGGTATCGCTTGGGTGTTATCGTTCTTCTTACCATCAGGCAATAAACCAAATAGAAAAGCAGGGAATTAAATTCCCTGCTTTTTTGTGTTCTTTATGCAGTTAAATATAAAAGCTGGTAACCAGCTACGGAGCATAGCCCTGTTATAAACAAAATTGTTCCCATAGCACGAATACTTGATATTTGTCTGCCGCTTATAATAGCTAATAGTCCAGCTAAAGAGAAGAGACCCCAATATAAAGTTCCTGAAATTGGAATCATCCCCTCTAAATCTATTCCATAACCTATACAAATGATAGGAACAACGATAAGAGATATGCTAATGAAACCAGCTATAATAGTAAATGATTTACGACATTTCATACCAGAAATAATTAAAAAAATACCGACGATGAATTCGCATAACATTAAAGTAAAAGCTAAAATCATCCAAATTAATATTCCGAACACTTCTGTATTACCTCCGATTTGTGGGTTTCGAAAAAAGTTATATATAGAATCAATCACCTACAGACATGAGTACCCAGAAGATAACTCCTAATATACCAGCGATAAAAATAATGAATCCCATATTACGTATACTTTTAATTTTTGCTTGGAATCCACTTATCCCTGCTAATAATCCAGTTAAAGAAAATAGGGTCCAGTAAAGAGCAGTTGGAATGGGGAAGATTGTATCCATATTAATTCCTATACTTAAAAAAACAAAAGGTAGTGTGACAAAGGATAGGCTAAGTAGCCCCATTAAACCAACTAGTAATTTCCGATATTTAATTCCTGTTACTATTAAAAAAATACCACCAGCAATCCCACATAGTAAGAGAAGTGGCGTGAAAAGCATCCAAATAACACTGAACATATGTAAACTCCTTTATATGAATTAAGTTATATTTTACTACATGAGGTTTATTTTGGATATTATTAATAAATATGTATAAATTGATAGAGATGAGAAGTGATCATACGAATTAATAAAAGAGGTATCGTGAGGATACCTCTTTCTAATTCAAGAATGCCAACAAATTATTCATAATATGAAATAACATAGCTGGAATAATGGATTTTGTTTTTTTACATAAAATAGCCATTAATAATCCCATGAAGAAAGTAATGACCATTACGCCAAGTGAGTATGTATGAGCGATACCGAAGAAGAAGCTTGTTATAATCGCTGCAATCCAAAATGGGAAGCGTTCTGAGAAAAAGCGAAGTATAAAGCCACGGAAAATAAGCTCTTCAAAAATTGGTGTGAGTATTGCAAAGCCGAGAAGTAATAATATTTGATACTGCTTAAAGACATCTAAGTTTAGTGCGGAAGATTGCTGCTTTGTTGCGTCTTGGAACACATAATTTAACAAGATGTAATTGAGTAAAATGTTTATAGCGAAGAAAAGAAGTAAGTATACGTATGTACGCCATTCTCTCAGTGCTCTAAAGTTAAATGATTGTAGTAGTAATTTTTTTGCGGGTTCGAATTTAAAAATGAAGAATAACAACACGGCTAGCTGTAATACAATACTTGCAGTATTTACGATAGATTCATACAGGGCAATTTGTTTTTTATCTGTAAGACCGGCTGTATAAATTGTTAAGGGCATTGCGAGGAACACAGTAATAAGTCCGGTTCCGAAAAAAGCGAATACAACGGAGCTAATAAATTGTCCCCATGACATAGAGTATTTCTGTTCATTAGAAAGTTGTGTAGCGGGTTGCATATGTAGAATCACCTCTTTATATTTGTATATTTAATTATAAGGTATTTTGTTTTCAGGCGTAATATTTAAATATTACATATAAAGGTGTATTTTCCATAAAATAATAAAAGAGGTATCACCCTGTAGTGATGCCTCTTTCTCATTGATAACTATGTTCTGTCTTGTTATTCAATTTTGCTTGCTCTATTTGCAATTCACGCTCTACCAATCGATCTAATTGCTGAATTGCTTTAAGTGCTTTTTCATAAGAAATTGTTCGATAATGATGCGCTCCGCCCGGTTCTTCATCTGCTTCATCTGCCCATTTAATAATATTTTGAAGCGATGTTCTTTCAATTTCTTGTTCCACTAAGAAAGAATCTGTATGAAGAAGAATTGCAATAGAAATTTCTTTTGCTAGTTTTGGATGTTCTCCTAATCTAATAAGTAATTTATGTGCTCTTTCAGCACCTTTAATTGCATGGATATCATTCTTTTTATATAAGTCATAATCCCATTCGCCGCCTGTGTACCACGTATGATGTCCGATATCATGAAGGAAGCCAGCTTTTGTGGCAGCATCGACTGAGGCGTGATGCTTTTTGGCTAGGTGAAACGCATGGTAAGCGACAGCGATCGCGTGGACCATTCCAGAACGGTTTACGTATTTTTGTGTAATGTGGTGTTTAAAAATTTGTTCAAGCGTAATACGGTGCATAAAACATTCACTCCTTTTATCTTATGGTGTATATGAAGAAAAATCGATCGGTTTAAATGTATTTTGAACATTGTACTCCATCATAGTTCGTTAGTAAAGTAGAAATGTTTAGGAGAAGAAAAAATTTTTCTGCAAAAAAATCACCTTAGCTTATGCAAAGGTGATTTTCAAATTACTTATTTTTTTAATCCTTGCTCTAGTGTTTCTAACATTTCGTGCTTTTCATTTTCATCAGCGTTTTTCCAAATGACTTCAAATAAAACGCCAAGACCTGGAAGCATTTTTTCTTCACCGCTTTGAATTGCATCGACGATTGTTTCTTGTAATTGATCTTGTGAATTTCCAGATACATTCGCTAATACGGCACCGCGTAAATTAAAACTCATTGCTTTCACCTCTTCTTCAGAATTGAAACTGACGTTAGTTTTTGTTCTTTTTTATGTAAATATGTATGAAAAATAGGCTATAATGATAAGACAAGAAGAGAGGGAAATACATATTATGAAAAACATTGATTCAGTACAAAATCCGCGTGTAAAGCAGTGGAAAAAGCTGCAAACGAAAAAAGAACGCGATAAAAAAGGTTTATTTTTTGTAGAAGGATTCCACTTAGTCGAGGAAGCTTTGAAGGCAGGAATTGTAACAGAACTTATCGTTTCAGATCAGACAGACCTTCCGAAAGATTGGACAGTTAATGATGTGGAAATGTATATCGTACCTGAGGCGATTGTCAAAATACTTCGTGAAACAGAAACGACACAAGGTGTATTTGCTGTTTGTGAGAAGCATGAGAAAGAAGTAGCTCTTACTGATGGGAAATTCCTTTTATTAGATGGCCTGCAAGACCCAGGTAATTTAGGAACAATTATTCGTACAGCTGATGCAGCTGGTATTCACGCCGTTGTGCTTGGAGAAGGTTGTGTTGATGTTTACAATAGTAAAGTACTCCGCTCTACACAAGGCTCTATTTTCCACTTACCAATTGTAAAAGGGAACTTAGAAGAATGGGTAGATAAGTTAAAAGAAAACAACGTTCCTGTATATGGAACAGCTCTTGAAAATGGAGTTCCGTATGGTGAAGTAACGCCGGCTGGCAGTTTTGCATTAATTGTAGGAAATGAAGGAAATGGCGTACGCCAAGAAATTCTTGCAAAAACGGATCAAAACTTGTATATTCCGATTTACGGCGGGGCAGAATCATTAAATGTTGCGGTTGCAGCAGGGATTTTAACGTATTATTTGCAAAGCCCGGTTGCGAACAAATAAAAAACTTCTTATAATAAGTTGAAGTACATTATATTAAAAGTTAAATAACGAAAAACGTTGATAGAGAAGAGTAACTTACAAAATCGCCATATAGGGAGAGAGTGCCGTAGACTGAAAGCATTCTTATGGTAGACGGAAGTGAATTCACCTCTGGAGTTGACGCCAGGACCATGTATATGTAAAGGCGTTCCGGTCAGAATTGATCGTTATAACTAATGAGTGGGCAGACTTGTTCTGTCAATTTAGGGTGGTACCGCGAATTTACCTCGTCCCTTTTTGGGAGCGAGGTTTTTTTATTTTTAAAATTAGGAGGGTTCCAAAATGGAAGCACGTTTAAAAGAGCTAAAGCAAAAAGCGTTAGAGCTTATTGAAGAAGCGAAAGAGCTAAAGGGCTTAAACGACGTACGCGTAGCGTATTTAGGAAAAAAAAGCCCAATTACAGAAGTATTACGCGGCATGGGAAAATTGTCAGCAGAAGAGCGTCCACGTATGGGAGCATTAGTAAATGAAGTGCGTGAAGCGATTCAAACGCGTTTAGATGACAAAATTAGTAACTTAGAAAAAGCAGTAATCGAAGCGAAATTAGCTACTGAAACAATCGATGTTACACTGCCAGGTCGTCCTGTTGAAACAGGTTGTCACCATCCGTTAACAGCTGTTGTTGAGCAAATTGAAGATGTATTCATCGGTATGGGTTATGAAGTAGCTGAAGGAACAGAAGTAGAAAAAGACTACTACAACTTCGAAGCACTAAACTTACCGAAAGATCACCCAGCGCGTGATATGCAAGATACATTCTACATTACAGAAGAAACGTTACTACGTACACATACATCTTCTGTGCAAGCACGTACGATGGAAAATAATAAAGAAAAAGGCCCAATCAAAATTATTTGTCCTGGTAAAGTGTATCGCCGTGATGACGACGATGCGACGCATTCACATCAGTTCATGCAAATTGAAGGTCTTGTAATTGATAAAAACATTCGTATGAGTGACTTAAAAGGTACACTGCAAGTATTCGTGAAAAAGATGTTCGGTGAAGATCGTGAAATCCGTCTTCGTCCAAGTTTCTTCCCATTCACAGAGCCATCTGTAGAGATGGATATTTCTTGTATGATGTGTCACGGCAAAGGTTGCGGCACTTGTAAAGGAACTGGCTGGATTGAAATTCTAGGCGCAGGTATGGTTCACCCGAACGTACTTGAAATGGCTGGTTATGATTCAAAAGAATATCAAGGTTTCGCATTCGGTATGGGCGCAGAGCGTATCGCAATGTTGAAATACGGAGTAGATGACATTCGTCATTTCTATACAAATGATGTACGTTTCTTACAACAATTCAAACGAGCGTAAGGGAAGGAGAGGATAAATATGTTCGTATCATATCGTTGGTTACAAGAGTATGTAGATATTAAAGATGTAACAGCACAAGAACTAGCAGACAAAATCACGAAAAGTGGTATTGAAGTAGAAGGCGTTGAAGTATTAAATAAAGGTGTAAAAGGTGTTGTAGTTGGTCACGTATTAGAATGTGAAAAACACCCAGAAGCTGATAAATTAAGCAAATGCTTAATCGATATCGGTGAAGAAGAGCCAGTTCAAATTATTTGTGGAGCTGCTAACATTGCAAAAGGTTTAAAAGTACCAGTTGCAAAAGTTGGAGCTGTACTTCCTGGTAACTTCAAAATCAAAAAAGCAAAACTACGCGGTGAAGCTTCTCACGGTATGGTTTGTGCTCTTCAAGAGCTTGGTATTGATGGAAAGTTAGTTTCAAAAGAATACGCAGATGGTATCTTCATCTTCCCAAGTGACGCTGAAGTTGGTGCAGATGCACTTGAAATTTTAAACTTACACGATGAAGTACTTGAGCTTGGCTTAACACCAAACCGTGCAGATTGCTTAAACATGTTAGGTGTTGCTTACGAAGTAGCTGCTATTTATGGCCGTGAAGTAAAACTTCCAGCTATCGACTTACAAGAAACAGCAGAAAAAACTTCTGATTATATTTCTGTAAGCGTAGAAGCGAAAGAAGAAAACCCATTATACATTGCAAAAATGGTTAAAAACGTAAAGATTGGTCCGTCACCAATGTGGATGCAAACTCGTCTTATGGCAGCTGGCATTCGTCCAATTAGCAACGTAGTTGATATTACAAACTACATTTTAATGGAATACGGTCAACCGTTACATGCATTCGATTACGATAAATTAGGTTCAAAAGAAATCGTTGTTCGTCTTGCAAAAGAAGGCGAAAAAATTGAAACGTTAGATGATCAAGAGCGTACATTACAAAGCCACCATCTTGTAATTACAAACGGCACGAAAGCTTTAGCTGTTGCTGGTGTAATGGGCGGGGCGGATTCTGAAGTTACAAATGAGACAGTAAACGTTCTAATTGAGTCTGCATACTTTGCAGGTCAAACAGTACGTCGTACATCAAAAGACTTAGGTCTTCGTAGTGAATCAAGTGCACGTTTCGAAAAAGGAATCGATCCAACACGTACATTTGAAGCAATTCAACACGCAGCTGCTTTAATGGCGAAATATGCTGGCGGTGAAGCACTTGAAGGTGTAGTAGAAGCTGACAACTTACAAGTACAAGAGCGTACAGTATCTGTTACTGCTGAAAAAGTAAACCGTGTATTAGGTACAAATATTTCTGCGAGTGAAATGGGTACAATGTTCACAAACTTGAAATTCCCATTTACAGAAGTAGAAGGAACATTCCATGTAAATGTACCAGCACGTCGTCCTGATATTACAATTTCAGAAGACTTAGTAGAAGAAGTGGGCCGTCTATACGGTTATGACCACATTCCAGTTACATTACCTTCTGGAACGATGACTCGTGGTAAATTAACATCAGCACAAACGAAACGTCGTAAAGTACGCCGCTTCTTAGAGGGTGCTGGTTTATATGAAGCAATTACGTATTCATTAACAAGCGCTGACAAAGCGAAACAATATATGGTTGAGCCAAACGAAAAGGCGCCTGTAGGTCTTGCACTTCCAATGAGTGAAGAACGTAGCCAACTTCGTTTAAGCTTAGTACCGCAATTACTAGAAGCAGTTTCATACAATGTCGCTCGTAAAAACGACAGCGTTGCTTTATACGAAGTAGGTTCTATCTTCTTACCGACAGAAGAAGGAGAACTTCCGAAAGAAGAACAACATCTTGCAGGTGTTATGACAGGTCTTGCTCTTCACCATGCATGGCAAGGTGAGAAGAAAGTAGTAGACTTCTTCGTTGTGAAAGGTGTACTAGAAGGACTATTCGACGTGCTTGGCGTTTCAAATCAAATCACATATGCACCAGCAAAACGTGAAGGTATGCACCCAGGCCGTACAGCTGACATCGTATTAGATGGCGAAGTAATTGGTTTCATCGGTCAATTGCACCCAGAAGCAGAAAAACAATTAGATGTGAAAAATACATTCGTATTTGAATTATCTCTTGTAAAAGTATTCGGTGCAGACGCTGAGGAAACTTACTACTCAGCAATTCCACGTTTCCCATCTATGACACGTGACATGGCTGTTGTAGTAACAAAAGAAACAAAAGCTGGTGAAATGAAGCAAGTCATTGCTGAAGCTGGCGGAGAACTTCTGAAAGACGTAACACTATTCGACTTATACGAAGGTGAAAAAATGGAAGAAGGCAAGAAATCACTTGCATTCTCTATGACTTACTTCGATGCAGAACGTACATTAACAGACGAAGAAGTAACAGAAGCACATAACCGTGTACTAACAACGGTAGAAGCGAAATTCGGTGCGGAGTTACGTAAGTAATTAGAAAATTGCCGGATTCATTCCGGCAATTTTTTTATTGGATTGGTTGTCGGACACTGTCGGTAAGTCGATATATTACAAAAATCGCTCATATATTTTCCGACACCTTGCATCTTTCTCTCGAATGTAGTACATTAATTTTAGTTTAACAAAATGAAAGACGATGATAAGGAAAAGTAGTATATACTATAATCCAAAGCGAGTCAGGGACGGTGAGAGCCTGATGAGGCGGTATATGTGAAGAACACCTTGGAGTTGCTAACCGAAATTGAATTTTGTATTCAAGAGTAGACTTAGACGGGAATCCGGCCTGTTACAAACCGGGAAGTATGTATTACATACGAGTTAAAGTTGGTCTTTATGACAAATTGGGTGGTACCGCGAAGTTTAACCTTTCGTCCCTTTATGGATGAAAGGTTTTTTTGTATTTAAATATATGAGCAAAGGAGAATTTCACTATGGAAAACACATTAGTAAAAAGTCTGTATAGAGATACAGAAAAGTATGCAGATCAAACAGTACAAGTATCAGGGTGGATTCGTAACTTACGTGATTCAAAAGCATTTGGTTTCATCGAATTAAACGACGGTAGCTTCTTTAAAAGCGTTCAAATCGTTTTCGATACAGAATTAGAGAACTTCAAAGAAATTGCAAAACTTCCACTTAGCTCTTCAGTTAAAGTAGAAGGTAAAGTAATTGCAACGCCGGGAGCGAAGCAACCATTTGAAATTAAAGCAGAAAAAATTGATATCGAGGGCTTATCAGATTCTGATTACCCACTTCAAAAGAAGCGTCATACGTTTGAATACTTACGTACAATCGCTCACTTACGTCCAAGAACAAATGCATTCTCTGCAACGTTCCGCGTACGTTCTATCGCAGCATTTGCGATTCACCAATTCTTCCAAGAGCGTGGATTCGTACATGTCCACACACCAATCATCACTGGTAGTGATACAGAAGGTGCTGGCGAAATGTTCCGCGTAACAACGCAAGATTTAAATAACCTACCAAAAGGTGAAGACGGAAAAGTTGATGAGTCAAAAGACTTCTTCGGTAAAGAAACAAACTTAACAGTAAGTGGACAGCTGAACGCTGAAGCTTATGCATTAGCATTCCGTGATGTATACACATTCGGACCTACATTCCGTGCAGAAAACTCAAACACAACTCGTCACGCTGCTGAGTTCTGGATGGTTGAGCCTGAGATTGCATTCGCTGAACTAGGTGACGTAATGAACCTTACAGAAGATATGCTGAAATATGCAATGAAATACGTATTAGAGCATGCACCAGAAGAAATGGAATTCTTCAACAGCTTCGTTGATAAAACAGTTCTAGAGCGCATGAACAACGTAATCAACTCTGACTTCGGTCGCATCACATATACAGAAGCAATTAAAGTGCTTCAAGAATCAGGTGCTGACTTCAAATACCCAGTAGAATGGGGAATTGACTTACAAACAGAGCACGAAAGATACTTATCAGAAGAAATCTTCAAACGCCCTGTATTCGTAACTGACTATCCGAAAGACATTAAAGCATTCTACATGCGTTTAAATGAAGACGGTAAAACAGTAGCTGCTACTGACCTTCTAGTTCCTGGCATCGGCGAATTAATCGGCGGAAGCCAACGTGAAGAAAGAATGGACGTTTTAGTAGACAGAATTAAAGAATTAGGTATGAACGAAGAGGACTACTGGTGGTACTTAGAACTTAGAAAATACGGCGGTACAAAACACGCTGGATTCGGTCTAGGTTTCGAGCGCTTCCTAATGTACATCACTGGTATGGCTAACATCCGTGACGTAATTCCATTCCCAAGAACTCCAGGTTCTTCTGAATTCTAAAATATGAAAAAAAGCGAGAGGATTTCCTCTCGCTTTTTATTTTACATATTGTATAGTTTATTCCCTCGTAGCAAAAAGTAACGCGAAGGGGTGAATATAAATGAGTAAAAAAGTGAAAAAAGATCATTCAAGATCGGGCCTAGGTTCTCCAGAAGTTGAAGGACAAGGAACGACGACACATGAAACAGGTTCTCATAAAGTATCTTCATCAAATAAGAAGCAGAAACGAAGCTAACATAACAAAGGAGAGTCTTAAGGGCTCTCCTTTGTTATGTGTTACATCTTATTATCGTTAATTTCTTTTGTAATCTTATTTATGTCTTTGTCTAATCGATCTAAATAGAAAAACCACAGTAAACTTATGAACACGTAATAGATGGCCATCACGCCAAGATTATCAGATATATTTTCGAATGTGGATTTAGTAGTGAAAAAAGCTCCCCAAATGATAGAAATAGTGAGGTAAGAAAGTGGGCCTACGAGGTGTACGAAAGCATATAGTACCTTTTTAACTTTTACAGCGTTCATATGAAAAACCTCCTTTTTCTAATCATACATTCAAGTTCTTCACAGAAGTGTTGTAGTTTTGCTGGATTATGTATTAACAAGCGTGCATCGTGTTTCCCGATAAATCTTCGAATCCGAAAGTTTAATAAGAAAGATCGACCATAACGCTCTATTAAATCGTTGAACGCTGGTTGTTCACTTAGTAGATGAATGTTTTCTCTAATTTCGAACTGTCTTTCGTGTGGATCGCCTAGTAAAATATTTAGAATCATTTGTAGAAGTAGCAATGTAGATCCCCTCCTATGTTAGAATAATCTGTATATTATAATTATAACAAAACTATAAGGACAATAGTAGGATGAAACAAAAAACAGGAGTTTGTAGGCTCCTGTTTTTGTCGATACTATTTTAATAAGCGAAGCGCCTTCTCCGTATTAGCGAAATGCAGTTTCACAAACTCGGGTAATCGTTCTTTACCAAGCTTTTGAATTAATTTAGCAGCAGCGATATCAACTTGTTTACCAGCACCTTTCGGAAGTGGCATACCAGCTTTTTTACTTAGTTCGTCAAACTGTTTTACGAATGAGTAGCGAGCTAAAATAGAAGCAGCGGCTACTGCTAAATGGACGCTTTCACCTTTCGTGGCGAAATAAACATTTTCACGCTGTACCTGTTTTTGTTTTGCTAAATATTTATAGTATGTATCAGGTTGTGTGAATTGATCAATTAAGACGCCTTCAGGTTTTGTAGGTGCCATTTTCGCTAATAAGTTTGTAATAGCTTTATTATGTAGCAAGGCTTTTAACTTACCTTGGTTGTTTCCTTTATCAAATAGCTCGTTATATTTTTCATTATGAAGGACAAGAGAGCTGTAAGGAACAACGTGTAGAAGTTGTTTCGCAATGGCGGTAATTTGATCGTCATTTAAGTTTTTAGAGTCTTTTACACCAAGTTCTTTTAGTAGTGGAATTTGCTTCGCATCCACATATACAGCAACGACTGTCATCGGTCCAAAGAAATCTCCCGTACCAACTTCATCAGACCCTACAATAGACATTGTACTGATGGAAGTAGGCGGCGCATAACGATGGGAATCGACAGATTTTTTTACAGCTGTTTTTGGCGCGTGAGAGACAGTTTGCCAACGAGAAGCTTCTGCTTCAGCGCGGCCTCCTTGGAACATTACTTTTCCAGATTTATACGCTGTAATCGTGCAAGATGGCACCTTAGCCATAAAGATACCGCCTTGCGGAATTTTCGGGGTAAGCGAATGTTTATATTGTTGTTTCATGTCTTCAATTACTGTAGAATTTGTTTGAATTACGATAGAATTTGACATAATGGTCGCCCCTTTTTTTATATTGTTATTTTTATCATATCGGATTGTTCTTTCTGTTTCCATATTATGAAGGTTCATGGTATGATAAACTTTAGGATTCTGTACGTGATTGGAGGCCGGTGAGTTGTCACAACAAAAGGGAAAGAAAAGTCGAATTAATGTAGAAATCTATGGTCAGCAATATTCAGTTGTTGGCGATGAAAGTACAAGTCATATCCGCATGGTAGCAGCGATTGTGGATGATAAAATGCGCGAACTCAATGCCAAGAATCCTTCGCTTGACACGAGTAGACTAGCGGTATTGACGGCGGTAAACGTCATACACGATTACATAAAATTAAAAGAAGAACATGAGAAATTGAAAGAAAGTATGACAAAAAAAGGAATGGAATAACATGATTGATATTATTATCATTTTACTGCTTGTTATGGGATTTTTCCTCGGCTTACGCAGAGGGTTTATTCTGCAACTTGTAAAGTTAACAAGCTTTATTATCGCATACCTTGTTGCATACTGGTACTGTAAAGATTTAGCGCCAGCACTTGCGAAATTTATTCCGTATCCATTTGATAAAAACGTATCTGTTCCAGAATGGATTGATGCAAATAATATTGAGACAGTATTTTATCAAGCGCTTGCGTTTATCATATTGTTTATTATTACAAAAATAGCACTTTCATTACTTGGTAATTTGTTAAATATGTTTGCAGAAATACCGGTTTTAAAGCAAGTAAATGCGTTTGCGGGGGCAATCCTCGGATTTTTAGAAGTATATATTGTTTTGTTTGTCTTAATTATCATTGGAAACATTCTTCCGATTGAACAAGTACAAACACCATTACAAAAATCATCAATTAGCAAAATAATTGTAGACGATACACCGATTCTATCTGAAAAGGTGAAGGAACTATGGCAGACAGGTAGCAGAGTATAACTTCTCTTTTTTCGGAAAGAGAAGTTTTTTTCTATGAAAGAAAGGCGGGGTAATGATGAAAGTAAATAAAAAACAAGTTATCAAATTATTAGAGACAATCGGGCTTTTTATGGAACTAAAGGGTGCGAATCCATTTAAAATATCTGCATTTCGTAAAGCGGCAGCAGCATTAGAAAGTGACGATCGTAGTCTTTCTGAGATTGAAGATTTCACAAAGATTCCGGGCATCGGAAAAGGAACAGCAGCCGTTATTCAAGAATATATAGAATCGGGAACATCTGAAGTATTACAAGAACTTGAAAAAGAAGTACCGAGTAGCTTATTGCCGTTATTAAAACTACCAGGTCTTGGTGGTAAAAAGGTGGCTAAGTTATATAAAGAGCTAGGCGTTATTGATATGGAGACGTTAAAAGCTGCTTGTGAGGAAAATAAAGTACAAGCTTTAGCTGGTTTCGGTAAGAAGACAGAAGAGAAAATATTAGAAGCAATCGATCAAGTAGGCTCTCGTCCAGAGCGTTTACCAATTGCGATGGTATTGCCTATTGCCGGGGAAATAGAGGAGAAATTGTCGAATATTGCTGAAGTAATTCGTTTCTCTCGCGCTGGTAGTTTGCGCCGTGTTCGTGAAACAGTGAAAGATTTAGATTTTATCATTGCAACGACAGAACCAGCAGCGGTACGTGAGCATTTACTACAATTCGATAATATGATTGAGGTAATCGCAAGTGGGGATACGAAAGTTTCTGTTCGTCTTCAATATGAATATGATATTTCAATCGATTTCCGCTTAGTAAAACCAGAAGAGTTTATTACAACACTTCACCATTTCACAGGATCAAAAGACCATAACGTAAAAATGCGTCAAATCGCAAAAGATAAAGGCGAGAAAATTAGTGAGTACGGTGTAGAGAACTTAGAAACAGGTGAAGTGAAAACATTTGAGACTGAAGAAGACTTCTTTGCTCATTTCGGTCTACCATTTATTCCGCCAGAAGTGCGTGAAGATGGAAAAGAAATTGAATTAATTAAAGAGTATCCGAACTTAATTCAGTTTTCCGATATACAAGGTGATTTACATATGCATACAACTTGGAGTGACGGTGCTTTTTCTATTGAAGAAATGGTACAAGCGTGCCGTGCTCGTGGATATAAGTTTATGGCGATTACTGATCACTCGCAATACTTAAAAGTAGCGAATGGTTTAACGAAAGAGCGTCTTCGTGAGCAAGCGAAAGAAATTGAACGTATGAATGAAAAGTATCCAGACATTACAATTTTACGCGGAATTGAAATGGACATTTTACCAGATGCCTCGCTTGATTTTGATGATGAAGTATTAGAAGAATTAGACTATGTCATTGGAGCAATTCACTCTAGCTTCTCACAAGACCGTGAAACGATCATGAAGCGTCTGCGTACTGCACTTGAGAATAAACATGTCACAATGATTGCTCATCCGACAGGACGTCTTCTCGGGCGCCGTGAGGGTTATGATGTAGATACAGATTTATTAATTGAACTCGCAAAAGAGACAAATACAGTTTTAGAATTAAATGCGAATCCGAACCGTCTAGATTTAAGCGCGAAATTATTAAAACAAGCACAAGATGCTGGTGTAAAAGTAGCGATTAATACAGATGCTCATACACTTGAAATGTTGGAAGATATGGAAACAGGTGTAGCAGCAGCACGTAAAGGTTGGATTCAAAAAGATAACGTGATTAACACATGGGATATTGAACGTTTATTAGACTATATTAAACGTAATAAGTAACGCAAGGGGGACCTGCAACATGTTAGAAAGAACGTTGCGTGTATTAGAATACAATAAAGTAAAAGAACAATTACTTGAACATACAGCCTCTTCACTTGGCCGTGACAAAGTGAAGCATTTAGTGCCGAGCACTGATTTTGAAGAAATTGTAGAAATGCAAGATACAACGGATGAAGCAGCGAAAGTTATTCGTTTAAAAGGTAGTGCACCATTAGGTGGTATTACGGATATTCGCTCAAATGTGAAGCGTGCAAAAATTGGGAGTATGTTAAGTCCAAATGAATTACTTGATATTGCGAATACGATGTATGGTAGTCGTAATATGAAACGTTTCATTGAAGATATGGCTGATAACGGTGTCGAGCTTCCGATTTTAGAAACTCACGTCGCTCAAATTGTATCTTTATATGATTTAGAAAAGAAAATTACAAATTGTATCGGTGACGGTGGTGAAGTAGTCGATAGCGCAAGTGATAAACTGCGTGGTATTCGTACTCAAATTCGTACTGCGGAAAGCCGTATTCGTGAAAAATTAGAAAATATGACGCGCTCTTCAAATGCGCAAAAGATGCTGTCTGACTCGATTGTAACGATTCGTAACGAACGTTACGTAATCCCAGTAAAACAAGAATACCGCGGCGTATATGGTGGTATTGTTCACGATCAATCAGCTTCTGGACAAACGTTATTTATTGAACCGCAAGTCATTGTAGAATTAAATAACGCACTGCAAGAAGCTCGTGTGAAAGAGAAACAAGAAGTCGAACGCATCTTATTGATGTTAACAGAAGAAGTGGCAGTAGAAGCTGATATCGTTTTATCAAACGTAGAAGTAGTTGCGAATCTTGATTTCATTTTTGCGAAAGCTTTTTATGCAAAGCGAATTAAAGCAACGAAACCAATCGTAAATAACGAGCGTTA
Organism: Bacillus sp. B2-WWTP-C-10-Post-4; assembly: GCF_009183805.1. Lineage (NCBI taxonomy): Bacteria > Bacillati > Bacillota > Bacilli > Caryophanales > Bacillaceae > Bacillus > Bacillus sp. B2-WWTP-C-10-Post-4. The sequence goes on along the minus strand of NZ_WEII01000001.1, from coordinate 4,513 downwards.
TATGGATTTAAGACAAGCTCGCCATCCGCTAATCGATCCAGAAATTATTGTGCCAAATAACATTATGTTAGGTAAAGATTTCACGACAATTGTTATTACAGGACCGAATACAGGTGGTAAAACAGTTACGCTGAAAACAGTTGGTATTTGTGTTTTAATGGCGCAATCTGGTCTTCACATTCCAGTAATGGATGAGTCAGAGATTTGTGTGTTTAAAAATATATTTGCTGATATCGGTGATGAGCAATCGATTGAACAAAGTTTAAGTACGTTCTCCTCACATATGGTGAACATCGTTGATATTTTAGAAAAAGCTGATTTTGAAAGCTTAGTTTTATTCGATGAATTAGGTGCTGGAACAGACCCACAAGAAGGTGCTGCACTAGCAATTTCGATTTTAGATGAAGTATGTAATCGCGGTGCTCGCGTTGTTGCAACGACGCATTATCCAGAATTAAAAGCATACGGATATAACCGTGAGCAAGTTATTAATGCGAGTGTTGAGTTTGATGTAAATACATTAAGTCCAACTTATAAATTATTAATCGGTGTACCAGGCCGTAGTAATGCCTTTGAAATTTCGAAACGTCTTGGATTATCTGATCGCGTTATTGACCAAGCACGCAACCACATTAGTACAGATACGAATAAAATTGAAAATATGATTGCGAAGTTAGAAGAAAGCCAGAAGAACGCAGAGCGTGACTGGAACGAAGCAGAAGCACTTCGCAAACAATCTGAAAAACTTCATCGTGAATTACAACGTCAAATCATTGAATTTAACGAAGATCGCGATGAACGATTATTAAAAGCGCAAAAAGAAGGGGAAGAAAAAGTCGAAGCCGCAAAGAAAGAAGCAGAAGGCATTATTCAAGAACTTCGTCAATTGCGTAAAGCACAGCTTGCAAACGTGAAAGATCACGAGTTAATTGAAGCGAAGAGCCGTCTAGAAGGCGCAGCACCAGAGCTTGTTAAGAAACAAAAAGTAAACGTGAAAAACACTGCGCCGAAGCAACAGTTACGTGCAGGTGATGAAGTAAAAGTATTAACGTTCGGTCAAAAAGGTCAATTACTTGAAAAAGTAAGTGATACTGAGTGGAGCGTACAAATCGGTATTCTGAAGATGAAAGTAAAAGAATCTAACATGGAATACATTAACACACCGAAGCAAACAGAGAAAAAAGCAGTTGCAACGGTAAAAGGTAGAGACTATCACGTTTCATTAGAACTTGACCTTCGTGGTGAACGATTTGAAAATGCAATGGCGCGCGTTGAGAAATACTTAGACGATGCCCAGCTTGCAAGCTATCCTCGCGTATCAATTATTCACGGTAAGGGGACAGGAGCACTTCGCCAAGGTGTACAAGATTACTTGAAGAAGCATCGCGGTGTAAAAACCTTCCGTTACGGTGACATGGGCGAGGGAGGCCTAGGCGTAACAGTTGTCGAATTAAAATAGAAAACAACGAAACAAAGGGGAAACCATTATATGTTTATGGACAAACTTGCAAAAGTATTGTTAGCTTGTTGCGGAATATTTTTGGTGATTGGGGTTATTTATTTAGTTGTTTTTGCGAAGTGAAAAAGCGTCAATCGTGGCAGAATGATATTGCCATAGATTGACGCTTTTAATATATGTGAAAAGGAATAGAACATGAAAATCAACCAATACATAAGCGAAGCAAAATCATGCTCCAGACGTGAAACAGATCGCCTCATTAAAGCTGGACGCGTGGCTATTAATGGTGAAATATGTACGCACGGTAAACTTGTGAGCGATGGTGATGTTGTAACGATTGATGGGCAAGTTATTGTAAAAGAAGAGAAAGAAAAGGTGTACATAGCCTTTCATAAACCAGTCGGAATTACTTGTACAGCAGCTGATCATATTGAAGATAATATTATTGATTATATCAATTATCCAGAGCGAATCTTTCCAGTTGGACGATTAGATAAAGCATCGGAAGGACTTATCTTATTAACGAATGACGGCGGCATTGCGAATCGAATTTTACATGGTGATCATGAGCACGAGAAGGAATATGTTGTCACAGTCGATAAACCTTTTACGGACTGGTTTATTGATGAGATGTCCAGCGGTGTAAAGATTAAAGATGGAATGACGAAGCCGTGCAAAGTGACAAGAGTCGATCAATCAACATTTCGTATTGTTTTAACGCAAGGAATGAACAGGCAAATTCGTAGAATGAGTCGAGCTTTCGGGTTTACTGTAATAAAGCTAAAGCGAGTACGCATTATGAATATAGAGCTAAATGAGCTTGAAGTTGGAAAGTGGCGGAGCGTTACAGCTGAAGAGTTAGAAATTTTAATAGGGCAGTTATAGGGAGGGAAAATTTTCTCCCTATATTTTTTTTGTCAGAAAAAATAAAACTATTGATTTTTTAAAAAATAGCCCATATAATAAAAAACAACAAGTTTCGACAAGATATTTTATAAAAGTAATGATGAGGACATGAGTTGTATTTTACGATTCTCAGAGAGGGAAGCCTTAGGCTGTGAGCTTCCTAATACGAAAAGACAAGCTTACCACCTCTAAACTTCAAGAGTGAACTGCATACATGATGCATTGTAATTCTTGGCGGATAAAACCGTTATCAATTTACACGAGCTATAAAATGAGCTTATTTCGTTATAAATTCATTTTATTAGAATAAGGGTGGAACCACGATTTCAACACTCGTCCCTTTGTTAGGGACGGGTGTTTTTTGCGTTCTTTTACGGGGAAGTATGCTTGAAAGAGGATATGTGACGGATTTTAATTCAGAATATTTTGTTAATTTATTATTTTAGGAGGTTAGTAGAAATGAAATCATCTTTAAAGTTTTCAGAGATGTTTGCAATAAGTTTAATGTTATTTGCACTGTTTTTTGGTGCAGGTAATATGATTTTTCCACCAGCGTTAGGGCAAGGTGCTGGAACGGACGTATGGATCGCGCTGTTTGGTTTTATCGTAACAGGCGTTGGACTACCTTTATTAGGAGTAATTGTTATAGCTTTAAAGGGAGATATTAATGAGCTAGCAGGACGTGTACATCCTATATTCGCACTTGTTTTTATCACTGCAATTTATTTATGTTTAGGCGTATTCGTAAGTGTGCCGCGTACAGGAACAGTAGCTTATGAGATGAGTGTTGCACCGTTTTTACCAAGTGAGATAGCTGGTCAGTCATATCCACTTGTTATCTTTACACTTATTTTCTTTGCAGTCACTTTCTATTTAGCTTTAAATCCTTCGAAATTAGTGGGTCGTATTGGTAAGGTGCTAACTCCAATATTATTAGCTGTTATTGCAATTATCGTAGGTAAAGCACTTATTACACCAATTGGAGAATTTGGTGCACCAACAGAAGCGTATAGTGCTCCTCTCTTCAAAGGATTTATTGATGGATATTTAACTTTAGATGGACTTGCAGCACTGGTATTCGGAAATGTTGTAATTCATGCGTTAAAAGAAAAAGGCATTACAAATAAAAACAGTATTGCAAAAGTAACAATCTTTGCAGGATTTATTGCAGCGCTTGGTCTACTACTTGTGTATTTAGCACTTGCTTATCTTGGAGCTTCTAGTGTGTCACTTGGAATGGGTGCAAACGGAGGAATTATTTTAACAAATGTCGTGAATCATTTATTTGGTAGCTACGGAACTTTATTATTAGGGATCGCAATTACAGCAGCATGTTTAACAACTTCTGTAGGTATTGTTGCAGCTTGTGGTGATTACTTCTCTTCCTTATTACCAAAGCTTTCTTATCAAAAAGTCGTTTTCATTTTCTGTGTATTAGCATTTATGGTAGCAAACCTTGGGTTAACTCAGTTAAATGCATTAGCATTACCAATCTTAATCGCAATTTATCCAATTGGAATCGTACTTATCGTATTATCACTTGTTGAAAACTACGTTCGTCTTCCATTAGCGATGTATGTGGGCGGGATTGTAGGAGCATTTGCAATAAGTTTCTTTGATGGATTACACAATGCAAACCTTCAAATTGCAGCGCTAGCACCTATTTTAGATAAGATTCCATTATATAGTGTAGGAATTGGTTGGTTAGTTCCAGGCATAATCGGTATAGGATTTGGTTATATAGTTTCTAAGTTTCAAAAGCAGGAAATTGCTGTAGAGAAATAGAGAAAAGAGACTTTCTATAATAGAAAGTCTCTTTTTTGTAAAAAAAGCCGCATATAGAGAAATTCAGATGTTAAAAATTTTATACGTAATATAGTTGACAAAAAATTTATGAGTAGGCTAAGATTGACTTAGTTGTGGAAATATTGGAAGGGAAGTGAGGGAAAAGGGGTTTCTATAACTATAGTGTTGTTATGGGAAGAGGTGAAAGAAGAGGAGAAGAGATAGTTTATTTTTTTTGATTTGCATTGAGAATGATAATCAATAAATACGTTTTATCATTTTTTCTCAGTTTCTATGCCTTCGTATAAGGAATAGGGTGAGATATTATTTTTAATATTTAATGAGAATGATAATCAATAATAC